>CACXNV010000011.1 GCA_902769185.1 uncultured Erysipelotrichaceae bacterium | reverse complement strand
ATAATATTTATAATTTATTATAATAGTCAAGGTTGAAAGTAGACTATTAACGATATTATTTATGAATACACAATCAGTAATTAATGGCTCAACATTTGTTGAACTATTAAAACTTGGATATAAAAACTTAGTGGCACATCTTCAAATTATTAATGATTTGAATGTTTTCCCTGTTCCTGATGGCGATACTGGCACTAATATGAAACTTACATACTCTAATGGACTTAAAACTATTAGTGATGATGATGCTTCAGTTGGTAAGATCGCTGATGAATTTGCTCGAGGCATGTTATTCGGGGCTAGAGGGAACTCTGGAGTTTTGTTAAGTCAATATTTTAGAGGCTTTGCCGATGCTATTGCTAATGTAGTTGAAATAACCGTTCAAGATTTCGCTTTTGCGATGGTGGGTGCGTATAAAAATGCTTATCACGCTTGCGCAGATGTTGCTGAAGGCACAATTTTAACAGTGGCAAGAGAATCTATCGAAGCTGCTAAATACTGTATTACCGGAAAAGAAAATTATCTCGATTTCTTTACTAAAGTAGTATTAGAGATGAGAAAATCTTTAGATAACACTCCAAATCTACTTCCTGTTTTAAAAGAAAATGGAGTGGTAGATTCCGGAGGAAAAGGATTATTAACAATCTTTGAAGGATATCTATCCTTCTTTATCGGCAAAGAATTAGAAGATACTGATGACGCTGAAGTTGAAGAATCTAGTCCAATGGATAAAATTGACTATTCCGCATTTAACGAGAATAGTGAATTAGAATTTGGATACTGTACTGAATTCTTGCTTCAATTATTAAATTCCAAAATTAACGTTAGTGAATTTGATATCAATTCCTTTATCGCTTGGATGCAAAGTCATGGAGAATCTCTAGTGTGCTTCCAAACTGGCACTATTGTTAAAGTGCATGTTCACACCAAAACCCCTTATGAAGTTATTGAATACGCCCAAAGATTTGGTGAATTTGTAGCTTTCAAAATGGAAAATATGGCTCTTCAACATAACAACGTCATCAAAGAAGAAAATAAAAAACGCGATGATAGAAAGAAAATCGCAATTATCACTGTCGCTCAAGGAGACGGGATTATTGAATCCTTCAAAGGATTAAGAACTGATTTAGTCTTAAATGGTGGCACCACCATGAACACTAGTGTGGCTGAATTAATTGATGCTTTTAACTATGTTAACGCTGATGATATATTCCTTCTTCCTAATGAATCTAATATGATTAAAACCGCTCATCAAGCCGCGGATTTATATAAAGATAGCGAAGTCCATGTCATTGAAACTAAAAACATTCAAGAAGGCTTTGCGGCCCTCAACAATTACTTTGATGAAGATTTATCTCCTAAAGAAGTGGAAGACTGTTTATTAGAAGGTGTACAAGGAATGATTCCTTTGACCATCTTTAAAAGCGGTAAAGAGGCTAACATTGATGGCGAAGTTGCTCCTAAAGGAAGTTATGTTGAAGCGATTGGTCATAAATTAATTGGCTATCAAGAAGATATTATTGAAGCTACTTTAGAAGCATTCTCAAAAATTGAAGATATTGAAGATAAAAGCTTTGCTTTTGTGTTCTTTGGACAAGCTTTATCAGAAGAATTGGCTAATGAAATTATGGAAGTTTTAAATAGAGACTACCCTCAAGTGGAAATTGGTCTAATTCCAGGTAAACAAGATATATATGATTTATTAATAGGAATTTACTAATGCTAGAAAGATTAAAAAAACTTATTAAACAAAATATGCCAGATTCTGACGCAGAACATGCGACCGAATCCACCAAATTAGTGGACCTAGGCATTGATTCTATCGGAATGATGATGTTATCCATGTCTATGGAAGAAGAATTTGGTGTGGAATTTACTGACGCGATTCCTTTTGAAACAGTTAAAGATGTATTAGATTATTTAAATAAAAACGCGACCAAATAAGAAAGAAGGAAAATATATGTATAAATTATTTTTTGATACTGATTGCGATATCACTCCAGAAATTGCTAGACATTATGACGCTGGCTTAATTTCTATGCCTTATGTAGTTGAAGAAGAAGTCTATCCATTTAAAGATAGTGACACCTTTGACTATAAAGCATTTTATAAAATGCTTAGAGGTGGGGTTTTACCAACCACATGTGCACTTAGTAAGGCTCAATATATTGAATATTTCGAACCAACTTTAAAAGAAGGAAAAGATATTCTTTATGTTCACTTCTCTAGAGTGATGACTGTTTCTATCGATGTATGTGAAGAAGCTATTAAAGAATTATTAGAAAAATATCCAGGTAGAAGAATTCAACTAGTAGACACTAAAGGTATTACCGTAGGTGGCTATGTTTGTTCTTTAGAGGTTGCAAAGTTATATAAAGAAGGTAAGTCCATTGATGAAATTGTTGAATGGGCTAAAACCGGTATTGATCAAATGGCGTTTTATTTCTTTGCTGATAATATCAAATTCTTCAAAAAGAGTGGACGTGTTACAGGATTTAAAGCCTTTATGGGTGGAATGATGGGTGTTAAACCTCTTATCTATATTGGTGAAAACGGCAAAATGACTTCTATTGGTAGTGCCATGAGTCGTAAAAAGGCGATTGATAAGATTTTAGAATATGTTGATGAACTCCAAGTTGATATTAAGAAATATCCATGTGTTATCGCTCATAGTGATGCTGACTATTTAGTGGATGATGTTAAAGCTAAACTTCATGAAAAATATGGAGAAGATCTTAAAATCGAAGTCATTTATGTTAATCCTACTGCAGGTAGTCACTGCGGACCTGACGCTCTTGGCTTAGCTTTCCATGCTAAAAAAAGAACTGCAGATTCTATTAATCAAAAATAATTATCATCTAAAAAAATGCAAGAACTCCTAAAAGGAGTTTTTTGTTACTTTTTCTTGCATGAGTTTCTCCTTTGCTATTGACTAAAATTTAATTCTTTGATTTAATATTGAAGTCGCGGTGCAGTAGCCCTATGTGGTTCATCGCGTTTTTTTATTTCCTTCTGCTTTTTATAGTTGCTTGTTTCTTGAGGTGTTCGACGTTTAACAATTTTTATTTTTGCCTTTTTGCGAAGTGATAAATGAGTTTTATTACTTCTGATAACTTGCTTAGATAACTTCATTGATTTCTTCATTGATTTCCTCCTTTTTTTCTTGAAATAAGATTTGGAATTTGATTTAATATTTCCAGGATGTATATACGGCTTTAATTAGCGAGTTCTACGTCCTTTTTTTATTCTTTTAATTTTCCTTTTATCGTTTACGTTCCATTTCCATGGATAAACCCTTTCATGAAATGATTTTTTTATGATCTAGATACACTCTATTTTCAACAAAGAATTTCTCGTCTTTAGGTTTGTTAGCGTTAGGATGTCTATATAAAGAGGTGTGCTGTTTATAAAATTCCTTTTTCTTGCATGAATTTCTCCTTTTTATTGACTAAATATATCCAATTTGGTTTAATGTTTTTGTCAGGTAATCTGACCTCTAGATCTAGAAGCGTGTCTGCTATAGGCACGCATTTTTTTATTTAATGCCAATCTTTTTTGCATCCCACTTGTTTAATCTAGTTTTTGTCTTTTTCATATATTTAACTTTTAGCGGCTTTCCAGATATTGCTTTTCGAAATGTTCTGTTTTCAACAACGCTTTTCCTTCTAATATCTGGATATTTTTCAATTGGAATTCCTCTTTGAGAATTTCTACCTTTGCCAGCCGTTAATATTCTTCTAACAGTTGCTTCTTCTGGGTTGTTGTTGGTTGCAACAACTCTTCTATTTTCTTTAACGTGGCCAGTTAAAATGGAATCATTAACTTTATAAACTCTGCCTTTTATATATCTTTTTCTTCTGCTCATCAGTCTCTCTCCTAACCAGTTCTCTGTGTTTGGTTCTAAATCAATATCATCAAGCTCATCGAATCCATCTGCTTGTTTCTTTTCCTCTTCTCCAGACATCCTTTTAAGCTTTTCTTCCCTTTTATGCCATTTGTCGAGAATGACGCTGGTTAAGAATTTTGAATAATGCTTAATGTTGTTGTCATCAACGAAGAAGTGATATTTAACGAGATTCTCTAGATATTGATTACCTAGAAGAGTAGAAACCATCTAACTATGTCTAGTTATGATAAGTTCCTACATTATATAAAGAGGGGATTTTTTCGATTTTTTTGCAAAAAAAGTTTTTAATAGTACAAAAAAACTAGAGTTATACATAGTATAAAAAAATCTCACTTTTTTGTGAGATCTTAGAAGTCAGCGTCAATCATATGAGCGACTTTATAGGCTGCAATATCATTTAGTAATGAGCTTACAAAGCCGACAATTAACATAATTGGAATGTTAATTAGGAATGAGATTCCTGCTTGAGCAGGAGTGGTATATATCTTTAAAACAAAGTAATTGAATAATGTAAGAGTTGGTGTAATAGCAACATAGAAGATTAATGTAGTAATTAAAGTTGCTAGTAAACGATATGGCATATTACCAGTATATGTATCGTTTTTAATTCCAAATAGAGCGGTGAACCATCTACCGATTTTAGTTAATGGAACAAAATTACCAATTAACATCGCAATGGTGAATCCCACTAAGAAGTTATATAAGATATTAATCCATTCTATAGCCTGGAAGTCGATGATTAATGTTCCTCCATCAAACTTGCTTGCTCCCGTAATAGCAGCCGCTAAGCAAAGGAAGAAACAGACAGGGATATTGCAGATTACGTTATATACAAATGTTGCTAGTCTAATTTTCATAACTCAAAGATTATAGAACATATATATTAATAATCAATAAAATTCTTTATTTATTATTTTTTTTACTTTAAGATTTACTCGTTATGAAAACTATTGAGACATATTTATTTGATTTTGACGGTACTTTAGTGGACTCGCATGATTCTTTAGTAGAAGTATTTCACGGCGCCTATGCTTCAGTGGGTGTCGATGTCCCCGAAGGATATGTTTTAAGATTGATGAGAATCCCTTTAATTCAAGGATATGAAGAATTAGGGGCGCCAATGAATCAAGAGGCGATGGATATTTTTGAAAAGAATATTCGCGCTTTATTAGATGCTGAATTTGTTTTGAAATTAACTAAAACTTATGAAGATGTTTTGCCGACTTTAAAAAAGCTCAAAAGCAAAGGAAAACAATTAGGCATTGTTACTAGTAACAATGTTAAGCATGTTAAAGATGTCTTAAGATTTTTAAATTTTGATGAAAAAATGTTTGATGTCATTATCGGTAATGATGACACTGAAAAACATAAACCAAATCCAGAGCCAATTTATAAGGCAATGGAATTATTATCCTTAACTGATAAAAGCAAGATCTGCTATGTTGGCGATGCACTTGATGACAAAAAAGCAGCGATTAATGCCAGTGTGACTCCTATTCTTTTAGATCGAGAAGGAATCTATGGAAGCGAAGACGGAATAGTAATCTCTTCTTTAAGCGAATTATAAATGAATTCTTACGAAATAGAAAAACTCCACGAACGAGCCTCTATCGGTGATATTAATGCGATCAATGACTTGGTCAATTTTTATATTGAAAATAACGACCTATATCACGCGAAATTAGAAATCGAAAGATTAAAATATATTAATCAGCCAGAAGCATTTAGAAAACTTGGATATATCTATTCTTGTGGGTTAATTGATAAACCGGATTTTGACCTAGCGAAATCTTACTATAAAAAGGGTTATGAACTTGGCGATGAGGCTTGTGGATATAATCTAGCCTTATTAGACATTAAAGAAGGAAATTATGCTAGCGCCATTCCATATTTAACTTATGGGGTCAGCGCAAATCATGTTCCTTCTATTAAACTATTAGCAAAACTATATATTGAAGGGAAAGTAGTTTCTAAGGATTTAGAAATTGCTTTATCTTTGCTTAAAAAAGCTTTAGATCTAGGAGAAGTGGAAGTTTATGCTTCTTTAGGGAAGGTTTGCTATCAAATTCATAGATATGAAGAAGCATTTAATTATTTCTCCCTTGGCTTTAAGCAAAAAGATCCAGATTGTATATTTTATTTAGGACTTTGCTATGCAAGTGGATTAGGCGTCAAACAAGATTTTGCTAGAGCGAGATATTATTATGAAATTGGGGCTAATATCAATGAACCACGTTGTTTATATAATCTCTCTTTATATTATAAAGATGGGATTGGAGTGGAGAAAAGTGAGGCTCTAGCCTCCTCTTTATATCAAAAAGCAATCGAAAATGGTTTTAAAATATAGTCTAATTATGTAATAATTGATAGCGTAGAAGATATGGGAAATCAAAAACTTAGAAAAATTAAAGAAGTAAATGGTTGGAAAGTGAACCATCCTCATAGCGCATCTAATAATGTCTATGCAATTTTCACTTTGATTTTTTCATTATTCCCTCTTTGCTTATTATTCATCCCTTTATATTCTGATGTTCCAGTTGATTTCCGTAGTGGATTAAATGGATTAGATATTTTTAGATACACAATTGATAAATTGACTGAATTATTTAGTCAACTATTTACAGGTTCACCAAGTATAGTGGCCTCTAACCCATATATTGACATGATGTCACAGGGATTATTTGATCCTAGCGAAAACCCAGCAATGTCACAAGCAGTGATGTACACATTTGTGGCTATGGGTGTCATCCTTGCTCTTATTATGGTTTTATCAGTAGTGCTTATTATTTTATCAATCATCCATTTAGCCAAAGGCTATTTAAAGAGCTCTGCTGCTGTGAAGCGTATTGCAATTACCGATTTTATCTTTACTTTATTGATATTTATCGGTTTCATATTCATCTTCTTTACAGTGAGAGCGTTAACAACTCCTCCAGCAGATTTATTCGTTTGGTTAACCGCAATTCCTTTAGGAGTTAGTTTATTCTTTGCGATTTTCTTTGCTAGCTTCCACGGCTCATATTTTAGAGATTCGATTTTAGAAAAAGATCTTAAACTTCAAGATGAAGAAATTACCGTGGAACACGTTTCTAAAGTTCATGAAATTAACAAAGTTAAATATACTGAAAGCACAACCTTACCACCAAATCTAGAATCAATCGGCGGTCACGCTTTTAGTGAAAATCAAAATTTAATTGTCGCTAACATTCCACTTAATATTACTAAACTTGGTGCAGGAGCATTTGCTAACTGCTTAAATTTACAAGTTGTTTCAATTCCAAATTCTATTAAAGAAATTGGCTTCAACTGTTTCTTCAACTGTGTGGAGTTAGAAAGAGTTAATTATGCAGGCACTAAAGCTGAATGGAGAAAAATTAAAAGAGGTTCTAACTGGCTTGCTAAAGCAAAAACCACAGAAGTTGTTTGTTTAGACGGCACAATCATCGTGAACCCATATCATTAAAATGAATGAATTTATTGTCGATAACAATCGATATATATTAGCTAAAGATCAAAATAATAACGATGTCGATAACAAAACAGTTCAAGACATCGTTTTTCAAATTATTCTAGAAATTGATCGCATCTGCCGTAAACACAAGATTGATTACGCTTTAAGTTTTGGTAGCGCGCTTGGCCTATATAAATATGGAGATTTTATCCCTTGGGATGATGATGCAGATATTGTTATTGATTACTTTGATTATTCAAGATTTGTCGAAGCGTTAAAAACCGATTTGAAGGATAATTTTACTTTTGATTGTTATTTAACTAATCCAAGATATAATCCTCTAATTCCAGCTTTAAAAATTCGAGATAAAAATACATACGTTAAAGAAGCTAATAGATTTACTCTTCCTGACCACACCAAAGATAGAGGGTTATTTGTCGATGTCTGCCTATTTATGGGCGTTCCTAAGGACAGAAAAGAACATCTAAAACTTATTAGATATAGTAAACATAAAATTATTAAATATGTGGTGGGTGATGCTTTCCTTCATCTTAAGATTAATAGAACTAGACGAAAGTTATTAGAATTTGAAAAGAGGGTTGCTGAGAAATATAAAAATAGCGATTATGTTTCTCAAACTGTGATTATTCCTTTTCAAGACCATCCATATAAAATGGTGCATTCCTTAGCCTTCCCTCGCTCAGTTATCTATCCTTTTAAAGAATATGATTTTAGAGGTCATAAAATTTATTCTTTTAATAATATCGAAGAATTTTCTAGACTTCGTTATGGCGAATCAGCCTTAAAGAAATTTGATGAATCCACTAATTCTTATATTGAAACTTATCCTCACTCAAAAAAGAAAAGCGGCCATTTAAAGAAAATTATCTTCTTAAATAAATAAAGTGTTTGCATTTTAAATAATACATATGTATATTTATCATAGTGTCAAAGAAGACCCCACTGCGGTTTTTTAAATTGAGGGGTACCTCTATAGGTGGGGATGAATTTGACTAAATAGTTAAAACAAGTTGTATATCTTGATACAAAATATTCTTAACCGAGGGACTCTCGGGGATAGCCCATTGATACTGGAATCACTAGATTTCTTGAGTGGGAAGCCCCCATCTTCTATAAGTGGGGGAGGACGTCACTCTTGCGTTTAGTAATAGAATAGACGCATTACTCTGAATAAGAGTGCCCGGATAGGCACTCTTTGTTTTTAAAGGAGATATATGGACATTAAATCACTTGAAAGCAAACTCAAAGACAAGATTAACCTTTTAGGTTATGATTTTGTTTCTTTATCTAGCAAGAAGGACAAAGGTGACTTAATTTTATCTATTGTTGTGGATAAGGTTGAGCCGATCGATATGAACATGATTGTTAGTCTAAGTGAAGAACTTTCTAAATATTTAGATGAGATTGACTCTTCTAGTGAACCATATATCCTAGATATTTCTTCTTTAGGGGCCGAGAAGCCTCTAAAGATTGAATCTTTAAAGGATTATATTAATAGATACGTGCATGTTCACGTCACTAATCCTATTAAAGGAGAAAATATCTTTGAAGGCGATTTAGTGGATGTTAAGGAAAATGAAATCATTGTCGCAGTTAAAAATAAAACCAGAGTAAATAACATTGTTATATTACTTAGTAATATATATAAAATTCGTTTAGCAATTAAATTTTAAGGAGTAATTATTTATGGCTATTAACGTGAATGAAGTCAATGCTGCCCTTGAGGCCATTGAGGTCAACAAAGGAATTTCTAGAGATGTAGTTATTCAAGCTTTAAAAGAATCCATGATGAAAGCTTTTAGAAAATCTCTAGGAGCGGATGACGCACTCGTGGGAGTGGATATCGATCTTGATAAAGGCGTTTTTGAAATGTATCAAATTAAAAACGTTGTTGAAGATGTACAAGACGATTTACTTGAAATCTCTGTCGAGGACGCCAACGAAGATAAGGCAAAGAGTTACAAAGTCGGTGATGAATACCGCATCTATGTCCCTATCGAAGAATTAAGAAAGGCAATGGTCATTACCATTAAGTCTTTATTAAAACAAAAATTCGCCGAAGCGGAAAAAGAAGTCTTACACGAACAATTTAAAGATAAGATTAATACTTTAATCACTGGTCGAGTGGAACAATTCGATGAAAGAGGTGCTACTGTTAACATCGGTAAAGCCAGTGTCTATCTCACCAGAAAAGAAATGATTAGAGATGAAAAATTTGCTTTAGGTGACACTATTAAATTATTTGTCGAAGATGTCGCTACTGGTCCTAGAGGCGCTCATATTGTTGTCTCTCGTTCCTCAGAAGGCTTCTTAAAAGCAATCATGACCGAAGAAATTCACGATATATATGATGGCACAATTGAAATTGTGGCTGTCGCTAGAGAAGCTGGTGAAAGAAGTAAAGTTGCTGTCACCTCTAAAGATATCAATGTTGATCCAGCGGGAGCATGTATTGGTCCAAATGGTACCAGAATTCAAAAAGTCGTTTCCCAATTAGGTAACGGTGCTTCCAAAGAAAAGATTGATATCATCACTTACAAAGACAACGTTGGTTTATACATCATGGAATCTTTAAAACCAGCACAAGTTGTCGGAGTGAAAGTTGATAGCGAAAAGAAAGCCGCTTTAGTGGTTGTTAAAGATGATTCTTTATCTTTAGCGATTGGTAGAAAAGGCGTTAACGCTAGACTTGCTGTAAAATTAACTGGATATCATATTGATATCAAAGTGGAATCTGATGCTGAAGCAGAAGGCTTAGAATATCAAACATTTGAAGAATTGTCTGCTTTAGATATGCAAGAACATGCTTTAAAAGTTGCAGAAGCTCAAAAACAATCTCTTGTCTATCAAGGCGATTATAGTGGAGCCCTTCCAGGACTTCCTGAAGGATATGTTGCTCCTCAAGAAAGAACTTACGAAGCAGAATCTAATGATTTTGATGAGACTTTAGAAGAAGTCGCTGAAAGCGAAGAACTTAAAGTTGCTCCAAAAGAAGAAGAAAAAGTCGAAGAAGCTGCTGAAGCAGTCGAAGAAGTTCCAGCTAAAGAAGAAGTAACTACTTCAGTTAAGACTACAACTACATTAGAGGATTTAGAAAAATCCTTAGAAGATTCCTCTAAGAACAATAAAAAATCCACTTCTAGCAAGCGTAAGAAAAAAGCCGAAGAAGAAAAAGAGGAAGAAAAGGTTGTTAAACATGCGGATACTCCACGTATGTCTATCTATACCGAAGAAGAACTCAAAGAAATGGAAGCCGAAGAAGAGGCTGAAGAAGAAGTCGAAGAAGACGATATTGATTATGATGAATATGATCAATATTACGACGAGGACTAATATTATATAAATGAACAAAAAAGCACCGATTTATCGCACTTGTATTGCCACACGTAAATTACTTTTAAAAAGTGATTTATATCGCATTGTGAAATATAATGGGCAAATCTATCTTGATTTAAATCAAGATATGCCAGGTAGAGGTGCTTATATATCAAAAGATTTAAAAGCAATTACTCTAGCGCATGATAAACACTTATTAGCTAAAGCACTTAAGTGCGAAGTTAAAGAAGAAATCTACCTAGAGTTAATTAGCGCATTAAGTAAAGAAAAGAGGTAGTGAGTATGGGAAAAAATAACAAACAACGTTTTGAAAGAGAAACTAATGTTTCCACTAAAATTAACGCTGATAAAGTCAAAACCAAAGTTAATGGTGGGGTCTTTGTTTATACTGGCGCTATCTCAGTTAATGAATTATCAAATTCTTTAAATGTTCCAGCAAGCGAAATTATCAAATTCTTATTTATGCAGAAGAAAATGGTGACTATTAACACCGTTTTAGATGATGAACTTATTGGACTTGTCTGCTTACAATTTGGATATGATTTCCAAAAGAAACATATTGTAGCAGCAGAAAACTTTGAAGAAGTAGAAATTAATGATGACCCATCTAAACTTAAAGGTAGACCACCAGTGGTCACTATTATGGGTCACGTAGACCACGGCAAGACCACTTTAATCGATGCGATTAGAAATTCTAATTTAGTCGCTGGAGAAGTAGGCGGAATCTCTCAAGAGATTGGTGCTTATCAAAAAGAAATTAATGGACATAAAATTACCTTTATTGACACTCCAGGGCATGAAGCTTTTACAGCCATGAGAAGTAGAGGTGCATCTGTTACTGATATCGTTGTTTTAGTAGTTGCTGCTGATGACGGGGTTATGCCTCAAACAATTGAAGCGATTGACCACGCTAAAAGTGCAGGAGTTCCAATTATTGTTGCTATCAACAAAATTGATAAACCAGGTGCTGATCCAGAGCGTGTTAAAAACGAATTAATGGCTCATGAAATCGTCGCTGAAGAATATGGCGGAGATGTCATCTGTGTGGAAATCTCTGCGAAAAAGAAGGTTAATATTGATGGCTTATTAGAGACTATCATTTTAGTTAGCGAAATGAAAGAACTTAAGGCTAATCCAGATCGATACGCTTTAGGTACGGTTTTAGAGGCTAAACTTGATAGAAATGAAGGTCCTAAAGCCACTTTATTAATTCAAAATGGTACCTTAAAAGAAGGCGACTATTTAGTTGTTGGTACTTCTTACGGTAAAGCTCGTAGAATGACTAACGAATTTAAGAAGGTTCTTAATGTTGCTACCCCTTCTACTCCAGTATCTGTTATTGGACTTGCTGAAGTTCCTGAAGCCGGTGACCGCTTTATGGCGTTTGCCGAAGAAAGCGAAGCTCGTGCGATTGCTTTAAAACGTAAGCAACTTAAAGAAGCTAAAGAGAAAAATAAGACTAGCGCAGCTAGTTTAGATGATTTATATAAACTTGCTAATAGTGGAGATGTCCAAACTATCAACATCATCATTAAAGCAGACTCTACAGGTTCTGCTGAAGCGGTTAAGACCTCTTTAGAAAAACTTAACAGTGATAAAATCAACATTAACGTTATTAGAGCGACTTCAGGTGCCATCACTGAAAGTGATGTCTTATTAGCAAGTGCTTCTAAAGCTATTGTATACGGCTTTAACGTTAGACCAGATGCTAGAACTAGAGCCAAAGCTCAAGAAGAAAAAGTGGAAATTAGATTACATAACATCATCTACGCTTTAATTGAAGAGATTCAAGACGCGATGAAGGGTATGCTTAAAAAAGAAAAAGTGGAGAAGATTACCGGACAAGCTGAAATTAGAAAGCTATTCAAAGTTTCTAAAGTTGGCACTATCGGAGGCTGTATGGTCACTGATGGAGTGATTAAGAATCAATCTCCAATTAGATTACTTAGAGAAGGCGTTGTTGTTTTTGAAGGAAAACTAGCCTCCTTGCAAAGAGAAAAAGATCAAGTTAAAGAAGTAAAAGCTGGCTTTGAATGTGGCTTATTAATTGATGGCTTTAATGATATCAAAGAAGGCGACATTGTTGAAGGCTATGAAATGGTGGAAGTTGACTAATGGCAAATAAACAAGAACGCATTGCTTCTATCATTAGAAAAAACATCGCTGAGATTATTCAATTTGAGGTTAAAGACCCACACTTAGGATTTGTCTCAATTCCTGAAGTGAGAGTCTCTAAAGACTTCTCTTATGCGACTGTATATGTTTCTTTCTTCAAAGATGAAGATATCGAGCCTTCTTTACAAGCATTAAATAAGGCAAAAGGATTTATAAGAACTGAACTTGCTCATAAATTAGACACTAGACGAGTTCCAGAAATTAGATTTGTCTTAGATGAAGGCTATAAAAGAGAAGAAAGAATCTCTGAATTACTTGCAAAATAAAATGGGATATATCCCATTTTTATTTGTCTAAATCAATTTCGTGTACTGTGCCACCTGTCTCTTCTATTTCTTTTATGTTTTTACGTAAACGCTCTTGATTTGCTTTGCTATAAAATGGATCGATTTTAATTTTAAAAGGAATTTCCCCTTCTCGAATAGTGGCTTTAATAAACATGTTTATCGCACTTGATGTAGTTAATCCTACTGATTGACAAAATGCATCAAATTTTTCTTTATCTTCTTTACTAACCCTAGCAGTAATAACTGATGTCATAATCAACTCTTCTAAAAGAAAATTATCATACAACTATTATCTTATAAATTTTTATAAAAAGATACGACAAAAAGAAGCAAAAGCTTTGCTTTTTTCAAAATAGAGATTTTAGCTTCAATTATTCTCTTTTTAAATCATTGAAAACTTGGTTTGTGGTCATCATCTTCCAAATGACTCTAATAAGTTTTCTAGTTGTGGCAATTATCGCGACGTTTGTTGCCTTCCCTTGTTTGAGTTTTGAATAATAATATTCTGAAAAAACGGGTGAATGAATTCTTAATTTTTGGACACTTAATGCAAGAGCGTACCTCAATATAGGAGATCCTCTTTTCCTGATATGGCCTTTATGATTTATAGTGCCTGATTGATATACCTTAACGTCTAGACCAGCAAACTTTATTAGTTTTTCTGGATTATCAAAACGAGATATATCACCTATTTCACCTATAATCATCGCGGCGAGATTAATGCCTATTCCAGGAATTGTTAAAATTGGTGAATTAAGTTCTTCCATCAAAGGTTCTAATAGTTCATTTAGCAAATCGATTTCTTCGTCAATGATTGTGACTTGAGTAACAAGATTCCTAATAATTTGTTCATCAACTTCTGTAGAATAGCCAATTGAATTTTTAGCGAGTTCTCTTAGTTGATTAAATCTATTAAAACTAATCGAACCTTTTGACATTCTTCTTAGTGTTTCACCAGTTTCGCTTCTCATCCTTGCCATCTTTTGGGGAGATGTATATTCACTTAATAACCATCTTATTGTGGGTGATTCAAATAGATTTCTACCCATGTTTTTTCTTGTTCCATCTTCATTTTTCTTAAAGAAAGAGACAAATTCTGGAAACACTTCATCTAGATATCTTAAGAGATGGTTATAGCAAGCTGTCTTATCTCCAAAAAGAAAATATTTTGCTCTTGAGATTTTACGAATCTCTCCAATAAGGTAAGATAATTGTGGGGATGAAGTAAATGGATGAGTTGCTACATATTTAGCAATTAACATCGCATCTAGATTATCCGTTTTGGCCAAGTTAACTGATTCACTGTCGCGAAACTTAGAAATCAGACTTGGATTATAAATCTGGACTTGATATCCATTAGAGATTAAGCATCTCACTAGACAATTCATATAATGTCCAGTGGCTTCCATCCCTATTTTTATTTGCTCTTTAAGGCCGAGCAGGCCTAATTCATTTAAGAGCGAATCAAACCCTTCTCGAGAATTAGAAATATCGAAGCTTTTCTTTCTAATCTCAGCATTCTCATCGATGATAGCAATAGTGTGTTTAAACTTACTAACATCGATCCCAACATAAAAGTCCATAAGACCTTCCTTTCTAGCCGTATTAACCATATCAGCTTATCTTTTCGAATCATCTGTTAATGGAACGTCAAAGCGTTAATCAACCTATTAGCGATTAAAAGAAAAGCCGTATGCCTGAGTATGAAGTCTGACAGTCAAAGCTGTACAAATACAAAGCAGGATAACGGCATATATTGATTATACTTGCTAGATAAAAAGAAAATCTAACCAAGTACATGACTAGATTACATTATTTGCTAAACAGATAACTGTAATACAATAGCAAATAAAAGTATTACAAACATTTTTAATCACAATTTTTTAATTATGTCACAACCTGTGATACAAATTCAAAACATCAAAAGAAGAAAATATTTTCTATAATTCAATTAACGAATTAATTGCTTGTATAAACTGGACATTGTCTAAAAATTATTTTCACAAATTTTGAAAAAAACTCCCTCTATATATAATAGGAGGCTATAAATATGAACGGCATTGTAGATAAATCATATTTCAAAGATTTGATGGCAATTAAAGAAACAATCAAAAATAATCAAACGAGCACAATTTATGTCGTGAATAGCGCAATGATTATTACCTATTATCAAATAGGCACTATTATTAATCAAAGAAAAGAATGGGGTAATAAGTATGTCGAAAGGTTGTCTAGAGATTTAAAAGAATATGGAAAAGGTTATTCTTATCCGCAACTAAAAAAGATGTCCCAGTTTGCCACTATATTCACAATAGATGAAATTGGCTCACAGCCTGTGAACCAAATTCCTTGGGGAACATTATACGGAATAATCAGCAAATCATCTTCTAAAGAAGAAATGTTTTGGTATGTAAATCAAACATATAAAAATAAATGGTCGCGAGCGATGGTTCTTAAACAATTTGAACTGAAAGCCTATCAACGACATGAGATTGAACCAATTTCATCTTTAATTCAATCTAATAACGATATCCAACTTAAAGAAATTGTAAAAGACACATTGGCTCTAGATTTTATCAATAGAACAGATCTTGCAGATGAGAAAACATTTAAGAGCAAATTAATGGACAACATAATTTCATTTCTTCAGGAATTAGGACCAGGTTTTGCTCTTGTAGGAAAAGAATATAAGTTGGTAACACCTACGGGAAAAAATTATTTTATTGACTTACTCATGTATCACACTAAAGTCCATGCATATGTTGTAATCGAAGTGAAAATAGATGAGTTTCAACCAGCGGATATTGGACAATTGACTTTCTATGCTAACGCTATTGATGATTTAGAACGAACTGTTGTGGATAATGAAACCATTGGCATATTATTATGCAAAGATGCCGATACATATGTTGCTAAAACAACCCTAGCAAAACAAGCAGCAAAAATCGGGGTGTCTAAATATAAAATCTTAGAAGAAATACCTGAATATTTAGCCAATAAATTAAATGATATCGATGAAATATGATAAAATATTTCACATGGATGGCTTTATATTTCTAGATAAAAAAGCGAATGAATTATCTTCTAAAGTGGATGGAGATATTAAACATATCTTTAATACTTCTAAAGTTGGTCATGTTGGTACTTTAGATCCTTTTGCGACTGGTCTATTAATTTTAGGAGTGAATAAAGCCACTAAAGGGATAACATTTTTTGATGATTTTGATAAAGAATATATCGCTACTATAAAACTAGGTATTGAAACCGATTCTATGGATATAGACGGCAAGGAAATGTCTAAAAGAGAAGTTCCTAATTTATCTAAAGATAAAATAGAAGAAGTTTTAAATTCTTTTTTAGGAAAAAGTAAACAACTTCCTCCAATGACGAGTGCGATTAAAATAAATGGCACAGTTTTATATAAACTCGCCCATAAAGGTAAAGAAATAGATCGACCTCTTAGAGATATTGAAATCTACGAGATTGAATTATTAGATTATAAAAATAATGAAATTACTTTTAGAGCATTAGTCTCAAAAGGAACATATATGAGAGTGCTAGGCTCTGATATTGCTAGGAAATTAGGTACAGTAGGTCACTTATCCTCTTTAAGAAGAACTAAAGTTGGTCCGTTTAGTGTAACCGAGGCAAATAAAATAGAAGACATTAGTGATTTATCACTAAAATCAACATATGAAGTCTTATCTAGGTTTTGTATTACTGTATCTTTTGACGATAAGACAATTAGAGATATCAAAGACGGGAAAATTAAAATTCTTGAAGGAAGTTACCCTAGTGATAAATTATTAGTAGTGGACTCTTTACATTACGTTATTGCGATGTATCTCAAAACTAATAATAACAAGTATGAGTTTACTAGAGGCTTATTTTAATGAAAATCATTGAGATTGATGTTAACGATTTGAAAATAGAACCTAATCCTGACATTACACTTTGTCTAGGATATTTTGATGGTGTTCATATCGGTCACCTTGATTTAATTAATAAGGCTCTTGAAAGCGGTAACGCCGCAGTGATGACTTTTGATATCTCACCAAGCTTCACCTTAAAAAAGAATCCAAGTGACAACATGTTAACTTCCTTATTTGATAAGGCTAACATCTTAAAATCTCTTGGAGTGAAATACATGTATTTTTTAAGAATGAGTGATGAATTATTAAGATTCTCATCTAGTGAATTTATTGAACAGATTTTACAGCCTATTAATCCAAAGAAATTAGTAGTGGGCGAAGATTATAGATTTGGCAGATACGCAAGTGGAACTCCAAAAGATTTAAAAGAATATTTTGATACTGAAGTAGTTCCTTTAAAACTTGTAGATGGTAAAAAAATCTCTAGTAGAACTATTAGAGAACTAGTAGCGTTAGGAGAAGTGGAAGAAGCTTCTAGATTGTTATCTAGACCATACACGATTGTGGGCTTAGTAGTGGAAGGCAATCATAACGGAATGAAAATTGGTTTTCCGACCGCTAATCTAGATTTAGATTATCCTTATGTACTTCCTAAAATCGGAGTGTATATGGGTTTTGTGAAATTTATGTCTAGTAAATATAAATGTATCATTTCAGTTTCCACCCACCCAACGATTATGGAACTCAATAAACCTCTTATAGAAGTTCATCTTATCTCTTATAATGGCGACTTATATGGAAGAGAAATCGAAGTGCAATTTGTGAAATTTATGAGAGATATTTATAAATTTGATTCAATGGATGATTTAAAAGCTCAACTAGAGAAAGACTGTGAAGTCGCTAAAAAGACATTACAGTTATAAAAATACAAAAAAACATTTCACTTATTAATAAATTAATATAAGATATAGCAAGCGACTTATCTCTAGAGACTTCGAATCCTCAACGAATTCTCCGGGCTTAAGTTAAGAATTTAAAAGAAGGAGGAACTTGATCATGGCCCTTTCAAAAGAAAGAAAAGCGGAAATCGTCAAGCAATACGGTAAGAACGAAAAAGACACTGGTTCTATTGAAGTCCAAGTTGCCTTACTTACCGAACAAATCAAAGCGTTAACCGAACACTTAAAGAAGAATCACAAAGATGCTTCTAGTAAAAGAGGATTAATGATTCTCGTCGGACAACGTAGAAGTTTACTTGATTATTTAGCCAGAACTGACAGAGACGCCTATTTAAGACTCATTGTCAGCCTCGGATTAAGAAAATAATCTAGAAAGACGAAACAAAAAACTTCCAATCAAATGGAAGTTTTTATTTTATAAAATATTTATTTTTTCAAATCATCAAATAATTCTTTAACACTTTTATATGTTTTTAATTTTTCTGGATGCTTCATCGATTTTTCTGCTTCTTTAATTGCTTTGATTGTTTTTCTATTTGGCACTTCATAAATCTCAAATGGAATTCTTCTTTCTCTTACCGATTGGTGTAAAAATAAAGTGATAGCAGTGGATAAGTCTAATCCCATTGAATGGAATAACTCTACTGCTTCTTTTTTTAGTTTTGGATCTAAAGAAATATTCGTGTTTACTTTTGCCATAATGTATACCTTAGCTACATAGTAGCAAAATAAAAATGCGCATTCAACATTTATGTGTATATTATGCGCATAATTTTATTTATTTTCTTTTCCAATAATAACCTTTGATTTTCCAACCTAATCTAATGGCGTTATTAATTGAAGAAACACTGACACCTAATGTAGTGGCGGCTTCTTTAACTGAATTATATTTCTTAATAATTTTATTATTATCATCTAAGGCATAGATATTAGTTTTCTTATTTACTAATCTAGGTACATTTTTATAATTTTTATATTTCCATTTATAGCCAAATGCAGTCTCATAATTTCCTTTTAAACACTGAGAAATTCCTCTATTAGTGGGACTCTTATTTAACGCCTTCAAAGCTGCAGAAATAGAAGGGTATGATTTAACATATTTATCATTTAAAGAAAGCTGAATTATTGCCTTAGTTTTATTGTTGATTTCTTGTCCCTTTTTAAAAGCATATTTATCAATCTCATTATCTAATAAATATCTAAATTTGGCTTTGCCAATATAAGCATATTTTTTATTTAATCTATCACGTAAAGTATGCGCATCTATGTGGTTATTTTTAGCGGCATTTCTAATAGATGGATAGACCTCAATTATGTTTTCATTTTCATCTAATTTTGCCACTGGTCTAATCGATAAAATAGTGGACTCTTTTTTAATTGGAGAAATGCTACTTGGAACCTCTCCAACATTAAAGCGTTTCCACTGAAGATTTTTTACAGTAGATAAGTCTCCTCTAATACAGCGATCAATAGTTCTAGGATATAAGTGTCTACATCTTGCTGCTAGCTTAGCGGACTGATAAGTTTTTACTAATTGACCTTCTAAAGTATAACAGGCTACAACCGTATTTTTGCTTCTACTCATATACACAAATATAACCCCTTGCTTATGCACATAACTTAGGTGCCACGCAGGGATTTTTCGCATGCAAAAAATCACACAATTTTTCTTGACAACATGAGGGGTGCAAGTAAGCAAAACTCTCTTTTGCTCTACTTCTATTTTGTAAACAAAAAAGGAAGATGAAAAAAGTTTATTTACGTAGTAAATAAGTTAGCACTCTAATTGCAAGAGTGCTTGCTTCTTCTTCTTCTTCTGTTTATAATGGGCGCATAAGCGCCACTCCCAATAGGGAGAAACACTTGTGGTCGAAGTGTTGATTCTAAATGTAAGTGACAGCTTATTTACGATAAGAAGTAGAAAAAAAGAATCACGGTGCACATGACTCTTAAAATTTCTCTCCGAGTCGTAACGTCAGTGGAGTTAGTACTAGTCCATTTAGGGACAAGAAATAGTCACTAACAAGCTGACAAAATCTTTTTGTTGATACTTCTCTAATAGGGTCAATATCGGAGACCTTTATATTTAGTGAAGTTAATCAACTTTACATCAAAAAGATTTATTCATACTCACAAGGCTAAATAACCAAAACTGCCTTGGAGATTTATCGAAAGGAGAGAGAAAAATATGAATAAATTATTTACAAAGATTGCTGGGTTAAGCATTGGTCTAGCCATGGCAATCGGAGTGGGTGTTGCTGTTGGAAGCAAAGAAGTAAAGAGTGCTAGCGCTGCCGAAACATCGTATACATTTACAAGCGCTTCTTGGGGTGATTCGTCATCCAGCTGGACTAGCGATAAAGCTGGTGGTCAACTAACTTCTGGTAGAGGAGTTCAAGTGACAACGAGTGCTTCTGGTGCCGGTGCGCATACCAAAACATCAATTAGCAATATAAGCGCCATTGAATTTACATATTCAACTAATAAATCTGCTGGTGCTGGCTCTATATCTGTAACTATTGGCAATAATACTGCAGTCACTTATTCTGTTACAAAAACTGGTGGAACATCCGACAGAACTACAAGTCACACCTACTCAACAGCTCAATCTGGTGTTGTGACTTTCACTGTTACATGTACCACGAATAGTATTTATATTAAGTCGATTACAATTACAACAAGTAGCAGCAAAACAATCCAAAGTTTAACTACAGACCCGGAAGATGGAGATAGCGTAAATCTTGATGCTCAAGGAGCAAGTAGTGCTAGCTCATCAGTGCTATATGAAGTTGTTTATTCTGACTCATCTAAAGGTTATGATGTCTCATCTTCTTGTAATCCGTCTAGTGGAGTAACTATTACAGATGATGAGAGTGGCGAATTATCACTTTCATTTATAGAAAATGGAACTTTTGAATTAACTATTGAAGCAGATAATAGTCATTCTGCATCTATAACTTTTGTCGTTGCCGGAATACCTTCAGTTGAATATGAATTGTTTACAGGTTCAATTGTTGCTGGCGATTATGTCATTATGAGTGGAGATGCAAATTATACCTATGTTTTAGGGAACTCTGTTACAAGTAACAGAATTGTTAATGGTGCAACTACACCTACAGTATCCAATAATAAAATTACCAACCCTAGTAGTGACTATGTTTGGCACATAGCTAAAGATGGTGATTATTGGACTATTCAAAATAATGCTAACAGCAAATATCTTGCTGCTACAACAGCCAAAAACCAAGCTGCTTTAGTTACTTCTATCAACGACCACTCTAGATGGAGTGCTAGTTATTCTACAAACTGGGTTTTTGAAAATTTAGGTAGAGCATCTGATTCTGATACACCTGCGAATAGATATTTAAGAAACAACACCACAAATGGATGGGCCTCTTATTCATCTGGCCAAGGGAATGCTCCAGCATTATTCAAATTAGTTTCAAACGAACCAGCAATTGAAGTTGCAGTAACTGGTTCAACATCACTTAGTGTTGGTGGGACAGCAACGTTAACTGCAACAAAAATTAATGGAGCAACCGGAACTGTGACATGGTCAAGCGACAATAGTCATGTCACCTTAAGTGCCACGGCCGGAGATTCAATCACTGTAACAGGTGCAACTGATGGTTCAACTGATGTTACCGCTTCTTTAACTGGCGGCTCAACTGTTACACCTGTGGTTACAACTTTTACAGTTACAAAAGCATTAGTATCAATTGCAGTTACGACTGCTCCAACTAAAACAACATATACAGAAGGAGAATTGTTTGATAATACCGGAATGGTTGTTACAGCAACATATGATGATCAATCTACCGAAACACCAAGTGACTATACATGGTCTCCTGATGATGCTTTAACTCCATCTCAAACAAGTGTCACCATTTCTTGGGGTGGAAAAACAACAACTCAAGCTATCACAGTTAATGCTAAAGTTGTAAGTGGTATTGCTGTAAAAAATTTACCAACTAAAAATTCATATCATGCTGGCGATGAATTCGAATCTAGTGGTTTGACTATCACGGTAACTTATGAGGGTGGAAGTACCGCTGATATAACATCAGGATTTACTATTGCACCAGACACTTACACATTTACATCAAATGATGAAACCAAAGGAAGTAAAACATTTACAGTAACTTATAGCGGACATTCAACAACATTCAATGTAACTGTTGCTGGTATAACTGGTCCAATTCCAAGCGGTCGCTACTATATTATGAGCAGCGATAAACAATTCGGCCTCAAAGCTGCTGCGGCAAGTTCATCACCTACTGTTACAGATTTGAATAATGCAAATGGATTAACTGCATTTGATTTTGAATTGATTGCAGATAATGAATACAAAGTTACAGTTACGATAGAAGAAACTGTATATTATCTTGCGTGTACTACAACTGCTTCAAGTGGAAGCAACACTTCCATTCGTATTAATACAACTTCAACCGAATCAGTTTGGCATTTAAATAACGAAGACGTCGAGACTGAAGGCGCATATCATTTTTACACAGTCCCAGGTTCGGTCAATCGCTATCTTTCATGTTACAATTCGACTGACTGGAGAGGTTATGCAAGCTTGTCATATGGTGATCCAGAAATTCAATTTATTCCAGAAGGATCTTATGCTGAGGCTATTGCAAATTCATTGTTAGATGATATTACTTGTGATGATGGAGTACATGCTCCAAGTACAACTGTTTGGAGCAGTATCTCAAGTGCATACAGCGCTATCACGATTGAACACGAGCAGTCATTATTAACCGCTGGTGCAGCTGTAGAAAGTTCAAAAGATATTATTGAACGAGCATTAGCAAAATATGATTATATTGTTGGCAAATACAATAAAGGACAAGGTATTACCGCTTATAATGACTTCTTGAGTAGAAATCCATCCCCAGTTGGAAATAATAGAATTATGTTAACAACTGTGACTAAGAATTCAGGAACAGCAATCGCTATTATTGCAATTTCCGCTATTAGCTTAGCGGCTGTTGGTGGTTACTTCTTATTTAGAAAAAAGAAGGAACAATAATTACTAATTAAAGATAAGGAACTTTTTGCTTATGACCAAAGTAAGAAGTTCCTTCTTCTTTTATGAGCTCTATTATTTAGAACTTATAAACGAAGGATATAATCCTTTAATTAAAATATCTTTAAATTTTAATTTTTTAAGAAAAATTGATTATCGTCATTATTTTGGAAGGTAAACATGAGAAGATTTATTAACAAAATTATTCCTGTTTCTTTAGGCGCTGCCATATGTTTTGGTATAGGACTGTTAAATATAAATAGGAACAATAATGCAAAAATTAGTGAAGCAATTGGTAATTATTCGACAAGTGCTTCGACATATTACAATGGAATAACTGCTAGTAGTGGGACTCAGTTAGCTGCTCAGTTACATGATTTAATTACATCAACTCATAGATACTATACTAGTTATGAAGATAATGGAAAAAATGGATATCAAAAGCAAACTGATCAATATTACGAAAACGGTGTAGCGGTATCTGGATATATTTATGAATTTTATTCAGGGGTAAAATGGCCTAATGCTTGGGCTGCAACTGCTGGAAATACAACTGGTGGATATAATAGAGAACATTGTTGGTGCCAATCAAACTCAGTAAATACAGCTGGAACTCAAATGTGGGGAGAAAATGGTGGTGGAGCCGATATGCATCACCTCAGACCAGTTGAAGTCAGATTAAATTCTACAAGAAGCAATAATGAGTACGGAGAAATCTCTAATAGAGATTCATATAAGGTTTACGCTAAATATGGAACAAATACAACATATGCTCATGGTGGATATTTAAGTGGTGGAACTTTTGAACCGTTGGATAGCAAAAAGGGCGATGTTGCTAGAATTATTCTTTATACTTATTTACATTATAATTCTTATTCAGTTTCAACTTTGTTTGATAATTATGGGACTACTAATGGAAGTGGATCATCTTCTTATTTTTCTACTTCGCTATTATCCTTAACGAAAATTACCAATCAGACTACTGAAGCCAAGGCTTTAGAATTACTTTTATCTTGGAATGAATCTGATCCAGTTGATGAAATTGAGCAAAGAAGAAATGAACAAGTTGCTATATATCAAGGAAATAGAAACCCATTTATTGATAACAGTAGTTATGCAGATATGATTTGGGGAAGCGGAGAAAGTGATACTCCAAGAGTTAATTCGGTAAGCGTAGCACCAAATAGTTTAAATTTAGATTTAAATGGAACTACAACAGGCAATTTAACTGCGACAGTTAATGTTTCTAATGATGCACCCACTACAGTTACATGGTCATCTTCTAACACAAATGTTGCAACAGTTTCTTCTAGCGGTGTAGTAACTGCGATTGCTAAAGGAAGCTGCTCAATAACTGCTACATCAACATATAACACATCAAAATCAGCATCTTGTTCAGTTAAAGTTGTTGATTCTTCTGGAGGTGGAGGAGGAACCCCATCTACAGATTTTGAATTATATTCAGGCTCTATTAGTGAAGGCGATTATGTAATTTATTATAACGGCAAAGCGATGAATAATGTTGTGTCTTCAAATAGACTAGGATATTTAGAAGTTACACCAGCAGACGATGTTATTTCTAATCCAGATAGTTCAATTATTTGGAGCATTGCTTCAAGCGGCAACTATTGGACTATTTATAGTGAAGATTCCTCTCAATATGCTGTTTCAACAGGTACTAAAAATCAGGCAAATGTTAGTACTACGTTAGATGATAAGGCTAAATGGACAGTGAGCGGAACCTCTACTTATGAATTTGTAAATCTAAATAATTCATCTAACTCTATAAATGCTAATTTGAGAAATAACGGCACTTATGGATTTGCATGCTACTCAACTAGCACAGGAGGAGCTTTGTCTCTTTATAAAAGAGGCGAATCATCCGGCGGAAGCAGTGCTGCTTTAACCAGCATTTCTTTAAATACTTCAAATGTTCAAACTGAATTTTATGTTAATGATTTATTTGATTATTCTGGACTAGCAGTTACTGCTCATTATGACGACGGAACAGAGGATATTGTTAATCCAACAAGCGTTTCTTCTCCTGATATGACTGCAGTAGGAAATAAAACAATCACAGTAACTTATACCGAAAATAGTGTAAGCAAATCAAATACATACACAATAAGCGTAATCGCACAAGAAATTACCGAAATTTACGCATCAGTAAGTAAAACTTACTATGTTGGAGATATTATCACTTCCTCAGATATATCTGTAGAAGATAATTTAGGCAATCCAGTGACGAATTTTACGTTTGCTAATAATAATTATCAATTTCAATATTCCGATGCCTCTAGCGGTGGTTCTTTGACTAATAAAGTTTTCACTGACTCTATTAGTGGAGCGGGTAAGACTTGTTCATTAACAGTGCAGGTTCAAAGAAAGGCCAGAAAAATTGTTGGCACTGTTAGTGATACACTAAACAAAGCTTCTACAGGCAATCCAAGCAATTATACGACTTGGACAAACGTTAAAGATAATAGTAACGCTATATATGCTGGACATAGTTCGGGAAGCAATTCTTCTATTCAACTTAGAAGTTCAAAAACTGATAGCACCTATAATTCTGGTATAGTTACCACTAGTAGTGGGGGCAATGTTATCGGTGTATCAGTAACATGGAATGCAACAACTACAAATACAAGAACACTTAACGTTTATGGCAAAAATACTGCTTATTCTACTCCTAATGACTTATATGATAGTTCTGCAAGAGGAACATTGTTAGGTACTATAGTTAAGGGAACCTCGACTTCACTTACTATTACAGGTTCTTATACATATGTTGGAGTATGTTCTGCTAGTGGAGCGATGTATTTAACTGACATCACCTTTACCTATGGCGCTGAAGATACTGCAACTAATGTTGCAAATTACATAATGTATGAAGATACTAATAATCAATGTATTAGTAAATTCCCAACCGCAAAAGGATATTTTGATGATTTATCTGCTTCAGAAAGACAGTCATTTATGGTTAGTGATGACTATGTCATTTCTAGTGCGAGAACTAGATTCCAAGAATGGGCTAGACACTTAGGAAAAACAATTGTTTATCAAAATGGAGATTATGTTGTTTCTAACTCAATAAATATATCTCCAGTTATTAATACATTTATTAGAAATAATTCAGTAATTATTGTAATAGTGGTGTCAGCGTTAAGTGTCATCTCTATTGGTGGATATTTCCTCTTTAGAAAGAAAAAAGACTAATTATTTTCTAACAAATTCAACCATATAAAGAGGGAATGTAAATATAACATCGTTCTCTCTTTTTACGTTGCATTTACCAAATACCCATGACTCTTTTATTTCTTTATGCGCCTCTAATAAATTATTAAGCGCTGCATGATTATATAAATCAGTTTTTTTGTTTGGTTCACCTGATTTAACTTCAATTGGGACAATATTCATATTTGATTCTATTAGAAAATCGATTTCTCCGTGTTTTTTAGTGGATTGAAAATACGAATTATATCCATGAGCGACTAATAACTGCGAAACAGCATTTTCTGTTATTGCGCCTAAATCTATTTCTGAAGAATCGATTATATATTTTTTTCTTGCTTCGACATCAAATAATTTTGATGTCAATAATCCTACATCTCCCATAAATAATTTGATTATCTTGTTGTCTTTTGATATTTCTAATGGATAAATCGCATTAGTTACATTATATGTTGGAATAGCAATGCCAGCATTTTTAAGCCACAAAAAACGATCTGTTAAGTCGATGTTTTTGAAATTTTTAACATCCATATGCGACTTTATAAATTTTTTGTTTTTCTTAGAAATTTCACTTGCAAGCAAGCTATACATTTCTAGAATTACAATCTTGTCTTCTTTTGCTGCATATTTGATTATATCTTGTCTATACCAATTATCGATTGTTTCTAAGGCTCCATTAACTTGATTCATATTTTTACTGTTAACATAAGCTTGTACTGCAGCAGGATATCCACCAACAAATAAATATTCGTTAAATTTATTTAATAGCATCTCATTTAATGTTTCTGGGACAGATTCCTTTTTGTTAAAATAGTCCTCCACCTCACTAATAATTCTTTGAGATACACCGTTAGCGAGCAAGAATTCCTCAAAGTCCATTGGATACATTGTTATTTCTTTAAGATACCCTGTTGGGTTGTGATTAATGCTAAAAATAGTTACCCCCAACATTGATCCAGATATAATTAGACGGAATTCTCCTTTTTCGGCAATTTCTTTGCTTAAAGTCACAATATCAATATATTTTTCTCTAAATGATGGATCGCGTGATATACGATCTGCTCTCACTTCGTAATAATATTGAATTTCATCTAAAAATAATACACCGCTATTGTTTATTATATTGGTTTGAGATAATAAAGAAAGTCGACTTACAAATTCGTCGTAATTTCTTACTTCAAGAAGTAATGTAAGTGCCTCAGAGTCCTTTGTAAAATCTATTTCTATGTAATTATCAAATGACTTGATGAACTCCTCAATTATTTTAGTTTTACCAACCTGCCTAGCACCCTTAACTAATAAAGCAGTATTTTCATTTGCTTTCCAATTTTCAAATTCTTTAATAACTTTTCTATATAGCATATATAAAATCTCCACAATTATTATAATAAAATGAACAAACTTAATAAATAACTTTTTGCAGTTTTTCCGTTTTTGCTGAAAAAGTGAATGCAGTTTTTCCGTTTTCGCTGAAAAATTGAAAAGATTAAAAATATAGAATTCCAATCACAAACAGCAAAAAAAACAACCACCTATAAAAGGAAGTTGCCATTTTATTATTTCTATTTTCCGCGATAATTAACGATAATGGTGCCAGGACCACTTGAGGCTCCAATAATTGGACCAAGAGGTTCAACAAAGATGTTTTTCACTTTAACCGCCTTTAAGATTTCGTCTTTAAAGGCTTTAACATCATCATCTTTACAATCCGCATGCATTAAGTAGATTTCTTGATTTTCTGGATCATCAATATGTTCTTTAATCATCTCCGCCATTTTGATATAGGCTTTTCTTCTACCAATAGCCTTATTAACTGCGATGTTACTTCCTTTATCATCAAATTCGAGAATTGGTTTTAAACCAATCATGTTGCCCATTAATGCTTTAGGGCCACTGACTCGACCTGCTCTTTTTAAGTAGGTGAGAGTTTCTGGAATTCCTACTTCTAAATATTTAAGTTTATTTTCTTCTACCCATTTAGCGACTTCGTCAATAGATTTACCTTCATCTTTAAGTCTTTGGGCCTCCATGATAATCATTCCTAAGGACATGCCTGCTCTAAGAGAATCAATGACAACCACTTTGTTATTTGGGTATTTATCTTTAATTTCTGTTTCCACTAACTTTTTAGCGATATTAATGGAGTTAGATAATCCTGAACTACAAGCGATATATAGAACATCTTTTTTCTCTTTAAGATATTTCTCAAAGAAACCCATATAGTCTTGTTGAGAAGGCATAGATGTATAAAATCTAATGCCTCTTCTAATAATATCGTAGAACTCTTTCATAGAAAGAGTCTCCCAGTCTAAATCAGCGATGTTTTCGTGTTCTACACCTTTTTCATCAGTCCAGTTTAGAAGCATTTTGACATATTCAATATTGTGTTTTTCTCTAAAATCTTTACCTAAATCACAGCAAGAATCCACTAAGATGACGTAATCTTTCATATATTACTAATTTCCCTTTTTAAAACTTTAACTTTAAATAAATTATAAATTAATCCTAATAATAACGCACATGTATCTGCAATAAGGATAATTAAGAATACTCCCCAATTAATGTTATATAAATGGCCCGCTAAAGCTACAAATAACATATGGAATAGATAGATAAATGTTGAACCAGTAGATCCTAAGTAGTGGTAGCAAAATTCTCCAAATTTAGTGTCTGGTTTTTGAATGCAGTAAATAAGAACTAACACTGCTAAAGCAATACTAGATAAATAGAACTCGTTTGGTTTATTACTAGTTGCATCGTGATAAATTGCTTCTAACATCGAAGTACCAATTAATAAAATAAATAGTAACCAAAACACTAAGGCGTTTATCTTTTTAAATTGAGATTCATGATGATAGATATAGCTACCAATAAGAAAACAAGGTAAACCCGTAATTAAGAAGTTTCTTGTTACTTGATAAGTAGAGAAGAATCCCCAGTCATAGTGATTACAAAAGATGCGGTATATGTAGGCACTTACTAAAATAGCAATAGGAACAAAGATAGAGTATTTATTCTCTTTGAACCATTTGATTTTATAGACCAAAGGATAAAGTAAATAGCAAATTATTAAAGCGATGATAAACCATAAGAATGATAACTTTGGAATATATTTATTCCAAAACACTTGAAAATTCTCCCAGTTAAAAGCTTCACTAATGAGTTTTGGAGTTCCTAGATAAGACCAATTAATTGGTATTAAAATCGCGCAATAAATTACTATAGTCACACCTGCCATAAGTAAGAGCCTAAAACATCTTTTAAAGGTGGATTTATAAGTAAAGTCATCTCTATTAAGTCTTTTTGTATAGAAATAACTAGATACTAAAAAGAAGAAAATAACAGTTGCTCTACCTAAAGAATCAAAATAGAATTCACCAACTGGAAAATTAGTGTGCACAAATATTAGAAGTAGTGCGAATAATAGCTCAAAAAGATATAAGCGATAATTCTTCATTTTTTAGATTTGATCTCCAGCGTCACTTTTTCTAGCTTTCTTAAATAATTCTTTATCTTTTTTAGAATATTTTATCTTTTTAAAACCATCTTTTGAGCAGACCTCTAATTCCACAAAACCAGGATTAATTTGAGGATGTCTTAAAATCCTATTTTCACAAGGTGTAATCATACTTTTGCTAAAAGCAATGTAGCAATATTTTTCATCTTCATAAGGAGCGTCTCCGCCTTTTAAATCTTTGTGCAGTTTAGAACGTGATACACGTGTAGAGAAGTGACACCAAGTATTTAAACAAACTCCCATATGAGTGCAAGGGGCAACTACATATCCGCCAATAGAAATTAAGTAGTCTCTAACTTCTCTAATAAGAGAAAATCCTTCAGGGGTTCCTGGCTCCACAATGAGCATCATTTTATTGGTCATATTCCACATCTTATTAATCGCATTAATTCTAGAGTTTCGATCTAACTCATTTAAGACATAACTAGAGACAACTATGTCAGCGGTAATATCTAAATTATCTTTAGATAAATCATAATTAATATATTGAAATTTGTCATTTAATCTAGTAGAGGAAATAAGGTTATTACCAACCCCCATCATGTACTTATTATTTTCTAGTAAAGTCGCTTTATTAATCGAAGGTAGAATTAGATTAATTGCTAGTGACGCTGCTCCTATTCCAGCTCCAACATCAATTATAGATTTTAAGTCATCGTTATAAATTTCTAAACAGTGATTTAACGCTTCACTTACTGCTTTAAAAGTAGAAGGAAGTCGATACGCTCCATAAACCTTAGCTTCTAATTCGCTATTGATGAGACTATTTCCTTTACCAGAATCATATTTGTAGCGGTTCATAATCGTTTCAAAACATTCTCTAAGATTTGTCAGAGGAATATTTTGTAAATCTGATTCTAAAATTGCTTTATATTCTAAAGGAAATTCCATGTCTTAATATTATATTATTTTCTCTATTCTATTGCTTATTTTTGTTTTTCGGCTAAACTAATTGTCTTGTTATTATCAAGAAAATAGTTAGGAATAAAAAATGAAAATCACAATTATCGCTGATGCGGTTAGCAATTTATATAAAAGTATTAGTGACATACTCCCACAACTTATAGAAGTGGGGGCTTCTTGCTCGATGACTCTAATGAGCCAAGCATAAACAAGCTATCCGGATGTGTCCCATCCTTAGTAAGCATTTCAATTCCCTTACGTAGAATATTTTTAGCTGCGTTTATATCGCGATCATGGACCATTCCACAGGTTGGACAGGTCCATTTTCTTACTCTCAAATCT
>CACXNV010000010.1 GCA_902769185.1 uncultured Erysipelotrichaceae bacterium | reverse complement strand
CCGCGACTATCCTTATTTATTTTACCAAGGAATAAAAAGCGACCCCTAGAGGTCAAGCATTAACGCATCCCTTGGATACATATATTGTTAATGAGATATCTATATTTATTTTATACTATTCTCGATTATTATGTATAATAATGTTTGTATGTATTTTGACCCTAAGACTACTAAATATCCTTATCCTGAATTTACTGATCAACACTATATCGATGTTCCAGAGAAGTTTCATAATGTCATTGATGAGAATTATCCTTATATCGACAATAGTAAATCGATGCGCTTTAAAAGATTCTGGGTACGAATTTTACTAAACGTTATAGTGTTTCCGGTTGCAAAAATTAGATTTGGATTAAAAGTTAAAGGCAAACGTAATCTCAAAGATAATAAAAAGCTCATTAAACAAGGAGTGATTAGTGTATCTAATCATATTGCTTTCTGGGACTTTATCATCTTAATGAGAACTATTAATCACATTAAACCTAATGTTTTAGTGTGGGCCCCTAATGTTAATGGCCCTAACGGAAGTTTAATTAGATTAGTTGGAGGAATCCCAATTCCTGAGAATAACTTAAAAGCAACAATGAAATATTATAACGAAGTTGATAAGTTACTTAATGTAGACCATAAATGGCTTCATATTTATGCAGAAGGTAGCATGTGGGAGTATTACGCGCCTATTAGACCATTTAAAAGAGGAAGTTTCTTCTTTGCAGTACAATTTAATAAACCAATCATTCCTTTTGCTTATTCTTATAGAAAGCCGTCTTGGATTAGAAGCAAGATTTTTAAACAAATCGCGACAATTACGGTTAATGTTGGTGAACCAATGTTCCCGGATAATAGCATTAGCGATAAAAACGAAAGAGAATTAGAACTAACTGATAGAGTCCATAAAAGAATGTGCGAATTAGCGGGAATAGAAAATAATATCTATCCTAGTATTTTTAATCACTCCAAAAGAGTGGACTATTATCCTTTGAAGAAGAAAGAAACTTGTAAATAATAAAATTATTTCTATAATATTTAACTTATATGGATGAAAAAAGAGAAAAACCTGTATTAGGTTTCTTAATGAAAACACTTAACGGAATGGCGTATGGATTATTCGCTACTTTAATAGTGGGTACAATCTTTGCTACTATCGGTAAGCTATTTGGTTATGGAGCAGAAACAAATAAATTCTGCGCCTTTATGCTTTCGCTTTTTAACGGACATACTACTGAAAGTGGCAATTGGATTGGTATAGCTACTATCTTGCAATATATGACTGGCGCTGGAATTGGGGTTGGCATTGCCTTAGCATTAAAATTTGACGCACTTAAAACCATTGTTTTAGCAGCAGTAGGAGAAATAGCAGCCTGTACTTCTTTAGGAACTTCGTTTATTACAAGTCCAGGAAGTATTGACCATTTAGCATTTAAATTCCAAGTTGGTGACCCATTAACAATTTATTTAGTTTGTATTGGTGTTGCTTTAGCAATGAAATATGTCATTAGAAAGAAAACACCAGTTGATATTATTATCATCCCTTTATTTGGAGTCGCTGCTGGAACATTATTATCTTTAGGCGTTAGATATCCTGCAATTAGTGTTACCTACGCAGTACAGTGGTTAGTGGGCACAAGTACCCAAGCTGTTCCATTTGTCGCTGGTATGGTAGTGGCAGTTCTTATGGGTATGGCTCTTACCGCTCCTATTAGTAGTGCAGCAATTGCGGCAATGATCTTTGTAATTAAACCAGATACAGATCCTAACATCATTCCTGGTTTATTAATCGCTAGTGGAGCAGCAGTAGTAGGCTGTTCAACACAAATGATTGGCTTTGCTGTTCAATCTAGAAAAGACAATAATATTGGCACTGTTATTTCAATTGGTATTGGTACCTCAATGCTCCAATTTAAGAATATTCTTAAAAAACCTGTAATTTGGTTACCTACTATTATTGCTAGTGCAATCTTAGGACCTATCTCAACTTGTTGGCTACGCCTAGAATGTATGGGCGCTAGTGCAGGTATGGGTACAGCAGGACTTGTTGGTCAAATCGGTACCATCGATTCTATGGGTGTATCAAACTGGCAAGTCTGGGTCGGAATATTTGGCTTAATGATTATTCTTCCAGGAGTATTAGTCTTCTTTATTGACTTATTATTTAGAAAATTAGGTTGGATTAAAGAAGGCGACTTGACTGTTTAATATGGATAAAAGATTTTCCCGATTAGAGGCTCTAATTGGAAAAGATAATTTAGGAAAAATAAAAAGCAAAAATGTGATTGTTTTTGGTGTTGGTGGAGTAGGTGGATTTGTTGTCGAATCTCTTATTCGAAGTGGGTTAGAAAGACTCACAATTGTCGATAATGATGTAGTGGATGAAACTAATATCAATAGACAGATTATTGCTACTAGTGATTCACTCGGTAAAAGTAAAGTTGAAATAATGAAGGAGCGAGCGATTTCCATTAATCCTCACGCTCAAATTACAGCGATACAAAAGTTTTATTTACCTGAAAATGAAGATGAATTTGATTTATCTAGTTATGATTATGTTATTGATTGTGTAGATACAGTTTCTGCAAAAATCTCTATTATTTGTAGGGCAAAAAGTTTAGGTATTCCAGTTATCACTGCTTTAGGCGCTGGCAATAAATTAGACCCTACTAAATTAATTGTCTCTGACATATCAAAAACTGAGTATGATCCACTTGCAAAAGTCATTAGAAAAGAATTAAGAAGTCGGGGAATTAAAGGAGTGAAAGCGGTTTATTCTTCTGAATCTTCTAGTAAAGTTGTGGTTGATAATAACGAACACGGAAGACATTCTCCTGCTAGTGCAATCTTTGTTCCAGCGTGTATGGGCATATTAATTGCAAAGACTGTTTTAGATGATTTGATGGTCTCAAAATAAATTTATTTAAGAAATAACTTGATTTATACATTGTCTTTTAAGATAATATATTAGCGTTGGACCAGTGGTGTAGCGGTTAACATGTCTCCCTGTCACGGAGAAGATCGCGGGTTCGATTCCCGTCTGGTCCGCCAAAAAAATTCTTGAGGACTCGGCCTGGTAGCTCAGTTGGTAGAGCAGAGGACTGAAAATCCTCGTGTCGGCGGTTCAATCCCGTCCTAGGCCACCACGAGAAAAAAATACCCTTGATTTATCAAGGGTTTTATTTTACTTGTTTAAGTTATATATCAGTATGACGACAATTTGTAGCGGTACTCCAATAAAGAATAAGTACCAATAATTTCCTGAATATAAGAATGTGACATATGATGAGGCTAATAAAGTCCAAATAAATACTGATCTAAAAATTAATACGGATTTAGGATATTTAAATACTCTTTTCGCTGCTAAAGATATAACAAGAGAGGATACAGGGACACACCACAAGAAGACTGTCCAATATCTATTGATATTTGGATCAGAGGTTTTCATATTCCAGATACTAGCTAAATAAATTGTCATACCAATAGTGAAAATAATAGTGATGATTAAGCAAACAATTAAAGTCTTTTTATTAAAGTTAGGAGTTTGTTTAATGATTGACTTAAACTCTTTTTCATTATTGTGCTCATTTAAAATGTAGTCAGTGGACACTCCATAAAAATCTGCGATTTGTTTTAAAACATCAACGGAAGGTAATACAGATCCGTTTTCCCATTTAGAGACAGTTTTATCGCTATAAGAGAATTTATCGCCAAATTCTAATTGGGTAAATCCTGCTTTTTTACGTAAGAATGTGAGGTTTTCACCAACGATTTCGTTTAATGATTTCATATTTATATTTTTATCTAATTAAGAGAATTGGTCAAATGGTTCTTTTTAATTATATTAAATTAGTTTAGTAATTTTTTCTAATTCTCTTTTTGTGAGAGTGAATATTTCTATAAAATTTCGGGTGTTTTATATTTCTTTATATACGCGCGAATTAGATAATATGCTACAATAATAAACGGCTTTGGGGCCAATTATGAATATTGATTACGATTTAGTCTATATTATCTTGATTGCGATAAGCGGAGTGTCAATTGTTCTATTGATGCTTTTATCTATCTATTATTTGATCTATTGGAGCGTCTCTGCTAGACCAGTACAAATAGTCCCTCATAGTGATAAAAAGACTAAGTTTGCTGTTTTAGTCGCTGCTAGAAATGAATCTAATGTTATAGAGAACATTATGAATTCTTTAGATAAACAAACTTATCCTCGAGAATATTTTGAGGCGTTTTTTATTGTTGAAAGCTTTGATGACCCAACAATTGAGATTGTTAAAAAACATGGATATCAATGGTTTGTGAGAGATCAGCTCACTAATGATAGACGCACTAAAGGCTTTGCCTTACAAGAATGTATCAACTGGATGTGGAGAGAAAATAGGAATTATGATTCTTATTTAATCTTTGATGCGGATAATATCTTAGAATCTAATTATATTGAAGCGATGAATGATTTAAGACAAACAGGAGTAGAAGTTGGTTTAGGCTATCGTAGCTTTACTAATGCGGACACTAACTGGGTAACTGCTAATTGTGCTTGTATGTTTTCCTATATGAATCAAATTACTTCCTATGGAAGAAGTATTATTTTCCATAAGGCAACTTTAATGGGTACAGGATATTTTGTTGATGATTCTATTATTAGAGATGCTGGAGGTTGGATATTTACCGGAATGACCGAAGATATCCAATTAACAAGCTATTGTTATTACCACGATATTAATATGCGTTATTATCCGGCGGTTTGCTTCTATGACGAACAAGCTAGTGATATGAAAACTGTTCATAATCAACATGTCCGTTGGTTAGCGGGATATTTAGCTCCTCGTAAATTCTTAAGAAAAGCTGGTACCCAAAAAGACTATCATTCCAAGAGACTTCAAAGAATGATGACAAGAGAATTTAAAATTGGAATTATTCCTTTTGTCGTCTTTAATATCGTGAGCTTTTTAGTAGTCGCTGCTGGTATCACCTTTGGTGTACTTAGTGCATTATACGGACAAGCCTATCAAACAGGAATTATCTTTGGCATAGTCGGATTCCAGTTCTCTGTTTTATATATGTGCTTTGTTTTAGCCTCAATGTTATCAATTATACGTAATCGTAAATATTTAAAATTATCACTTAAAAATCAAATCTGCTGCATTTTGACATATATGTTCTATTTCTATGACTTCTTAGCAGCGTTTATTGATATAGTGTTCCACCCAAGTAAAAGAAATAGTTGGGTAAGAATTGATCATTCTGGCAAAGTAGACAATAAAGAGATTTTAAATGGCAAGTAAGAAAGATTGGAAAAAAACTAAAACCATCTACTGGAAAGATGAAAATAAAGACGACTTCAACGAAGTCGGTTTAAAGCGTCCAAGTGTTCCAGAAGGGTATAAATATAAAAGAACTAACTTCTTTAATAATTTTGTTTCCGCGATTTTTTATCACGGAATTGCTAAACCTGTTTTAGGGTTTTATTGCTTATGTAAAGGCATCAAAGTTAAAGGAAAGAAGAACCTTAAAAAACTTAACGGCAAGGGTGCATTTATTATGTCTAACCATGTCGCGATTAGTGACGTCTTTAAATTTCAAGCTTATGTATTCTTCTTTAGAAGAAGAGTCAATATTTTAGGTTATCCTGATACTTTAACCATGCCAATAGTGAGAAATCTAACTAGAGCGTTAGGATATCTGCCTCTACCTTTACCAGGCGATTTAAAAAACATGGTCTCTTTAGTGGATTCCTTTAAGTTTTATTTAGAGAAAAAACAATATATTTTGATTTATCCTGAAGCTCATATTTGGCCTTATTACACGAAAATCAGAAACTTCCATGGAGGTTCATTTAATTATCCTGCAAAATTAGAAGCTCCTGTTTTACCAGTAGTGACAACTTGGAGAAAATCTAAATTATCTAAAAAGCCAAAACAAACTTTATATATTTTAGAGCCTATTTTCCCTGATCCAAATAAAACCACAAGCGATAATAAAGAATATTTATATAACGCTACTTTAGAAGCGATGAAAAAATGTGCTGATAGTGTCTCTCAATATGAATATATTAAATATATCCATGTTGAAAATGATAAAAATAAGCAATAAAATGGTTAGCAATTATGATTAGAGTAAAAAAGAAATTAACCTTACCAGAATATCGAGAAAGAAAAGAAGTTTATGAGCTTCTTGGCTATAAAGAAATCTCTGTTGAAGAAAAAGGCTATAAGGCTATAGTTACTTATGAAATTGATGAAACCGATAAGCATTATTCGGCGATTAGACATTTAGAAAAGAAACTATATCGTAAAGGACCTCCATTTTTACCTGTCATTGTATTTGTAGGTATTGCATTTTTACTTCTTTCTTTATTCGTCATTTTTATGGCGTTTAAAAAAGACGCCTTTGATTTAGTATCAAACGCTTTAGGATTTTTACTTCCTGCTTTTGTAAGCCTCGCTTTAGCGGTTGTCTATACCTATTTATATTTTAATATAAATAAAAGAATCATAGAGGAATCTCCATATTTGAAAGATAATTTATCCTCTATTGTTAATTCCATAAAAAATAAATAAGTCCTTAAATTTTTGGATAAATTAATGTTATAATTTCTCCAATAATGATGGGGGCTTTTTATGTTAGAGTTAATTAAAATTAAAAAAGACTATAAACTGAAAGACCAGGAACCAGTTCATGCTTTAAAAGGAATTTCCTTAAATTTCCGCAGCCATGAATTCGTCGCTATCCTTGGTCCTTCTGGATGTGGTAAAACCACACTTTTAAACATCACTGGTGGCTTAGACCATTATGACGAAGGTGACTTAGTCATTAAAGGCAGAAGTACCAAAAACTTCAGCGAATCCGATTGGGATACATATCGAAATCACTCTATCGGATTTGTTTTCCAATCCTATAACTTAATCCCTCACCAGACTATTATCAAAAACGTTGAACTTGCTTTAACCATCTCTGGTGTTGGTAAAGAAGAAAGAACTAGACGCGCTAAAGAAGCTTTAGACTTAGTGGGCTTAAAAGGCTTATATAAAAAGAAACCAAATCAACTTTCTGGCGGACAAATGCAACGTGTTTCTATTGCTAGAGCTTTAGTTAATAATCCTGAAATCGTTTTAGCGGATGAACCTACTGGTGCTTTAGATAGTGAAACTTCTGTCCAAGTTATGGACATCATGAAAGATATCGCTAAGAATCACTTAGTGATTATGGTTACCCATAACCCAGAATTAGCAGAAAAATACGCAACCCGTATTGTGAAGATGAAAGATGGAGAAATCCTAGATGATAGCGATCCTTATGACGGTAAGGGTGAAGCATATGAAAAAGTAACTCAAGAAGTTGTTGAAGTTAATAAAGGCAAAAAGAAACATTCCTCTATGGGATTTTTCACTGCCTTTGGACTATCTTTATCTAACTTACGTAGCAAATTAAAAAGAACCATTCTTGTCGCTATTGCTGGATCTATCGGTATTATTGGTGTTTCAACCGTTTTAGCGGTGTCTAAAGGTGTTAATAATTTCATCGAGAATATGCAAGACGATATGCTTTCTGCGTATCCAATTCAAATCGCTGAAGAATCAGTGGATCTTAACTCTTTGATTACTGGCTTAACCACTCAAGACAAAAAAGATTTAGCGAAGTTTGACTTGAAAACTCAGGCTGGAATGGATTCCATGATTAGTTATTTATTAACTAAATACACCGATTTAACTAATGTTAAGACCAACAACATTACTGAGACTTTGGTGAAATATATCGAACAAATGCCGCAAAGTTATTATTCTGCAATTACTTATAACTACGGCATTGATCCTACTAACAATATTTTTACTGATTTCACCGCAGTTAAAGGCGAATCAGCAGAACAAATTTCAATTAACGGTTTAACCCAAAGATATATTAAAACTTTAATGACTGTTGAAGGATTTAGCGATTACGCTCAATTCGTCGATTTATTTGCTGGCTTTATGAAAGAACTTCCTGATGAAAAAGATTACATTATGTCGCAATATGATTTAATTGCAGGAAGTAAATACGCTACCGAAGATAATGAAATGATGCTTGTTGTTGATAGTAATCAAACATTAACAGATTTAATCTATGCACAAATGGGCTATTATCCACAGGATGAATTCTTAAAGATTGCTAAAAAAGCCATTAAAACTAATGAAGCTCAAAAAGATTATAACGACGGCAAAATTACTAAAGAAGAATATGAACAAAGAGTGAAAGAAATCGCAGAAAAATATCAATATGATACCGCTTTTGATTTTACTGACATTTTAAATCATGAATATTCTTATTACCCACATGATTTGATTTATAAAGATGACCCATCTTTTGTCTCCCATAAAGAAATCAGTGGTTCCTTAACCGGTAAATTCCAACTTGCAATTATGGGCATTGATTACACTGTTATTTTAGGTGGTTTATCTTATGTACCAAGTGATGATATGCTAAGAGCTACACTTATTGTTTTAGACAATAATGATAATCTAAAATTAGTCATGAATCAGGCTTTATTCTTCTACAGGGATAAAGATTATAAAGTAACCGATGAAGGTAAATCTGTTTTGGATGGTAAATGGAAATTCTCCTATCAAAATATGAATTTCAACCTTGAAATTGTTACCGATAAACACCCAGTAGATGATCCTACTAGAGAAAGAACGGTTAAATATGATAATGTCACTGGAACTTTACAAACTAACGCGATGGGACCAATGCCGATTACGATTAATTTCACGGATGGTACAATTAGCGAAACAACACCAGAAACTCCAGATTTCTATTGTGAAGCTTATTCTAAGAATAACACTTTAATTCAAGGAAAAACTGAACAAGAATTAATTGATTTGGGCGCTCGAGTTGGTGAGAGAAAAGTTAAAGTGGTCGGTATTTTAAAACCAAAAGCAGACACTAAATTTGGAACCCTTCAAAGAGGTGTCTATTATTCTCATGCTTTGGCAGAGAAATATTTATCAGATGCTTCTACTAGTGACATTCTTGCTGCTTATAAAGACCACATCACAAACAAAAGATTTAAGAACGTCGGATTAACTGTTGGAACATTATTTAACGCTTATACTCACTTTGTTTATGATGATTATACTGGCGATCCAGGAGAAGCCGACCCAGAATGGGAGCCATCCGAATCCGAGGGATTTGCTTCCGCACTTAACGGAGGATTACAAAATGCTTTATCTGATTTGTTCTTATCTTTTATGGGTGGATCCGATAATTTAGATACTGAAAAGCAACATATCCGTGCAGTTGGTGGTTTGAAGATTTTAGAAATTCCTGATGAGGATGATCCTTTAAATAAAGACAAATATACTTACGATACCGAAAAATTACCTCAAAGTATTTCTATTTATCCAAAGGATTTCAATACCAAAGATGGTGTTACTAACTATTTAGATGATTGGAATAGGGATAAAACATTAATTATTGATGATGTACCAGTTCCAAAATCTGAAAGAGAAGATATTACCTATACTGACACTATCGGTATGATTATTACTGTTATTTCTACTTTAGTCACTGCAATTAGTATCGCTTTAGTAGCCTTTACTTCCTTGTCATTAGTTGTTTCTTGCTTCATGATTGCGGTTATTACCTATATCTCGGTTATGGAGCGTGTTAAAGAAATTGGTGTTATTAGATCTCTAGGTGGACGTAAGAAAGACGTTTCACGTCTATTTATCGCTGAGAACTTAATTACTGGTTTTGCTAGTGGCGCTTTAGGAATTATCGTGACTTATATTTTACAAATCATCATTAATGCGATTGTTTCTCCATTTGGAGTAAGTAATATCGCTGCTCTTCCATTCTTATGGGCATTGATTATGATTGCCTTAAGTATCTTCTTAAGTGTTATAAGCGGACTTATCCCATCATTTAGTGCTTCTAAACAAGATCCAGTAGTGGCATTAAGAACTGAATAAAAATGAAAAAAGTTGGTTTAGTGTCATTAGGTTGTTCTAAAAACCTCGTCGATAGCGAGAATATTTTAGGATTGTTTGACCGTAATGGTTATGAAATCACTAATGATCCAAAAGACGCGGATGTTATTGTGGTTAACACATGCGGATTTATTGAACCAAGCAAAAAAGAATCTATCGAAAATATTTTAGAGATGGTTTCTTATCATAAAAAAGTGGTAGTTACGGGCTGCTTAGCAGAACGCTACTACGAAGAGTTAAAAAAAGAAATCCCTGAAGTGGATTTATTTATCCCGATTAGAGACTATGATAAATTTAATAAACTATTATATAGTTTAGATAACTCTATTGACTCTTCTTTAGGAGTAGACGACGAATATCGAATCGTTTCTACTGGTCCATATAGTGCTTATTTAAAAATAGGCGAAGGATGCGACAATCGATGTAGCTATTGTGCGATTCCTATTATTAGAGGACATTTTGTTTCTAGAAACATGTCTTCAATTATTAAAGAAGCAAAAGACTTAGCCTCTAACGGTATTAAAGAAATAGTGGTTTTACAGCAAGATACCTCTAAATACGGGATTGATATTGCTGACCCTAATGTAAATATTGTTTCTTTACTAAAAGAATTATTAAAAATCAAAGAATTTGATTATATTCGTTTACTCTATTTATATCCTGATGAAATTAGTGATGAATTAATTGAATTAATTGGAAGTGAACCTCGACTTACTCCATATTTTGATATCCCAATTCAGCATAGTGAGTCTTCTATTTTAAAAGCGATGTATCGAAGAGGGGATAAAGAGTTCCTTATTAATTTATTTAATAAGATTAGAACTAAAGTCCCTAACGCAATCTTAAGAACCACTGTCATGGTGGGTTTCCCAGGAGAAACAGAAGAAGATGTTGATAACCTTATTAAATTTATGAACGACATCAAATTTGATCATCTAGGCGCTTTTACTTATTCTCAAGAAGAAGATACAGACGCGGCAAATTTACCAAACCAAATTGAAGAATGTGAAAAAGTTAAGCGAAAAGATAAAGTAATGAAAGCTCAACAAAAGATTTCTTATCAACAAAACAAAAAACATGTCGGAGAAATTATGGAAGGTTTAGTAGTAGGAATGGATAATGATAGTTATCTCTTACGAAGTTATTGGAACGCTCCTGATGATGTTGATGGTAAAATATATTTTAGTAGTGATAAAGAACTACATATCGGAGACAAAGTGAAAGTTAAAATTAATAACGCCTTTGTTTATGATTTAATGGGGGAATATGTTTCCTAAAGATTTATCTTTACTGCCTCATGAAATAGCTCACTATAAGACTTTAGAGTCTTTAGCGGGTGAATGTACTTTATTTTTAAAGCGTGATAATATTGCTTTTCCTATTGATAAACCTTGTGAAGTAGCCTTATTTGGTAGTGGAGCGAGACACACTATTAAAGGAGGCACAGGAAGCGGAGACGTTAATTCCCATTTCTTTAATAATATTGAAACGGAATTAGAACTAAATGGTTTCACCGTGACCACCAAAAAGTGGTTAGACGCTTATGATGAAGTTAAAAAAACTAAACATATCTCTTTTATAAAAAGAGTGAAGCAAGAAGCTAAAAGAATTGGTATGGGAGCACCTGCTTATTCTGTTGGTCAAATTGATAAAGAAATAGATTATGATATCCCCATTGAAGATTATAAAGGCGATATTTGTATTTATGTATTAAGTCGAGTAAGTGGAGAATCCACTGACCGCAAATTAGAAAAAGGTGATGTCTTATTAACTGATACAGAAATAAACGACATTTTATATTTAAACAAGAAATTTGATAAATTCATGCTTGTTTTAAATGTTTGTGGTGTGGTTGATTTATCGCCAGTATATAACGTTAAAAACATTTTCTTATTATCGCAATTAGGAGTAGTTACTTCTTCTATTTTAGTTAAAGTGCTTTTAGGAGAAATTAATCCAAGCGGTAAATTAACTGATAGCTGGGCAAAAGCGGATGAATATCCTTTTATCAATGAATTTGGTGATATTAATGAAACTCGATATTTAGAAGGCATATATGTCGGATATCGCTATTTCAATTCTAAAGGAATAGTGCCACTTTTCCCATTTGGATATGGCTTATCTTATTCGCGATTTAGCTATGAATTTTTAAAATACGACATAGTGGGTAATAAATTAGTTTTGAAGGTTAAAGTCAATAATGAATCTAATTATCCTGGAAAAGAAGTTATTCAGATATATGCAACTACAGATGGAAGAATTGATACTCCAAGAAATACTTTACTTTATTTTGCTAAAACCGATGTGATTAAGCCTCATTCATCTATTGAAACGACTTTAAAAATTAGATTATCTGCTTTAACTATATTTGATGATTCTAATAATACTTATTTAATTCAAAAAGGAGTCTATTTAATTAGAGGTGGCTCTAATAGTGTAGATCTCACTAATATTTTAAAAATCAATGTAAAAGATAACGTAATCTTAAAAAATGTTGAATCAGTTTTACCTGCTCCAGATTTTAAAGATTTAGAAATTGGATATCGTGAAGACTTAGAAATAATCGATGTTCCGATTTTAGATCTCGATCCTAGCAAGTTTTATCATCAAAAAGCATTTTATGAGCGCAAATTCGACCTAAAAATCCCGAATTATATCAAAAATCTCTCACTTCATGATTTGATTTTATTAAATATCGGAGACTATAAAACAGGCTTAGCGGGAGCGATTGGTCAATCAGGTTCTTTAGTTCCTGGAGCTGCCGGAGAAACAACTTTAAGATTAAAAGATGTGAATCATGCTTTAGTGATGGCGGATGGGCCTGCTGGATTACGTTTAATTAGTGAATATAAAGTTAATCATAAAGGAACCTATAACTTAGTCGAAGATTCAATTTGGAAAGGCGTAAAAGAATTTATTCCTGCTGTTGCTAGAAGACTATTTGATGTAAGAAAAAACAAAAACAAAAAAGGAAATGTTGTTTATCAATATTGTACCGCAATTCCAATTGCTACCGCGATCGCTCAATCCTTTAATACTGATTTAGCTAATAAGATTGGTAGGTTAGTAGCAGAAGAGATGAAAATCTATGATGTTGATATCTGGCTTGCCCCCGCTATGAATATCCATAGAAATATATTATGTGGAAGAAATTTTGAATATTATTCTGAAGATCCTCTTCTTACTGGAGCAATAGCCACTAATGTTGTTAAAGGTGTCCAAGCAAGCGGCAAATTAGCGTGTATTAAACATTTTGCCTGTAATAACCAAGAGACAAATAGATTTAATTCTAACTCAATTGTTTCTGAACGAGCATTTAGAGAAATCTATTTAAGAGGATTTGATTTAACTCTTATTGATACTTCTCCAGCTTGTATTATGACTAGTTATAACTTAATTAACGGTATCCATGTTTCAGAAAATATAAACTTATTAGTTAAAATTTTAAGAAACGAATGGGCGTATAACGGCCTTATAATGAGTGATTGGATTATTACCGGTCAAATCAATAATAAGAAATCTAAATATCCATCCATTAGGGCGTCTAAATGTCTTGCTAATGGAGTAAATATTTGTATGCCAGGAAGTAAGAAAGATATCAAAGATATCAAGAAAGCTTTTAAAAAGGGTGAAATAACTAGAGAAGCATTAGAAAGAAACGCCACAAAAGTATTTTCTATGATTACAGGAAATAAAAATATATAAATATACTTGTATTAATTTTTCATTTTTTCTATAATCTATTCTCGTAAACCGCTTGCCTCCTTAGTTAAGTGGTATAACGGATCCATGGTAAGGATCTATTGCTAGTTCGATTCTGGCAGGAGGCACCAAAAATGTAGGTTAAGGATATGCTTTATAGTATATCCTTTTATTATATTGTAGGAAAATCGAAAATATCGCGAGACTTGTAAACATTTCAATCAAAAACCATGCAATGTATAGAGTTAAGTATAAAACATGATAAATGGCACTCTAAAGCACAAAGTGTTTGCTCCGCCTCCGCCTCCTTCTATAAAATAAAAGAAATTAATTGATTATTTTATTTAAGGTATTCCATATGCTTGATATAGACAAAACAAAATATAAAATCGAATTCTTTGATGAAGAGATAGATGAATTTGTTGGTGCTGTTACTAATCCAACCATGAACTTGAAAATCTATTTGAAACCATTCGATAGTAAGTTTGAGAAATACGGCATTGTTGATATGGATATTAACTATAACAACAACGAATCTTCTTTAGTTAATTACCAAAGAATGCTAAGCGAGTGTCCTGATGAATTAAAAGACAAGTTTTAGACGCCAAAAAGAATCTTCTTAGTGCGTTCAAAAAAGCTGCTTTTATATCTATAGATCGCTCTTCGTTGGAAGAATTAAAAAAACATAACAAATATGTAATCAGTTTTGTTTATCATGAGCTTGGCCATTTCGTTAATTCCGACAAGAATTATTCGGAAACTCAAGATGATAGAGGAAAAGCAATTTTAGAAAGAAGAGTTTTAGAAAGAGAACAAGACGCGGATGAATATGCGTATTCAGTTATGGGTGAGACATTCTATGATGCTCTAAGAGAACAAGAACGAAAGTTTTCAAAAGCTGCTGAAACTGAAACAGACCCAACCTTTTTGATGGACCTTGTGGAAAACCATTTAAGAGCCGAGCACATTGCACAAATCATTCTAAAAGAAAGATCATAACCCCCATTTTTTGCGACAAACAAACGCGATCACCGTTTATGTGGTGTTAATGCTTTGAAAAGCATTTCTTCGTTGATTTTTATCTAATTATAATCTAATATAAATCTAACAAACCTAACAAAAATATAAATCTAACAAACCTAACAAAAAAGGAGAATAATATGGACAATAAATTTACAGTGACCTTCGGTCAATTACCATCAAGCTATATCAATAGAGAACATATCGCAGATAAGATATGCAACGATTTTTTTCTTGATTTTCCTCTATCTCATATTTACATCATCAGTGGTGTAAGAGGTTCTGGGAAAACGGTACTACTAACAAATATTTCCAAAGCAATTGAAAAGAAAAAGGATTGGATAGTGGTGGATGTCAATCCAAATAGAGAAATATTAGAACAAGTTGCTTCTGGTATTTTCGAAAATGCTCATGTTAAGCGCTTGTTTTTGTCTAAATCATTTTCCTTCTCGTTCCACGGAATTGGATTTTCTATTGAAGGAGAAACTCCTGTCTCAAATGTCAAATCCATATTAGAAAAGATGCTAGATGTTCTTAAAAAACAAAATAAAAAATTACTAATTACTATTGATGAAGCATCTAATAATGCTCAAATGAGATCTTTTGCGCACGATTTCCAAAGTCTTTTAAGAAACGATTATCCTGTTTTTGCTTTAATGACTGGATTATATGAAAATGTCAATTCGCTGCAAAACAATAAGAATTTAACTTTCTTGTATCGAGCGCCAAAGATTGAATTAACTCCTTTAAAAATAGAATTAATCGAAAAGGAATATGCTTCTATATTTACTAACGAAGATGAAAATGAAATTAAAGAATTAGCGAAACTGACCAAAGGATATGCTTTTGCATATCAAGTCGTAGGATATCTGTTTTCAAAATATAAGAAGATTAGCAAGATATACAACGAACTTGATCAGTATTTATCCATATATGTTTATGATAAAATTTGGTCCAAATTGCCTGAAAATGAAAAACTATATTTGAAATGCTTCAAAAACGATAAAACATCGACTAGCGAATTAATTAATAAAGTTCCTTATGATGAAAAATCTTGTTCTGTATATCGTGATAGATTAATAAAACGTGGTTTAATTGTTGGTTTAGAACAAGGCAAAATGATGCTTACTTTACCAAGATTTGAAATATTCATATCGAATCAAGAATAAATATATAGGTTTTGATTCTGCCAAGAGGCGCACTATTAGAAAAACTTAGAGTATACATTGACAGCATTAATTACTTAAGCAAAATAAAAACAACTCATCTAAATATGTGCCTCAACTGTATACCACAAGTTTATCTAGGCATCTAGAAACGTCAGGATTGATACGAGAGTATCAGTCATTTTTCTTTATTACACAAAGAATAAAGGGGTGTTTTGAGATATCGGTCATGCCTAGAGACCTAAAATTTGACAAAAATCAAAAATGTCTATTCTACAAAGCAGCCCAGATTATACAAAACGGACTTTTAGGTATATTCCTTAATAAAAAATGCGTGCCTATAGCAGACACGCTTCTAGATCTAGAGGTCAGATTACCTGACACAAACATTAAACCAAATTGAATATATTTAGTCAATAAAAAGGAGAAATTCATACCAATAGAAGCAATTAGAGAAAATGTTGCTAATAGTTTTGCTCATATGAATGTAAGTCCAGCTATTTTAAAAGAAAAATACAAAAATTTTATAAGTAATTGCCAACTTTAAAAATCAATATGAAGTAATTTATTTTTGAAACAAGGCGTTGATCATTGATTTAACAGCGTCTTTTTCTTTATCAGTTAATGCTCGATATTTCCTAAGTAATTCTAGTTCTTCTTTAGAAACATGTGTTTTTCTATCGTCTTCTTCAAAAAATTCAGATAAAGAGATGCCAAAAGCCTCACATATCTTTTCAAGAGTGTCTACAGTAGGACATGTTCCTCTAGCAAACATATTCGATAAAGTTGACTGAGTTAAACCTGATTCATAAGCAAGTTTATATGTTGACCAGCCTCTTTCTTCCTGTAATTTCTTAACTTTTTCTAATACGTTCATGTGAGCATTTTAATACACATATGCGTTGCATATAAAACCCACCTGAAATATAATTAATATACATTTGGGTTAGAGTAAGAGACGTAAATGGGTATTAAGGAAGATTGTAAATTAAACATCAAATTAAATTACAAAAATAGAATTGATGGTATTTTGCTTTTAAAGAATATAAATGACAATTCTATAAAGTGTTTGTTTTTTGATCCTCAATATAGAGGAGTTTTAGACAAGCTTTCATATGGAAACGAAGGCGTATCTAGAGGAAAAGAGCGAAGCTCGTTAACTCAAATGGATGAAAAAATAATTTTAAATTTTATCAAGGAAATAAATAGATGTTTAACTCCTAGTGGATATTTGTTTTTATGGGTAGATAAATTCCATTTAGTTGAAGGTGTAAATCCATGGTTTAAAAACACTGATCTTAGATGCGTGGATATGATTGTTTGGGACAAGACAAAAATAGGCATGGGTTATAGAACAAGAAGAAAATCAGAATATTTAGTAGTGGTTCAAAAGCTTCCACTTAAAGCTAAAAGCACTTGGACAAATCACGCTATTCCTGATGTTTGGTCAGAAAAGGCTGTTAAAAATCACCCTCATTCAAAACCAATAGATCTACAAAGTGAATTAATTAAATCGGTAACAAATAAAGGCGATATAGTTGTTGATCCTGCTTCCGGCGGATATTCGGTGTTTGAGGCATGTAAATTAACTGGACGCACTTTTTTTGGTGGTGATATTGAATTTGGAGAGGATTAAATATGGCTAAAATATGCAATGCTAAAGTTAATACCTCAAGTGGTGGATATAATCGTGTTTTTGATAACGATGAAATGGGTAGATTGATGGCTAAAGTCCAATCAACTGTAATTTCTAATGGAAATGAGTTAGAAAAAATCATCCTCTCTAAAACTCAAAATATTACGGATTTAGATGTCTATATAGAAGCGGTTACCAATGGGGAAATTCCTAATGGAACTTATGTTTGTACAAAAAGGATTCTGAAAAAAAGTTCGTATAAACTTGATGGCAATGAACCCGATTTGCTTGTTTTCGTCGTTCAACAAAAAAGAGTTTGTAAGATTATCGAATTGAAAGATGGAGATTCTTTTGACACGAAAAAGGCTTGGGGAGAGCAAGAACATCTTGAAAGATTTAATTTACACATTGGCGCTAAAATACCATTTGTTTCCGATTACTATGTTTGTTGCTTTAATCAAACAAGCAAAGAAGAAATAGTTAAGGGTTTCAAAAATGCGTTTGAAATAGAACATGTAATGACTGGAAGAGAACTTTGTGAAATATTAGGCATCTCTTATGATGAAATAATTGAAGAACGTAAAAAGGATGCAAAAGCAAACATGGAATATTTTTATCAACAGCTTATGGCCATTCCTGCTATCAAAGAAATGTTTGAAGATGATATTAACAAAGTTGATTAACAAATATTCACGTATCGATATGATGCGTGTTTTTTACACTAAGCGTGGTGGACCGGAACAACTTAAATAAGGCGTTCAAAAATTAAAACTCACTGTTCAATTGTGTCCAAATCGAACAAGAGAACCATCTTAACATTGAATCCTTGATACTAACTGTATTAAGGATTTTTTTAAAAACTGTGACACTTTTGTGGCAAGACTTGTGATAAAGTAGAATTGATAAAGGAGAACTTTGAACATGAAACAAGAATTATTAAAAGGTTTAACAGAAGAACAAATTGCAAAAATTAAAGCCTGTAACAACAGTGAAAAATTATTAGCGTTAGCAAAAGAAGAAGGCGTGGAATTAACCGATGAACAATTAAATGCGATATCCGGTGGATGCTTATTCTCTTCAACTGAAAATAATTGTCCTCAATGTGGCGCTGGATATGATGACATTATGTTCTGGAGTGAACGTTTTGCAGATGGGCATGAAACCGTTCATTACGAATGCAAAAAATGTCAATGTCAATGGACCAAGAATAGATAATTTAGTTCGTGTTAACATTTTAAAAGTGTTACTACTTACCAAAAAGTGTTTCTTATATTTTTCTCGTAGTACTTAGACAAATTGTAGTTAAAGACTGATACTTGTTATCAGTTTTTTATGCGATTTAATATATTTTTTGAATATTTGTATCAAAATTGTACAAGAATGACATCAAAAATAAAAATCCCCTAAAAGGGGATTTCAATATATTATTCAGAGAGAATTATAATCCATAAAAGTAGTATCCGCATTTTTTGCAGTGCACTCGAACATATTCATCTTCTTTACCTTGATTATATCTTTCTACCACTTCTGTATCGCTTGAACCACATTTAGTGCATTTCCATCTAAAATCTGAAGAACTACAGAATCCACCAGAGACTGCTGCTAATTGTTCATCAGTAAGTGTAACGCCTTCTTCCTTGGCGGCTTTTAATAATTCATCTTGGCTTCTACAAGCTTTAGCTTTAGCAATTTGTTCTTCGGTTAACCCTTTTAATAGTTCTTTTTTCATAAGTTATTTTCTCCTTAGACATGTAAATGTTATCACAACAATTGTCACAAATGTGCCACATGTATTTATACGAAATAAAAATATTTAACAATTCCCCGCGCAAATGTGTATAATATACGAAAATTATTTTTCCTAGGAGGAATAAGAATATTTATGAAATTTAAAAAGACTTTATTACTCGCCTTACCTTTGTTAGGAGTCGCTGTTGGTGGATTAGTAGCGTTTGGCTCTAAAAAAACTAGTGTAGCTGAGGCTGCTGATTATTCTACTCCTAATAGAAGCTTAGAAGTTGATGTTAACGGCAATGTTAGCGCAACATTCACTGTTACTAATGAGGAATTTGATCTTAATCAAGGATGGTTACTTTGCTTATTTAGAAATAAGCCAACTTACGATACTAGTACACGTAAACTTGTTGGCTCTGCTGATTTACATCCATATAGCCTTGAAGCCTGTGAACATTATTTCTTTGCAGCTAGCGGAGAAGATAGTGGTGAAATTAGCATTAACTGGGAGAGTACATTAGCTGATCAAAAAGTGGCTTGGAGCAAAACTAAAGCCGAAGGCGCAGTCGGACAACAATTAAAAGATTATTTTGCTGCTGAAGACTGGCATATCGTAATTGGTCCAAGACATGTAGAAGAATGGGGCGGAGTTGATTCGAAAAAATACCAAATTGGTGAAGGATTAGACTATATTTGGGAAAACTGTGATTATTATGTTGGTCAAAAGAGCGCTTTGTTAAATGGTGTCGACGGACAAACTTATCTTGACTTATCAGGTTTCAATGACTGGGCAAACGATGGCGCTAAGTTCAAATTTAAGTATTCTGATAATTCAGATAATGAAGCATGGTCTGAAATTGCTGCCTCATCTAGATTTGATCACATTTATATTGCTCAATATTCATTGGACTTTGTTCCGACTAAAATGAAAGCATACCGTTTTAATTCAGAAGCAACCGTAGAATGGAACCATAGTGAGGCCGAAGATTTTTCTAAATATGGAGTGCTTGGTATTGATGATTGGAATGATAACTCCTGGTCTTATGCAATGGCGAGCGTTAATTTCTCTGCCACTAATAAAGTTGCATTAGATCATTTAAAACGCAATACTGCTGGAAATTCTGAAAACTTTAATCAAGGATTCCCTTTAAGTGTTGGTCAAGAATTTGATATCGACTTTAAAAATGTTACTTATAGTACCTTTGAAATTCATAGTTCTTTAACTTCTAATTTTGATACCACTTCAGTCAGTGGCAAAGTAAAAGTTCTTGTTGGTGGCATTTATGCCTTATATTTCAACACTGATACTCATTCTTTATATATCACTACAGTAGCTTTAGCAGAGGCTGATGAATGGAGTATTGCTTTTTTAGGAGACGGCTGTGCTAGTACTAAATCTAAATCTAACTGGGATAAATTTGAAGATGATTATAAACATAATCTTAGCAATGAAGCAAAAGAGATCTTAAAATCTGAAGAACATGTTGCTCATGATGCAGAAGTTACTGGATATATTGCTTTGGCAATGCAAAGATATGACTTCTTAGTGTCTAGTTTTGCTGGATTTGATGATTATATGGGTAGATGTAATTCTCAACATTTCTCACCATATCAATCAAGCGCTTTAGTTATTTCTAATGGCGAAGACAACACTTCAATGTTAGTAATTATTGTGGCCGCAGTTACTTTAGCAGCCTTTACCACTTTATTGGTGATTAAGAAAAGAAAAAGCATTAGATAATTAGTACATTAATTATTTATAAAATAAGGGTTCTAAATTGAACCCTTTTAAAGTATGACGGGCATGTCATATATCTACGGTGAAAGTCCGAAGGGAGGTATTTGCCGACCAACCCGATAGCGACTCCCAAAGTGCCTCTAGATAACTATGCATGAAAAGAAGGGATAGCGAAATCGTGGCCTAACGAATAGAAACCTAATATTAAGGCGAATTAAGCGGACAAGTTGACTTTAAGCAATAAAGTCCAAAGGGCAAACGTACTCTTAATCCGTAAATTAGGTAGGTAAACGAGGAAAGATATATAACTTATCCCGTGAGGTCCTATAGAGGAGAAGTCCTAGAAAAGCGAACTATAGGAAGTCAGCAGAGGTCATAGTACTTAATAGAGAAAGGACCAAACAATTTATATCGCTTTAACAAATGTATGTTCTAAGATGTATCCGACAGGAAAATGTATGAGCGTATCTCAAAGAATATCCAACACGTAGGAATTAAATCTTAGAAGCGGAAAGGAGAAGAAGCGGAAAGTATGTCTAAATTACTAGACTCGATATTATCCGATAGCAACATTGCCCTAGCTACTAAACAAGTAAAAACAAACAATGGTAGCGGTGGCATTGATAACATTACTATAGAGCAAATTGATGAGTACATGTTAAATAATTGGAATAATATCAAACAGCAAATCCAAGAAAGAACGTACAAACCTTCACCCGTTAGAAGAGTGGAAATTCCTAAACCTAATGGAGGGGTGCGTAATCTTGGTATCCCAACTATTGTCGATAGAATTATCGAACAAGCAATTACTCAAATACTAAGTCCAATATGCGAACCACATTTTAGTAATTATTCATATGGATTTAGACAAAATCGAAGTTGCGAACAAGCAATAATGAGATTATTAGACTTGTTTAATGACGGGTTTATATGGGTAGTTGATATTGATTTAGAGAAATTCTTTGATAATGTCCCTCAAGATAGACTTATGTCTTTAGTGCATAACATGATTAACGATGGAGATACGGAATCCCTTATTAGAAAATATCTTCAAGCGGGTGTTATGATTAACGGACAAATTGAAAAGTCAAATCTTGGTACACCCCAAGGAGGTAACTTATCTCCCTTATTAAGTAACATAATGCTTAATGAACTAGATAAAGAATTAGAATCTAGAAATCTTAATTTTGTTAGATATGCAGATGACTGCGTTATTGTAGTCAAATCTCATGCAAGCGCGAACCGAGTTATTCATTCCATAACTTCATGGATAGAAAGAAAGTTAGGATTAAAAGTTAATATGACAAAAACTCATATAACTACACCTAATAAACTTAAATATCTTGGTTTTGGGTTTTGGAAAGATAGTAGTGACCAATACAAAGCAAGACCACATGAAGATTCTATTCAAAAGTTTAAAAGGGCATTAAAGAAACTATGTGAAAGAAAATGGAGTATTGACCTCGCCTATCGAATAAAGAAACTAAACGAAGTAATAAGAGGGTGGATTAACTATTTTGCTTTAGGATTCATGAAAAGAAGTCTAGAAAAAGAAATAGACTCACATCTTAGGACAATGCTTAGAATTGTTATTTGGAAGCAGTGGAAGAAACCAAGCAAAAGGGAATGGGGATTAAAGAAACTTGGTATTGATAAGGACTTAGCAAGACAAACGGCATATATGGGTAATCGTTATATGTGGATTGTAACTAAGACTTGTGTATCTAGAGCAATTTCAAAAGAAAAACTGACCAAAAAGGGATTAGTCAGTTGTCTAGATTATTATTTAGCAAGACATGCTTTGAAAATAAGTTGAACCGCGTAATGCCGAACGGCACGTTACGTGGTGTGAGAGGGAGAGGAAATTATTTAAATTTTCCTCCCTACTCGATTTACATTAATTTTTTTAGTATATATTTCACCCCGTGTTTAGTTACGGTTTTAGTGATATGTTTAGCGTTATCTTTAACTTCTTCTTTGCCGTTACCCATCGCAATTGAGTAATTAGTTTCTTTAAACATCGAGATATCTTGATGATCATCTCCAATAGAGCAAGCATATTCTTTATCTACCTTTAGATAGTCTAAGACAAATTTCACTGCTTCTCCTTTGATATGAGGGATGCTAGCGACATCCACTCCATAGTCGTGATATCGGTAATAATATAAAACTTTTGGAAGTTTAGCTTTTATTTTCTCATCATATTCTTCACCTATAAATAGATTTACCCCGATTACCTTTTGATGATGATAATCTTCAATAGGTGGGACATCCTCTGGATAAGTTTCAAATAATTTTTTAGCAACTTCAATATTATTATTAATTAAGAAGCAATCATATGGTCTAATACCTTCTAGATTACCTCCATATTTATTGGTGAGTTCACATAAAGAGATGAAGTCTTCTTCTTTCATTAAAGGATTATAGATAATTTCATCTTTATAAATGATTAATCCTCCATTAGCGAGAATCATCCCATCTGGAGTAAATAAATCTAATATCTTAATCCTTTTAACTGAATGATATGGTCTAGCAGTTGATAAAAAAACTAAAACTCCTTCTTTTTGGAGTTTAGATAAATATTTAATTGACCTTTTATCTAATCTTGATGGGCTTTTAGAGTGATCAAATAAAGTCCAATCAATATCGCAAAAGATAATTTTTATCTTTTTATTCATTATCTTTCCTTTTGTTAATAGCGATATTTTCTAAGCGATATAGTAAACATATTCCAACAGCGATAATAAAGAAGCCGATCAAGAAGAGAACAAAATATCCTCCTCCAAATCTAAAGAACCCATAGATATCATAAGTCGTGCTAGTGGTGCCATCTGGATTTAAATGGGTAAAGACATTAGTGATATAAAGTACTGCATATAAGACAATTGGAATAATTGAATAAAAACACTTATACCATTTGATTTCGACTTTTCTTTCTAAAAATAAGAAAGGGATCATCGCTAAAAGGGGAGTAATTAAATGATTAAATAACCCCGCGTTATTATATAGCATCCACCAATCAGCTCCGAGTTGAGGGGATAAATATAAAGCAGTGATAAAAAATGTAATCGTGATTTGACTAATAAAAACAAGTTTAATAATAAATAGCCATTTAGGCAATTTATCTACTTTGTAGATAATTCGATATAAAGCGCACACTAAACAGACAACACCAATAAATAAATTACTTAATCCAGTATATGTTGTTAAAAATGGGATTGATGCTAGTCGAGGCAGATCTGCCATAAATCGGAAATCAGTAAAAATAGAGATTAATCCAAAAAGCATTGATGCAAAGGTAATTAATTCTAAAATCGATAACGCAGTAAATCTTTTTTGTTTCATTAGAAATATAATAGCACTATACATCAAAGTATTGATGTTATTTTTATACCGATTGTTATAAAATGTTTAGCGAAAGGTGATATAAGAAATGAACAAAAAAACTATATTATTGTCATTCCCTTTATTTTCTCTCGCTCTTACTAGTTGTGGACAAGTGATAAATTGGAATGAACATCTAGATGATTATGTTTTTGCTATGCAATATCATGCTGATTTTAACATTTTGCAGTTAACAGATATTCACTGGAACGTTAATTCATCAACAACACGCTCAAAGCAATATCTTGATAAGGTGTTTAAAGAAGCTGATGCCCACTGTCCTGGTGGAATTGACTTAGTAGAACTTACAGGCGACCAATTTATGCTCGCTAATACTTATCACGTTAAAACATTTGTGGAGTATATGGAAACTAAAGCAGTGGAATATGGTTTCAAATATGCGATTATTTGGGGTAACCATGATAGACATGGACTTTATAGTCCAAACTGGTTAGCAAATCAATATCGTAATGCAAGCCACTGCATCTATATTGAACCAGAAGATAACTTGTACGGACGTAGTAACTTTGTTATCAATTTAACTCCTGATGGCACAACCGCCACAACTCCTGTATGGCAATTATTCAATTTAGATTCAGGAGCGTCATTCTCTGAATCTCCACTTGCTATTGGAAGAAATTATGATTACATTCGTGATGATCAAGTTAATTGGTATGTAGCGGAGCACTCTCCTGGAGTTCCAACTATTGCCTATTACCACATTCCTCAACAAGATAATTTAGTGGCATGGAATTTAATCCATGAAGGTGGAGCATCATTTAAACATAACTTCTTTAAACTAGAAGGCTTTGGTGATGCTGATAAACCAGAATATAAATCTAAGTTTATTAAAACCGCTAAAGAAAACGGCTTGAAAGGGGCCTTTATGGGACACGCCCATAACGTTGACTGGACTGTTGATTATGATGGTGTGGTTATTGGCTTAGGTGTAAAAACAGGTACTGAATTATATTTTGCTCATATTGACCCAGCTGATCCTAAAGAAGAATTACAAGAAGGTTTAGCTAAAGTTAATGCTTCTTTACCAGTTGGAGAAAAAATCGAAGAGAAATTCGATTTAATTGGTGCTTCATTAGTGACTATTACAGATCCTGAACACTTCACATTAGAGCATTTATATTTAAATGAAAGAGAAGGGGCTAACGATTTCGTTAGATGGGTGGAATTCTAATGAAAAGATTCTTTGCTAAGGAAAACTTCATTCCTTCTACACTAGATAAAAAACAAAGAATTCAATCACTAGTTACTTCTTTAGTAATGATTGTCCTATTTGTTTTCTCCTCATTTACATTCTTTAACATGCTATATTCTTTCGCTGATATTTTAGGATCCATTGTTAGTGGTTCTCCTGATGTGGCGATAAAAGACTTATTAAGAGCGTTACCTTTATATTTATCATTCTTTATGAGTTTATGGGCATTATTTTTAGTCCACGCTTTTCGCAAAGGAAAAGATGATGAATATAGATTAAAATCTATCTTTAGAAAAGGGATCGCCGTTTTATCTATCTCTGGATTTAACTTCTTATATATCTTAATTATGAGATTTGTTGGTAAATATACTTCTTTAGTAGAAGGCAGTCCATCAAGTTTATATCCTTTAGATGCATTATTATATTCAGTCTTATTCATTTGTATCGGATTATGTGCAATTCTTTATATCAAGAGATTTAAAGAAAAGCTTCCTTATACTGTTCCTGTTAGACCTGTAGCATGCGCTGAAAAGAAACCAGTTAGATTCTTCTATTGCTTTGGCGTATCTTTCTGGACACTTATCGCTTTATTTGGCTTAACTGGCGCAGGACTAACCATCTTTGTTTATGACTTCAAACATGAATATGCGTTCTTTGGAATCGCAGTGATATTCATCTATCTTCTTTCTCCAATTATGCTTGCTTTCTGGGAATTCTATTTCAACGAATTAAAAGAGGAGAAAAAGAAAGAATTCTTATTACCTGTTTCTATTGCTTCGATGGTGGTGTCCGCGATCTTTATAACATTATATTTTGTAGCTTTAAAGACTAACATGGATGCTCCTAGTAACGCTGGATTTGGTATGTTCCCAATCACCTTTACAGCGACTGCAAACTACGGTACCTTAGTGGTGGTATTCACCCCTGCAATTGTTTCGATAGTGGCATTTATTAGAGCAATTATTGCTAAAATTAAAGAACAATAATATTGGCTTTTAGCCAATAAGAAAATATTGGAATTTTGAAAAAAATGACGTTTATAGACTCTCTATGGACGTCTTTTTTATATATTTTTAAAAATATTTTTTGAAAATTTTTTTACCATACAGAGAGTAATTATTTTTTTAAAAAACACGCAGTAGCCTTAATATTTTTACCCGAACTCTCAAAATTAGAGAGTGTTTTTTTTAATTCTCTCTTTTAGGATTTTATCTTTAGAGCACGTATATGTTTACACGTATATATAATACTTGGCGGAGAAATCGATGAACAAACTTCTGTTGACTTACATTCTCACAATTGGAATCTGCGGTGTCGCTGGAGGAGGAACAGGTATTGTCCTTAAACGAACAGTGGGTCCAGTTGATGAACATTATCCACCAGGATTTGATCCAAAGGAATTCTCCCCAGATATCGAGTCTATTATGGAAAAGTATAATAAACTCTCTGATAAAACAATATCTGGAGTTAGGTCGTTCTCTGATTCTGACGTCATCAATATTTGTTTCGAAAAATATCGTAATCAAGAATATTGCTGGTGCGTGGCTTCAGGTAACGCGAATACGATTGTTACTCAGACAATCAGAAATGCCCAAATCAAAAACGGGGACGAATACTTCGAGGAACAATTATCTTATTCTTCAATGGTCGACCTTGCTAAAAGAACATTGCAGCATGGAAAAAATGGAAATCTAGACTTATATGAAGGTGGATGTAATGGACCAGAAGAAGCAGTTTATCCTCAAAATCCTTCTAAAGCATTTAATAAAGAAGAATATAAAGAATATTTGGGTAAAACCCTTGATGAAATGTTTATCTACATCATTTCTGAAAAGACAGTACTTGATAGTTCGAGATCCTCAAAAGGAGATGAACACATATTCAAGTTCAACCTTAATCCAAACTTATCCACATTTTATTACAAAACACAGATGAAGAACATTTCTGGATTAAGCAACCTTCCTCCATTTAGCGAAGTGAAACTAGAATTTACAGTTGATACTAACTTAAATCTAAAACACTTACTTGTGGATGAAACTTATACAGCAACAAAGGAAGGAATTCCAGTCCCTGCTAAAACACATAATATTATCGATAATTATTATCACGCGGGAGAGCAAATGGAAATTCCTCCATATAACGAGAATATTAATTACAGCGCATTATTAGCGCTAGAGGAGAATTAACGTCATGAACAAAAGACTTAAGAAATTATTGAAAAGAACAGGAATTGTCACTACTGGTATTGTTGCCTTTGGTGGAGCTGTCATTGGTGGATATATTGTTACACCAAATAGAAGCAAATTAATTGATGTTACTGTTCAAGAAAGAGAAAAGACTCTCTTTGAGAGATTTGTTGAAAAGCTAACTAAAGATGTAGGTATTGCTGAAGACGAAAATAGTGAAGAAGAACAATATTTAAGTGCAAAATTTGCAGGACTTACTAGTGGTGAGAAGTTCCAAATCACATATAAGAAAGATAAAGATTCTACCTTCACTAATGCAATCACCATTGAAGAAGGTGAAATTGACTTTAGAATGTCCGCCTTAGCGATGTCCGCAATCGAATTTAATGTCGATTTAGGTGTTGATTATAACGGCAAATACTTACCAGTTACAATTGGTCACTTTGGTGATGAAATGTATTTTGGTTTAAAAGATATGAAGATTAAAATGACAGATTTCAAATTAGAGAATTTGTCCACTAAATATCTTCTTGCTTTTGCCGCTTACGCTAATTTAGATTCCGTTTCTTTATTTTCTGATTTAGGAACATTGATCAATGAAAAATTAGGTGGCTTATTTGATAGTTTAATTAATGGTGATATTGGTGGAGCTACTGCTAATGAATCAAAAACTGATGCTACTAGTGAAGAAGAAGCAGGATTTGATTTTTCAAGTCTATTATCCACTTCACCAAAAGAATCTAATAGAGGCGATTACACCGTCTTCTCTTTAGGTGAAACTGAAAAAGTCGGTGGATTAATGATTAATCTTGTCGCCGATAAGGATTTATCCTTAAAAAGAGTGGAATTAGAAAATTTAAACTTTGGCACAGTCAGCATTAACGGAGCGATTGATGTTGAAGTTAAACCTTACGATTCCTTTACTTATCCAGATTTAAACAATTATGTTGAAGTATTTAACTATACTGCTTTGACTGGTAAATTACTTTCTATCTTAAAAGAAGGGAACCAAAAATTTGGTTTAGAATTTGCTTTAGATTTAGATAACGTTGTTGAAAGTGTCACAACTGATATTGCTAAAGTTAACGGCTCAATCAATATTGATTTCGACAAGTTATTAGATTTAAGTCAATATGTTGCTGATAAAGATAAACCAGAAAAACCAGAAGACTATAAAATGGTTGGTGAACTCAAAGATGTGGGATTCAACTTACAATTAGACTTAATTGGTCAAAACAATGTTGAATACGCAAATTTAGATTTAGCGTTTGCTAACGGAGAAGGCTATTTAAGATTTAATGAACAAGAAGATGAAAACGGTGAAAAGTCTTCTGTCATGAAATTATATTTTGATACTGAAACCATGAACTGGATTTTATCCAAAGTCCCAGAATTAATCGATGGTTTATCTCAAGATAGTGGCACCGACACTATGGAAACATTATCCAAATTCTTATCTGAAGAATTGGTTGATTACATTAATAATTTTGATTTCTCATTTGTCTTAGACATGATCAAAACTCTTAAAAATGATGAAACTGGATTTGAATTAGGTATTGATTTATCTAAATTAAATATCGGTGAAAACGCTGAAGTCACTATTAGAGTGGATAACGATCCTGACTATTTTGAAGATTATTTCGATTTAGAAGCTTTAATTACTTCTTTAAATAGCAAACCTTCATTAAGTGAAGAAGAACAAGCTCAATTAGATGCTGCTATTGCAAGCTTCCAAGAAAAGATGAGTGCTATTAACAATAGTGGTCTTGATATCGATGTTAATGGACTTGCCTTTGGCAACTTCGCCTTAGCAGCAAACTTAAAGACTGCTCCATTTAGCGATCCAGACTTAGGCGAAACTTCCTTATATCAATCCACTAAATTCATTCCTGATGTTGTTGAACAAGTCACTGAACTTGCTAATGTTAAGAAAACTGGATTCAAAATCACCGGTTCTATGTTAGATAATGACAACTTAGGTATTAGATTTAATGGACAAGGTTGTTTAGATAATAACGACGAAGTCAAAGAAGGCTTTGGCGACATGCACATTGATCAATATAAATATAACGGTAACCAAGTTTGGGCAACTCACGATATGTACGTCAATGTCACTAACTTAGCAAGTAATATCTTAGAATATGACGCAGTTGACTCTAACGGTAAAACTGTTAAGAAAAAGAACAACCAAAACGAAGCTTTATTTATCTACGGTGATCCTGATGATGCGAATAATTCCGTGAAAGGAAAAATGAAACTTCAAACATTCGCAGATTTAGTTGATGTAGTGATGACCTTCATTGATGAAGAAGGCAATAATCCTAAATACACCAAATTCTTAGCCCCTATCACTAAACTCTTAGGTATGAATACTTTAGGAAGCATTATCGATAGCAAAGATTATCTCTATTTTGCTAGTAATAATCTTCTTAAGAAGATTGATATCACTGAAAATTCCGAAGGAACGGAAATTAAAGTGGTGATCAATAAGAATATGTTTGGTATGAATTTACCTGCTGATATCGCTATTTCTATTAACACTAAATTCAATAACGAAGGTAAACAAGAATTACATTCCTTAGTAATTAAAGATTTAATTCTTTCTAATAAAGAAAATGCCTCTAAACTCAATTTAACATTTGAATTAGAAGATTATAACAATGGTACTTTAAATAGAATTCATAAAGGGGATTCCTTCATGTCTCTTGATGGCATCAAGACCTTATTACAATTAGGCATTAATACCACCAAGGTAAACTTCTATCACTTAACTGCTGAAGCTTTAATTAGATTAGGTTCTACTTCTATTATCAAACCAGACTTAAAAGGTATTAACTTCTATGTCTACGTTGATGGAGTACATGTTAAGGTGTACGGCACAATCGATGAAATTCCAACCATTATCGCTATTACTGTTGATGATGCCTTAGGAACCAAGAAAATGGCTGCAGAATTCTCCTTTGAAACTTATGATGATGATAGTGACGACAAAGTTGGCGGTATCTTCAATATCAGAAGATTCTTCAAATCAGAAGATACTGAAACTGAATGGACCGGATTCTTAAAATGGACAACACATTACTTCCACGTTCAAGATTGCTACCATTACCGCTGCGATAGCACTAACTTCTTAGATAACATCGCTCAATACTTAATTACTGGCTTAATTGGTATTAAACCTTCTATCTATTTAGATGCTTTAAATCAAGAAAATAGTGGTTCTAGCGAATATAAAGAACCAGGCAAATTCACCAATGCCTTTACTTCTACTGGATTTAAGTCTTATCAACAAAATGGTAATGAAGTCATTCAACTTGGCTTAAATCTTAATGAATTAACTGGCATTAATGCCTTAAAAGAAGTGGAAGCCACAATTACTTCTCAACACATCAATTACCAAGGTAGTTCTGAAGGAATGGATGTTATTGGAAGCTTACACGCCACTATGAGAATTAACTTCGCAACCATCTTCAACATCAACATCACCTTAGATGCTGCTGTTGCTGAAGCTGTTGTTCCACAAGCACAAGCTTTAACTAGATGGAACGCTAAAGCTAATACTGGATTTGCTGCGTTAACTACTAGAGCTATCTCTGATAGTAACTTCAACAATCCAGATAACCCAGCTCAATACACAATTAGAACTGAATACTGGAAATAATTTCTAAAAATAACCCTAATATCTATAACTTAAGTGTGATAACATATCTAAGGATATTAGGGTTTTATTTATGACTTCAATATTAAAAAAATACGGATATTTTATCGCCTCAGCGGCATTGCTATTGATATTTATTGTTTTTACTATCTTAGTGAAGACTGTTGATGTTCAATATTATTTTAATAATACTTATGTTGGCTTTTATTCTATTAACTCTAAGTTTGGCGAATTTGTCACTAACTTTGGGAAATATGAATCAATGTCAAAGATGAGCGATATTATTCTTTATTTATCATTTGCTTATATCTTAGGCTTATTTATCTTCGCATTAATTGAATTAATCAAAAACAAATCATTTAAAAAACTTAATATGAATTACTATTTAGTTTTAGGTGGATATGTTCTTACGGTAATTTTCTATTTTGTCTTTGAAATAGTGAAAGTTAACTATTCACCAATCTCTCCAATCGATAATTTAAAACCTAGCTATCCATCTAGTCACGTTTTATTAGGCTGTATGTTCTATTTACTTAATACCTTTACAGCGATGAAATTATTAAAACCTGAAAAGGAGTGGATTAAACCATTAGTGTTTGCCGCTACTGGAGTTATCTGTCTATTATTGATCTTTACTAGAGCGTTATCTTCTAAACACTGGTTAACTGATATAATTGCCTCAATAATCTTAGTTTCTAGCTTATATACGTTATTTATCGGTGTTCATCATAAACTCGTTCCTATTAGCCCAAAAGAAGCAAAAGAAATAGAATAACAAAAAAACCATTCATCACATATCGGTGAATGGCTTTTGTTTAATTCTTAATTAATTATTTCTTTTCTTCGAGAATTTCTGCTCTACGAACTTTGGCTAATTTAGCGAGTTCCATTAAAGCTTTTCTGGCTCTACCGGCAGCGGCTTTGTTGCCCTTTTCGACGAATTTTGCATTTTCTTCCATAAAGGATTCATATGCTGCTTTGATTTGTTCAACTGTTGACATTTTAATTATTTAGACCACGATCTTTAATTAGATGCAGTCATTCCTTTCTAACTAGTATTTTATCAAATATGGTTTTTTATAAAAACTATTTTTTTTATTTTGACTAACTGACTACTTTTTTAATGCGCATATATATGTTATCTTACTAGAAGGAGGAAATTGCTATGAACGCTAAATCTAATAAGGTGAAGCAAAGAAAAGCAAAGAGTAAAGAAGTAATTGTATTAAATAATGTACAAAGAGATCTTTTCATCGAAACGCTTAACAATCCTCCGAAGCCAAACGAGGAATTAAAATCTTTGTTTCACTAAAAAAGAACGGTCAACCCGTTCTTTTTTGATTAAGCTAAGCTTATTTTCTATTTAAGTAGTGGACACTGATTGGTTTAACTTCTTGTTCCACTCTAGCAAGGAATTCTTCGCTTCTTTCTCCACCTGATTCAAATAAAATCTGAAAGACGATTTCTACACAATTTTTTCCGTCAATTTCACTAACGCTTGAACTCATTGAATGTAAGGAAGCGTCGAATTCATGACATAAACTGTGAAGTTTACCAAGCACTGCTTCTCCAGCAGGAACAACAATAACCATAGTTGGATTATTTTTCGAGATTTTAACTTCAACTTTTCTAAATAGTGTTAACACTAAGAAGATGAGTAATGTACCAGCAACGGCAAGAATGAAATTAAATGAACCACAAGCAATACCAATTGCCATTGATACCCAGATAGTGCCAGCAGTAGTTAATCCTTTAATTCCGCCACTGCGATGCATAATAGCTCCAGCGCCAAGGAAACCGACACCAGTGATGACTTGAGCCGCTAATCTAGCGATATCTCTAGCCTGTCCAGCAGGGAAGCCGTAAATAGAGATAATCATCACAATTGTGGAACCAATACCGACGAGTAAATGGGTTCTAAGCCCAGCGCTTCTGCCTTTTCTTTCTCTTTCAATGCCGACGATACCGACAAGGATAACACAAAGAACTAAAGCAGCTAAACTTAAAAGTAAATTGCCAACTGGCCAGCCACCTGGTTGCCACTTTATGGCTTCTTCGACTAATTTTTGATCAAATGTGGTGAATTCCATATAACTTTGCCTCAATTAATAATTGTACTACAAATATTAAATAATTTCATTAAATATAGAAATAATAAAATTATTTCTTCTCTTCAAATTCGACATCGATTGCTTCTTCTTTATTGATGTCTTTCTTATTCTCTTTTTCATCAACGCTATCGACTAATTCTTTTGCGGTTTTTCCGATTTGTTTTCCTAAATCTCTAAAGCCGTGTCCAACTTCAGTCCAAGCTTCTCCGGTTTTGGTCTTTTTGCCTTCTCCATTGGAGTTAGATTCATCAGTGAAGGCCACCTTCATTGTGGTACCCATTGCTTTACCAAAATTTTTAAAAGCGTGACCGAATCCTTTGCCTGTATCTTTAAAATTTTCTTTATTATTTGACATGAGTATCACCTCTATTCATTATAATGCGACAAAAAATATTAGAAATAAATAGAATATTTTTTCTTTTGTGCTCATAATTAGAGCATGCGTAAATTAACTAAACAGCAAAAAGACGAATTAGAAGCGATATATCAGTTCTATTTAAACAATGAGAATGTTAAAAGAATGAACGAAATACAAATGCATAGAGGTTCTAGCTGCTATATCCATTCTTTTAGAGTGGCAAAACTCTGTGTTAAAAAGGCTGCTAGATATCAAAGATATACTTTTGAAGATTTAAAAAACGTCTTAGTGGCCTCAATTCTTCATGATTATTATCTTTATGACTGGAGAGAACATCACGAATTAAAGAAAAAGCACGGAAGAAGACATCCCCTTGTTGCTTGCGCGAACGCAGTTAGAGACTTTAATATTCCTATTGAAGTACAAGAAATCATTAAGACTCATATGTGGCCTTTAACTCCAAAATTATATCCAAAAACCAAGGAGCTTTAACTTTTAGAGCCTTCAAAAAAAGAAGACGTGAGAAGTATTTAAAAATGATTTCTCATTTGTTTGACGAATAATATGAACTATAAATTTTATGGAAGTAACACTAAAAGTGTTTATCCTATAAACCCTGAATATGAAAAAATCAAAGATCAACGTCACTTATATGATTTGTTAAGTGAAATCTGGGATATTAAAGTCTGCACCACTAGACTTAGAAACGAGTGGTCTCCAAGCAATAAAACATGCGGATGTTGCACAGTAACTTGCTTATTAGTCCAAGATATTTTTGGTGGAGAAATATATGGAGTGTATGTTGATGGGAATGTTCACTGTTTCTCTAAAGTTAATGATGAGATATTTGATTTAACAAGCGAACAATTTGGAGACATGAAATTAAACTATACACTTGATTACCCTCAATCTAGAGAAGAGCATTTATCTAACCCAAATAAAAAAGAAAGATATTTATATCTTGTATCTAAACTCAAAGAGTTATTAAATAGATAGCGAAAGAAGAATAACTATGAAAAAAGTTTTATATTTAGTATTAGAAAATTCTCCTAAGGCAATTGAAACTTTAGAAGAACTTAAAAAAGAAGGATTTAACGCCACAGTGGTGTCTACAGAATCTTTAAGACACGCTTTAGATGAATCTCCAGAAGATCATCATTTCTTTGGTTTAAGACATTTAGAACAAGAAGTTACTACTTCATCTTTATGCTTATTTATTGTTGAAGAGAGTCAATTAGAAACAATTATTAAAGTCATTAAAGAGTGCACAAATAATTTCAAAGACATTAAGGGATTTATGTATTCCCAAAGTGTTGATAATTACGAAGGATCAATCTAATTAATTATGGATTTTCATATTTTCCTATATATAGGTATTCTTTTAATTGCGGCGTTACTCTCGACGAGATTAATGAAGATTTTTAAACTCCCAAATGTTACGGGTTACATCATTACCGGTATCATCATGGGTCCTTTTGTCTTTGGCTTATTCTTTAATCATTTTACCTATGACGGGATTAAGACCTCAGTCATTTACAACTTTGTTGACCAAATTAAATGGGTATCTACAATCGCTTTAGGTTTTATTGCTTTTTCTATTGGCTCATCTTTTAAAGCTAGTGCGATTAAAGCAGTAGGCAAGAAAGTATTAGTCATTACTGTTTTAGAAGCTTTATTAGCTTCTGTATTTGTTATCCTTGCTTTAATGATTGCCCACTTTATTGATCGCGATAGGGTGAGTTGGCAGTTAGTATTAGTCCTTGGCGCGATTGCTAGTGCGACCGCTCCAGCAGCGACTTTAATGGTCATTAAGCAATATAACGCTAAAGGACCTTTAGTGAATACGTTACTTCCAGTTGTGGCGTTAGATGACGCTGTTGCTTTAATCTTATTTGCGATTTTATTTCAAATCGCTTCTTCTTTAAGCTTAGGTGGGGAATTTGATGTCTATAAAATGATTTTTAAACCAATCATTGAAATCCTTATTTCATTAGGAATTGGAGCGGTGTTTGGCATTATTGTTTCTTTACTTAATAAAGTATTTAAAAGCCGTAATAATAGAGTAATTTTAGCGATCTTTGCGATATTCTCTTGTTGCGGACTTTATTTCCTATTTAAAGCGGACTATATGGGCGGCTTTGAATTATCTAGTTTATTGATGTGTATGATGGCAGGTGCTTTATACACCAACTTATTTAAAAATAGTGGCCCTACTTTAGATGTTTTAGATAGGTTTACCCCTCCAATTTATTTATTGTTCTTTGTGATATCTGGAGCTTCTTTAGACTTAACCATCTTCTTTAATGACACTGGTTTATTAGTAGTGATTGTTGCTGCAGTTTATATTGTCTTTAGAGTGGCTGGTAAATATAGTGGCGCTAGAATCGGAGCGAAAGTCTCTAACGCTGAAGAAAGTGTACAAAAATATTTAGGATTCGCTTTAGTTCCTCAAGCAGGTGTTGCTATTGGCTTAGCAACTACCGCTAGTAATTTATTTACTGATGGGACGGGTGCTCTAATTATGGCGATTATATTAACCTCAACATTAGTCTATGAACTAATTGGTCCAGCTTGTGCAAAATTCGCCTTTAAAAAAGCCGGAGAAATTGAGGAATAAAAAACTTGCCAATTGGCAAGTATTTTTTTACTTATCAAATACCTCTTCAAAATAAGTCTTATTGTTATTTAAATTAATTAATATCTGAGATGCTGAGACAATGGCTTTAGACCCACTTGAACCTCGACATTTTAAAACAGTCTTTTTCACTCCAAGCATGATTGCGGCCCCGCTAGATTCAAAGTCGTATAGGCTAATTAAGTGACCCGCAATCATTTTAGCTTCATTTTCTTTACCTGATTTTTTACCGAATTTAATAATTTCTCTAATTAAGTTTGAGGCTACCCCTTGAGTAACTTTTAAAACTTGATTGCCACTAAAGCCATCACACACCAAAACATCACATAAATGGTCAAGGGCTTTACTACCTTCGATGTTGCCAACAAAGTTGATACCTTCTTCTTGTTCTAAAAGTGGATAAGTTTCTTTAACTAATTTATTTCCTTTTGTGGATTCTGAACCTATTGATAATAATCCCACTCTAGGAGACTCTATTTTATAGAGTTTTTTCATAAATTCGCTACCTAAGTGAGCGAATTCTACTAACTGATGTGGGCCAACATCAATAGAGGCGCCAGTATCAACGACACAAGTGCATTTACCTTCATCAATTGTTGGTAAGACCGCTGCTAAAGCTGGTCTAGTTCTATTTTTATCTAATAAATATTTAATAGAGCCAACCATTAAAGCTCCAGTAGCCCCACTAGAAATCACTCCGATTGTGTCCTTGTTTTCACTGGCTTCTTTAAGAGCTAAAAAGATGGAAACTTTATCTTTTTTATAAAAAGCCTCGACTGGATTATCGTAGTTAGTAACAGTTTCATAAGCCTCTATAATTTTAGTTCTTTCTTTTGGGAAGCTATATTCTTCAATTAGTTTAGGGTCTCCAACAACAACAAAACCAATGTTAGAGTTATTATCTAATACTTCTTTAACCCCATCTAATATCGCTTTAGGGCCTTGATCGCTTCCTAAAGTATCAATCACTATATATTTCATATTTGGTTACCTGAGTAATATTATATCTTTAATTTTGTTCGATATAATCGTCTTTTTACTTTAAAAGTCCATCACCAACATAAGTTGGTGAACCAATATAACTTGAATAATATTTATAATTTATTATAATAGTCAAGGTTGAAAGTAGACTATTAACGATATTATTTATGAATACACAATCAGTAATTAATGGCTCAACATTTGT
>CACXNV010000009.1 GCA_902769185.1 uncultured Erysipelotrichaceae bacterium | reverse complement strand
TTATTCTATTGTGATTCAGGACAATCCACTCAAAAGCCATTTGTTGAAAGAGTTAATCGGGAGATCCGCCGGTACGTATTTAAAGGGCAATCAGTTGAAAATATTACTCAAGAAGATTGCAATCTAATTGCTAGTTACATCAACAATATGACTTTAGATGGTTTAGGAAATAGAACTCCATATGAATTCGCTAGAAATTATTTAGGAGAAGAAACTCTAAAGAAACTAAATATCGAATATGTCAAACCAAACGATTTGATTATCAAAAATATTGACATGATCAAACATGAGTTAAAGAAAAAATCCAAGTAGATTCCAGCTACCTGGATAAGCATATGACGGAAGCATAGAACGGAATTTACTCTTGCAACGGAATTTACCGTAACCTTTTCGTATGCTTTCCTAACTCTATTTTAACACTTAATTCCGTTTCTTACTGGAAAACAAGCCTCTAAATAGAATTTAGTCTTTCAAAATATTTTTTTAATTCTAAAAACGGAATTTAGTTCTTCAAATTACATATATTACTTTTAATAGCTTGTTAACCAATCTAATTACTCTAGTCTTTAAAAATAGCTCATTATTAGCGACTATATATTACAAAAGAATAATATAGGCATTCTAACATCTATAAATCTCAAACTATTAGATATAAGATCTAATTCCTATATCTATTTCGGTTAGTGTTTGCATCCACTACCACAAGGTCACTAATTAATGGTAAAAATAATTTTGATATCGTTTAAATACACTAATATTTATTTATAGTTAATTGTCAAACAAGGCCTATAGCAGTGAACTAATGATGAACTACATCTACCATACCAGCCACTAGAGGAAAACCTTGTTGTTAAATCTTTATATGCAGGGTCACCATCAGGAGATCTTGTCCAATAATCACAGCAATATAAATTGTCTTGGAAATCATAATAAACTCCTGACGCTCGTAAGTAGTCAGTTGATTTACATATTTTATCAATATGAGATGGGAGATTATTTATTTCTTGTACACTTGGTAAATAGATTTTGTCTTCGGTGTCATCACATGCATAAATGTTGCCTTTACTTCCGGTGCTGACATCAGAATTGTCAACTTCGGTGGTAGCAACATAATCATAATCGCCATTTAAGTTAAAGATTTGATTGTAGAAATCACCATTAAGCCATTCTCTAACATAGCTATATTCATAGTTATTGGCATACACTTTCTTACCATCAATGATTCTAATCAAACTAGATGTATGGAGTTGTCCTTTTTCTAATAGACTATGAGAAATAAGAGAGAAATTATTGCTACTTGTTTTGATAATATCCCAAGTAATAGGTTCAACCTTAAACCATTTTAAAGAGTTTTCAATCATTTCTTCACCATTGTCAAACTCTTTTGGTATCTCAACACCTTCAACATCCATATATCTTTCAAAATTATATATAGAGACTCTTTTTCTTAAGTAATAATCTCTATGAAGTTCAACAATTGTGTTATCAGGAACGTCTTCTAACTCATTTAGCTCTGCGATAACTTCAGGGTCATCCACGACAGATTTTGGATACATACCATATGTCACACTTGTCAAATCATCAGAGAAATTAGGAATAACACCGTGATTAATCTTCCACATATATTCTTCTTCCTCTTCATCAGGAACAAAGACCGCTGTAAAATCATAATTTTCAGATGGCATTTCAAATGAATAGTTTTTAAATGAGGAAACTAATTCATCGTTGTGATACCAGCCTTTAAAAATACCACTTATTACTTCGCAGCTAATATTAACTTCATCGCCAATAATATATTCTCCAGCACCAGTAATTTCGCCTTTTGCTGATTCGGATACATCCAAGGAAAGGATTCTACTTTCGTCAAATTTTGCAGCTATAGAATAATCACTAGCAGGCATAATAAATGTGTATGTCTCTTCTTTAGAAGCTAAAGAATCATCCACAAACCAGCCTTTAAAGAAATATTCGGAACCAGGCATAGCCTTAATAGTAATTTCTTCACCTGTATAGCCTTCACCGGAAACAATAGACGTTAATCCTTTTGTTGGGTCATCACTTGTAACAGAAAGATTATATTTATTAGGATTCCAATGTGCAGTCAAAGTTAAATTGCCAGTCGATCCTTTAACAATTGATTCAACTCTCTTATTGTTCGCGTCATACCAACCAGCAAAAGAATATCCAAATTTCTCTGGGCTATATAACTGATATTCACTTTCAACTGTGTATTTAGTCGGATTACTCTCTGTGATGGTTCCACCATCTAAATCGTAAGAAATAGAGTAATTATTGATTGTCCATGACGCAGTTAATTGCATATTGCTAGTGACAACAAAGCCATAGAAAATCCATGGATTGCCCTGATAAGTCCATTCCTTGAATGTATAACCTAATCTAGTTGGTTTTGCTGGTTCTTTAATTTTATCGCCCTCTAACACGACTTGCGGTTCAACAGCAGAACCACCATTAGAGTTAAATGTTACAGTATATTTTTCTTTATCACCTAATTTTCCGTTAACTAAATCTTGAAGCCATTCATCTTCATTTTTCTTATAATCTGGGTGAGATTCACAATAAAGCTGGTATGGACTTTTGCCTTTAGGAGCAGAATCTTTATTAGAAACATAATCAAAAACAACAACCGCTGAAACGGCAATTGCAAAGGTTAATCCAAGTGATACTAGTAATATGTTTCTTTTTTTGTTCATAGTTAATCTCTATTAACTTGTTAATAATTTTATATCTTATGTCTTCTAAGTGTCAAATAATGGTTATATATCATTAATAAATGCTTGAGATAAACAATAACATTGTTAAAATATATTCACTATGAAAAGTAGAAAAAAAGCGATTGCATCTAGATTACATCTACTATTTATTCCATTTGATTTTTTAGCAACATCAGCGTTGGCGTTGCTGGCTTTTATCGCTGAAGAAGGAATTACTAACTTTTCTAATAATTTTCTTCCTGGACTCATCTATTCGTTAACGATAGGGTTAATAACTATTGCTGTATTCGCTATATTTAAGGTTTATAAAATCATTACATATAACTTTGGATTATATGAAGCATTAAAAATGGCGATTATTACCTTTATTATTCAAATCCTAGGGTTTGTCGCTATTTTAACTATTCCATATTTGCCAGAGTTTGGAAAAATTATCTATAGCTGGTTTTTAAGTGCCACTTTATTAATATTGGTTCTACCATTTTCTAGACTTGCTACCAGAATCTATATTCTTATTAGAAACCTTAGAAGTTCTAAGGGAAAAACCAAAACATTAGTCATCGGAGCAGGATCTGCTGGTAAAGTGGTTATTGATGAAACTAGAAGAAACTATGAAAATAAAAACTACATTGTTGGTTTTGTCGATGATGATAAAAACAAAATAGGTAAGTCATATGCAGGCGTTCATGTCTATGGACCAATATCTAATATTGTGGATATTGTAAATAAAACAAAAGCAGAAGAAGTCATTATCGCTATTGCAAACATTGACTATGAAGCATTGCACGACATTATTGTTAAAGTTAGAAACGCACCGGTAAGAATTAAAAGATTGCCGCTCCTTATTGAAGGTGGTATGGACACTAATGGTAAAGCATTAAATATCAGTATTGACGAATTATTAGGTAGACAACAAGTTCAACTAAATAACTCAGAATTAAATACTGAATTAAAAGATCAAGTGGTCTTAGTTACTGGAGCAGGTGGCTCTATCGGTTCAGAATTAGTAAGACAAATTTTTAACACTAAACCATCAAAACTTATTCTTTTTGATATTTACGAAAATAGTACCTACGAGATTCAACAAGAATTAATTAGAAGAAAGAGAAGAGAAAATCATCCAACCGAAATCATTACTTTAATAGGTTCAACATATAATGAGAAACGAGTAAATTCTATTATTAAAAAATATAAACCTAATTATATATATCACGCGGCCGCGTATAAGCATGTACCTTTAATGGAAGATAGTCCTGCAGAGGCTATTAGAACTAATGTTATTGGTACATATAATGTTGCTAAAGCTGCAGATAAATATGGCGTTAAAAAGATGGTTTTGGTATCTACTGATAAAGCGGTTAGACCTACAAACGTTATGGGAGCAACAAAAAGATTTGCAGAAACTATTATTCAATATTTCGCTGATAAATCTAAGACCACAGCCTATGTAGCGGTGAGATTTGGTAATGTATTAGGAAGTAATGGCTCAGTTATTCCTTTATTTGAAAAACAAATCAAAGAAGGTGGACCAATCACAATTACCGACAAAAATATCATTAGATATTTTATGACTATACCGGAAGCAGTATCTTTAATATTACAATGTGGATTATTTGCTACAGGTGGAGAAATTTTTATTCTCGATATGGGTAAGCCAGTCAAGATTATCGACTTAGCGGAGAAGATGATTCGCCAATTAGGACTGGTGCCTTATAAAGATATTCAAATTGAAGAAATAGGTTTAAGACCTGGTGAAAAACTTTATGAAGAGCTTTTATTAGATAAAGAAAAACAAGCCAAAACTGAAAATGAAAAAATCTATGTCGAACAAAAAGAAAAAATCTTCCCAATTGAGGAAGAAATATCTGAAATTGTTAAAGTGTTCGATATGGAAGAAAATTCTGATATTAAAGCTCTATTGTCCAAAATAATATCTACTTATAAAGTTAGTAGTTAAACTTATCCACTAACTCTTTAGAATATGATACACGCTGGTTATAATAATCAGCGTTTATTTTATTTGTTCTTAATAGATAATCACCATAATCTTCATCTGTAGCGAAACCATCTTTATCAATATCACTTCTTTTAAAGACTTTGCCAATTGTCTTAAAGAAAATCACGCAATCTTTTAAGAATGTGACTCTTTTCACGTATTGTAAATCGTATTCAAATTTCTTTTCCCAAGAAATGTTATTTCTGCCGTTTACTTGGGCTAAACCGGATAATCCTGGTCTAACTGATTGTCTTTTCATCACTTCTTCGTTAAAGAAAACAAAATCTTTCACTAGTTGTGGTCTAGGACCAATAAAGGACATATCGCCTTTTAAAATATTTATTATCTCTGGTAATTCATCCAAAGATGATGATCTCAGCTTTTTACCAAACTTAGTTAATCTTTGTTCATCTGGTAGTAAATCACCATTTTCATCTGTTTTATTAGTCATAGATCTAAATTTATATAATTTAAATAATTTGCCGCTTCTGCCAGGCCTAACTTGTTTAAATATAACTGGGCGACCTAATTTAACTCTCACAAGAATAATTAAAATTAGATACACCAAACATAAAAAAAGAAGTGTTAAGATAGCAAATAATATATCTAAAGCTCTTTTAAAAAAATGTTTATACATTTTATTTAATTTTTCTAGCAGGATTGCCTGCCCAAGTTTCACCGCTAGGAATAGATCTATTTACTAAAGATCCCGCTCCCACTATTGCGTTTTCTCCAATTTCAATACCGCCAGGAACAGGAGAAATAATAGTTGATCTAGCACCAATATATGCACCTTTTTTAATAGTTATTGGTTGATGGTCTTGCCCTTTCCCATGGCAAGCAAAATAAACCCCATAAGAAATAGAAACATTATCTTCGACAAAAAGCATTTTAGGCTCTAAATCATCTAAATAACATTTCATACCAATAAATACATGTTTACCAATGTGTTTAAATCCAATATAACGATAAAAGAAAATACGAGCCCCATTAGTGATTAAATTAGGAATAATTCTTTGGCACCAGAGCTTTCGTCTAAAGGCCCAAAACTTTTGAAAGATATTTTTCTTTTTCTTCTTATTTTTTGCCATATTATTTGCTTAAAAAATCCTTAATCACTTTAATAACGTAGTCTTGCTCTTCTACATTCATCATAATATCAGATGGTAAGCATAAACCACGGGCAAATATATCTTCATCCATAGGGTGTTCAGGAGAAATACTAACAAAATCCGAATCTTTATAATATGGCTGCATATGCATAGGCTTCCAAATTGGTCTAGATTCAATATCGTGTTCTTTTAAATAAGTCATCAAATCTAAAGGCGACTTATTAACACCTTTTTTAATTAACAAAGCACTTAACCAACAATTAGACTCTCCATAACTTGCCAAAGGCATCATATAGGCATCAGTACCTTTTAAACCTTCTGCATATCTACGATATATAGCTCTTTTTTTGGCAATTCTATTTTCAATATCAGTAAATTGTGCTCTACCGATAGCAGCACAAATGTTTGACATTCTATAGTTATATCCTAATTCAGAATGTTGATACCATGGAGCAGGGTCTCTAGCTTGAGTTGATAAAAATCTAATATGTTTGATACCTTCTTCATCATTAGATAAGACCATGCCTCCACCACTGGTGGTAATAATCTTATTACCATTAAATGAAATTGCAGAATACTTACCAAATGTTCCGCACATCTTTCCTTTATAAGTTGATCCTAATGCTTCAGCAGCATCTTCAATTAAAGTACAGTGATATTTCTTACATAATTCCATAATCGGATCCATGTCACAGGATTGACCATATAAATGGGCTACTAAAACAAATCTTGCTTCTGGATGTTTTTGTAACGCTAATTCTAGTGATTTGACATCCATATTAAACGTTTCTTCATTAGAATCTACAAACACTAATTTGGCACCGATATATTTAACAGGATTGCAAGTAGCTGCAAAAGTCATATCGCTAGATATAACAGTGTCGCTAGGCGTGACACCTGCTTGGATTAACGCTAAATGAATAGCAGCGGTTCCACTACTAGTCGCTGAGGCACATTTAACACCTAGAAATTTTGCTAATGTTTCTTCTAAAGCGTCAACATGCGGACCTAAAGGAGCAACCCATCCACTATCAAAAGCGGATTTGACATATTCTTCTTCTTTTCCAGTTAAATGACTAATAGCTAATGGAATGTGTTTCATAATTATTTCACTGTCTTATATTTTTTTAATCCATAGAATGCCCAATGTATCAAGCAATGAAAACTATAAAATACATTTAGGTGTTCTACTTTCCTATAAACATACCACATATGTTTAATAAATTTAATTTTATTATGAGATTTTGATGTTTTTAATATACGATAAGTAGCTAAAACGTCTTTGTTTCCTTTAACGACATACCCTTCCTTTAATATTGAAAGCCAAAAAGCAAAATCCTCATTCTTTCTCATGTTTTCTAAGAAGAATCTCTCACCAATCACTTCTTTATCAAACATTGTTGTTAAGCATGATAAAGCACATCCTTTTAAAGTTTGCTTATAATTGGCAGAATCAGGAACAATGAATTCTGAAGATGAATTAGGCGCTAATCTTCTATAAGAAGCAGTAATTAATGGGCCATTATTTTTGATAAACGATAGTTGTGATTCTAAATAATTAGAATCTAAAAGATCATCGCCATCTAAAAATGTAATATACCTTCCTTTTGCGGCTTTTAATCCTCTGTTTCTTGCTCTTGCGCATCCTAAATTTGTTTCTTGTTTAAGCAAAACTATGCGCTTGTCTTGTTCAACAAATTCCTCAACCACCTTCACTGTATCATCACTAGAAAAATCATCAACAATAATCATTTCCCAATCTTTGAAGGATTGTGAAATAACACTACTAATTGTTTCACCAATATATTTAGCGCAGTTATAAGCCGGTGTAATGATTGAAACAAGTGGTTTATTTTCCATTATAATCTCCAGAAAGAATATCCTTCAGATATATATTTATCTTTATTTAAAACACTCTTAACATCAATAATAACTTTTTGAGAATTATCAACATTCTTTTTAAACAATTTGGATATATCTAAATCCTTAAAGCTGTTATGACCAACCGCAACAATTACACAGTCAAAATCATGTAACTCTTCTTTTTTAATTGGAGTAACTCCATATTCATATTCTATTTCTTTATCAATCGCGTTATCGTCATAAACTGAAGGAGTAATTCCAAAATCTTTTAATCCATTATAAATATCAAACACCTTAGAATTTCTGATATCTGGACAATTCTCTTTAAAAGTTGCACCTAAAATAAGAACCTTGACTTTAGAAGAATCTAAGCCGGCCTTTATAATTTGTTTAACAGTCCTGCCTGCGATAAAATTCCCCATATCATCATTAACTTTTCTACCTGAAAGAATGATTTGAGAATGATAGCCTAATTTTTCGGCTTCGTATGTGAAATAGTATGGATCAACACCAATACAGTGCCCACCAACTAAGCCAGGCATAAAGCCTAAAGCATTCCATTTAGTGTTCATTCCTTCTACAACTTCTTTGGTATCAATTCCCATACGGTCGAACACCATCGCAAGTTCATTCATGAAAGCGATATTTATATCCCTTTGAGAATTTTCTACAACTTTAATTGCTTCAGCGGTTTTAATTGTGGATACTTTATGCACTCCAACTTCCACCACCAATTCATATACTTTTGCGATTTCATCGCATGCTTCTTTGGTACATCCTGAGACAATCTTTTTAATATTCCACAATCTATGAACCTTATCTGCAGGATTAATTCTTTCTGGTGAATATCCTATCCACCAATCAGAGCCACATTTTAATCCCGACAACTCTTCAATGATAGGAACACAGACATCTTCGGTAACACCTGGATATACTGTAGATTCAAAAGCCACAATCGCACCTTTTTTAATGTTTCTTCCAACAACTTCAGAAGCTCCCACTACTGGAGATAAATCTGGAGTTTTATCTAAATTAACTGGAGTAGGAACAGCAACAATATAAAAACCAACATTTTTTAAATCTGATTCTTCACTAGTGAAAAACAATTTTGTTTTTTTAAGTTCTTCATCACCAGCTTCACCAGTGACGTCATGTCCTTTTTTATATTCCGCAATTTTAGCCTTATTGATATCAAAGCCAATAACGTCAATCTTTTTAGCGAATTGAACGGCAATAGGCATGCCAACATAACCTAATCCAATGACTGCTAATTTTGATTTCTTTTGTAATAAAGATTCATAATTATTCATAATTATTCTTCCTCCACTCCACATACATATTTTAAGAACTTTTCTCTTTCGTTTTTATATAAATATTTTTTTCCGCTTTCTAAAGCATTCTTTCTCATATCATTCAATAATTCTTTATTGCTTATACAATAAATAAGTTTTTCTTTTAAATCGTCGGTGTCCAACATCTTAAAGAAAATAGAGTCATATCCATCTTTTAAAAGATATTTAGCCTGAGGAAAATTAGAAGATAAAACCGGGGTACCTGCAATTAAAGATTCAGCAACAACTCCAGGAGTGCCTTCTCCAAAATATCTTGTTGGAAAAACAAATAAATCATAACTATTTAATGTTTTTACTGCTTCATCACTATTAATAACACCACAATATCGGATTTTCTCTGATAGACAATTATTGAAAGCAATTTGTTGTTCAGGTTTTAAAGAAACTGCTCCATAGATATCAAGTTGATAATCTAAATCTATTTTATTTAAACAACTTACTAAATCTAGAATCCCTTTAATCTCATTAACCCTAGACAAATAAATCATTTTGAAGCCATTATTGTTTTTAGCAAAATCCAAACTGTCATCTAATTGTTCTCTAAAGTTATTTAAAATAACACAGTTACTAAGCCCATAGAATTCTGAATACACTTTTCTAATTAGCTCGGTTTCTGGAAGAATATAATCAATCTTCTTAAGTTCTTTAGTGATTTTCTTATTCTTTTTGCCTAATTCATATTCTCCGTTAACTAAAAAACGATTTTTATCATAATCAGATAGATGATCAATGGAAAAATGAAGAACACCCGCTCCGATAAGAGGAAGAACAAAAGGTCTTTTTGTTTTCTTATTCTTTTTATTTATAAAAGGAATTAAAAGACGACACGCCCTCTCTCCGCTCACCAACACTATACGGTCACATAGTTTAATCTGTTTTTTAATATTTCTTAAAATTGAAAATGGGTGACGAGAAAAACGTTCAAGGTCAATATGAACAACCTCACACCCCTCATCAATCATTTTTTTCTTATATAGTCTTAATTTGGCGGTTTGGCCGTCGCTTAATTTTGCAATAAGGCCTGAATTCCCAATTAATAAGATTCTCATTGTGATAACTTTCTCTCTAAAATAGTCTTAATGTATTCAAGCCATTTGCCAGCAATAGCATCAGCTGTTCTTTGATTCTTAAATGAAGCAATATCAGCGGATGAAATACTAATAGTTAAGGCTTTTTCCATTTTGTTCGCCATATCATTAGCGTCACCAACGCTACATAAATAGCCATTTATGCCATTGAATATTAATTCTTTAGGTCCACCAATTGGACAATTAGTAGATACAACAGGGATTCCAAGCGCAATTGCCTCCGCTAGAGCATTAGGCATTCCTTCATAATCACTAGAAGACACAAATAACGAAGCGTCATGTTCATCACTATGCCATGTAGAGGAGTTACCCATTAGCAAAACAGAATCCTCTAGCCCGCTGCTTACAATATAATTCCTGATTTCTTCTTCAAGTGGTCCTGAACCATATATTTTTAACTCGTAATCAGGATTATTTTCTTTAAAAATCTTAAAAGCGTCGATTAACATTGGATAGTTCTTTTGCTTGTTCAACCTGCCTACGCTAACGATTGTTTTCTTTCTAACGCTCAACAATTCTCCATTATAAGATATTTGCAATGGATTATTTATAATCATCGACTTCTTTTGTATAGATTTTGAAAAATAGTTTCTTGCATCTGCAGTTTGGAAAACGCATCCATCAGCCTGTGAAAAAGAATAATATTTTAAAGTTCTAAGTAACGATCCTTTTGGATCTAAATTTGGATCATTTCTTTCGGAAATAATAAGTGGTTTATTAATGTTAAACATTGCAAAATTCGTATAAACAATGACGTGTGGTAAAAATGATATTACAACATCAGGTTTCAATCTTTTTAATGTCTTATTAAGTAAAAACACTCTTCTGACAAATCCTATTTTCTTAGAGTTATGTCTATGAAGTGTTTCATATGAAACGTTATCATTTAAATTATAAAATGATTCTTCCACAAATGATGAAACACCAATGATAGAAACACTAAACCCTTGTCTATCTAACTCATTAGCGAGTGTAGCGATGACCTTTTCCGCACCACCACTTTCCATTCCATCACATGTAAACACTATTTTTTTAACATGTTCTTTTAAATCTGCGATTTGAACATTTTCTTCTTTAATCTCGAATACAAAATAGAACATCAATGCCATAATCAAATAGTAGAACTTGTTGTAATAGAAAACGTTACTCAAACTAATAACAATGTAATAAATGAAGAGAGTTATAACAAATGGAGTGCATCTTCTCTTATTTTTAATTGTTTGATAAACAACAACAAATAATGGAGCATAAAAAATAAATAAGCCAATTACACCGAAATCACATATTACTTCAGCAAAGTTTGAATGAGCATAAGTTCCTACTCCAGAGAAAACAGAGAAGCCATCAACACCTAAGCCAAAAATCAAATTCTTAAAGCCCATGCCAAAGCCATAATCAAACCAAAGCATTCTTTCAATTGCAGAAGTATCTACTCTAGCGCTATTAGAGAAGAATGTAGCGAAGAATCTATCGAATCTATTTTTTAATGTTTGTGCAAAAGGCAAGTTAATGATAATAAAGAATAAGACAATAACAACTATAGCAACTGTTAACATCATTAATTTGTGCTTCTTAAATTTGAAGAACAACAAAGAGAGAACAATAACAGCAATTGCCACTATGAATGTTCTACTGCCTGTTGAAACACCTGCTAGCCCAATAGCGAGGAATGGAATTAAGAACAAATATTTCCATTTAGTGTTCCAAAAAAAGATTAAATATAAACAGCAGAAGCACCCAATAGAGCATACAGCCGAAATTGCATTAGGGTTATCGAAATCAAAACCAAGTCTAAAACCTTCTCTTTTAAAAGCGGTGAAGTTTATAATATCAGTTCTGTAATGATATATAAAATATATGCTGAAACAGAAAATGGCCAAGGACAATAAAACCAAAATAAGATTTCTGTTATTTAATATTGAAAATGATTGAATCAAAACAAACATGCTTGCCGCCAAAATAAGAAGTGATAGCCAAGCACGATATTGATGTGAAGAAATCAAAGTCCCTATTGCAGCAAAAATAGCAAACAAAGGAATGAGATAATACTGCCATCTTTTAAAGTTAATGGTCTCTTTAAATAAAACAATATATACAACTACAGACCCAGTAAGAATGATCATTATACCATACATGATGTAGTTCCATTTTTCTCTTCCACCAAAAGAAGGAATAGAAAAGGCGTACAAAAACACTAAGCAAGCGATTGCATAGAAGAGAATATTTTTGACTCTTTGAGTCGCAATTTTAGATATCAACTTCTGCAGGCTCATTTTTAGAGTTCCTCTTCCTAATGCTGTTTCTGAATACAAATAACGCAATTAATATAAATGCATACACTATTAAAATAATGCCGTTAGTTTTAGTGCCGACACTAGAAAATAATCTGACATTACCAATGATTAGATATAAAGCCTTAAACAAAAGATAAGGAATAAACAAGGTGGCAAAACAAATTAGCAAAGACGTTTTATTCAAATAGATTTCGTATAAAATCGCGTAGATTATAGACAAGAATGCGAGCACAATCGCTAAAACGATAAGAATCGTCCCCCAAATATTCGATTTCTGAGTTAACAAATCTCTAAATCCTAAAACAAAGTTGGAATCAATTTCTTTATTAATGAAATTATATGTAGCAAGCGAAATTGGGTAACTATTATCTGCATAAGTAGAGTTTATATAGTTGAAGAAAAATTCGGTTTGATAAGGAAACTCATTAAAGAAATAAATACGTTGCTGAGTAAGATTTTTATCAAGGCCGATTTTTGGATAAGTATAGTCAGAAAGAACAAGAAAATCGCCAACAGTCTCTTTAAGGCAATCATAATAGTAGTCCCGCTCTAAATAAATATCTTGGATCTTATAAGTTTGTTCATAGCCATCAACGGTAACTGTAAGAGTGCTATCAATAATGTTGTTGATATAATCATCATCATTAAAATCTTCGGGGTCTTTGTCCGGCAACTTTTTGATAAGCAACTCTTTTGCTCTAGATTCACTTATAGATATACAAAATTGCGTATCTAAAATACCTTGTTCAGACGATTTTCTAACTAGAGGGAATTTGAATAATAATGGATATGGGTCGTGTTTATAGGCATCTTCATATTCGATGTACCTAGTTTGACCAACATAAACAATAGAGTAATTATCTTCGTTTTCTTTGTGTTCAAATTCGCCAACAGAGATATTGCTTTCTTTATTTAAGTTAAAGCCAGCAGCAAAAGTAACTCTTTCTTGTCGAAACACTCCGAATATTCTTCTAAACTCAGCGTCGTTATCTTGCATAGAATAAACAGTATTTTTAACATTCTTTTCCACAACAACACCTAAATATCTAGATTCAGTAGTGTTTGTTTTAACAAAATTAGAAATATCATTGGAAAGAACTTCGGCATTCACGCCATTAGAAACAAAACCAGTTGATAAAGCAGCAACCAAGGATGCAAAAACTAATCCAATCGCAATAAAATGAACCGCTTTCGGTTTTTTGAAATTCTTGGTAATCCATCCAACGATTTTTTTAAGCATATACCACAATATATTCAGAAGAATATTCTAAAGTATAATACCATTTATAGTTTACAAACGAAAACAAAATTAAAAACTTGTTAATTAAATAATTAATGTTTATTTATCTTTAAAAACGCGTTTTTCTTTTAAATCGTAATATCCAAAGCCAAATAATCCAAGCTTTTTAAACAATAATTTTATTGGTTTAAGTATTTCAAGTTTGCTTTTATAAAGCAAATCAATAACTTCTATATTATTAACTCGGTTAAATGTATGAAGTCCTATGACTTTATTCTTTGTGCTAATAACAACATCAGATGGTTCTACAACAAATAGTTCGTTTTCATCATACTTATCATCTACAAAAGAAAATTGCCTAAACGAAAGTCTTTCTCCGTAATGATTAATTCCAGGCTGCACAACACGGATAAGTTTATTATCAACTTTAATGCAGTTGCCACCAGGTCTACCATCAGGACAATTATATTGCTCGACAACTCTATCGTTTATTATTTTTCTTAGCTCGACATCTAATAAAGATAAATGCAAATATCTTTTATAATGAGATTCAATTTCATAAATAAAGATATATGGCAACCCATCAATTTCTACGAACGTTGTATCTGGGCAATTCTTTCCAGTTAATAGCGTTGAATAATGTTCCCATTTCTCATTAGAAAAATTAAATTTCAACACAACTATTTCGTTAGCAAAAACTATCTCAGGAATCATATATAAGTTATCTTTAAACTCAAATATGCAAGGATATGATGTATGTCCTGAAAATTCATATGCTAAAGACCATTTCTTTTCTTCAACAGGGTATAATTCTTTATAGGCAATATAAGACTTGCTTTTGTTCTCGTTTGTGTATTCACAAAACAAATAAATTTTATTATCTTTTTCAAATAAAAATGGATCAGCACACCAATGGTGTTTTTGTGTTGAAACTATATGAAAAGGTTCTTTGCAATTAGAAAAGTTTAGCTCGTATTGTGGATTAATTCGATAAGCTGTCATCCATCTATAAGAATGAAATAATTTGTCCCATTTACTCATACAATTTTATAAACTCTTTTCTAATTGCTTCTGAACTATGTCTAGATACATCAAACACTACTTTTTTGCCTTTATTTGAATAATATGATTTAAAGATAGATTCTGCCCATTTTTCAGGACCATCATAAAGACTAAGGTATGTAACTCCACCAAGGTTAGTTTCTTTAGCGGCAGCATAAGAAGAAAAACATTGTAAACCGCACGCTTGTGCTTCAATTAAAACCATACCAAAAGATTCTTTTTTAGAAGGGAAAACCAAATAACTAGTTTCGTTAAAAATTGAAGGTAAATCCAATGTTGCTGGCTTAATAAAAGCATTCTCTTTTAGACCAAGTTCGCTAATTTTTCTTTCAACTTCTTCTTTATAACTCAAATTAGCGTCAGAAGATGGCCCCACTATTGTTAATTTGGCATCAGCTAGGCCAAATTTTCTTATCAAAATATTCAAAACAGATAAAGCAAATAATTGATTTTTGTTATCACAAATCATTCCGACTTGAGTAAGAGATAAATTTGTAGGCGTTGCTTTTGAAAAAATGAATCTTTTATCAATAGGATCAAGTATTAATCTAGTCTTGGTTGAATCAAGTAAGTAAGAAGAAGAATTAGATGAATCCGCAACGATATTTGTGGCACACTTATTAATTGTTTGTGCTTCTTTATTCTTTAAATGCTTAGCAACAAAATTCAATTTTCTTTTTTGCTTTTGGTCATTACAAAAGTGAACAATTCTTTTTTCTATTCCTAGCCTAGAAGCTACTCGTAAATAGTACGCGCTAGCGAATTCTTCAAAGCAGTGAACTCCATAATATTCTCTATTTTTTATATTCTTCTTAAAAACTCGCTTAATACCACCAAAGAGTTTTAATCTATATTGTTTTAATTTTCCAAGCAAACTACTTGAGCAGTAAAGCTTCTTATCCTTAAAAATACGTCCACCATACTTTATAAATTCTTTTTCAAGTTCTGTTGCCCCGTCTTCATAACAAAACATATCAAAAACATATTCGTTAGAAAGATTTCTAACAATAAACATAATTAGTGATGAAGTTCCACCAAACGATAGTCTATTTTGGACGAACAAGATTCTCTTTTTCATAATTATTCAATCACAATCTTTTTAATGCTTTCACACCACCTATTAATGTCATAATCTATAGCTACTTTTTCATTAAGATGCTTGCTATTTTTTGATCCTATCTTATTTTTAATAAGTTTATACAATTCCATACTATTTTCAGATTCAAAGACATCAACTAGAGGATATGAGGCGGCCCAAATTGAACCTTTAATATTACTGATGATAGAATTCAGTCCCAAATATATCGACTCCAATATAGCATAGCTAAACCCTTCTGATCTCGATGCGGAAATAAAGACATCAGCGATAGAATATAAGGCAAACATATCTTCTACTGGTTTAACATATTTTATATGTTTTTCATTCAAAAAATCTTTATTACCTAGTTTATCAGCTAAATAATCAATGCATTTCAAATAGCCATCTCCACGACCATGGACAATAATAAATCTAACCTTTTCTTTTTCTTCTTCGGTTAAGTTTAAAAATGCTTTAACCGCAACATCAACACCTTTAATATAAGGTGACCACGCAAACATTAAAAATACTGTATGACTGTCTTTGATATCGTTTTCTTTTTTAAAGAGTTCGATATCTAACTTTTGATTCACAATTCTATCTAAACATAAAGCGTTGGCGACAGAATGAAAATGCTTTCCTCTTTTAAAAGATAAATTATCTCCAACAAAAATATATTCAGCATCTCTTCTTAAAATAGATAATTCAAAAAATCTTCTGATTCTCCTTTTAAAAGAAACCTTTTTACTACCAGAGAAATCAGAATGAACATGAATAACTAATTTAATCTTTTTATTAAAAGGATAGACTGCCTTGACTTTTAGTCCAGAAACAAAGTGAGAATATAAAACATTAATGTTGTTTTCTTTATTAATCTTCTTGAGTTCTTTTTTGAATGTTTTTCCTTTAAAAGAACTTAAGAAAAATACTTTGTATTTTCGTTTTTCTAAAAACTTTACCCAATATCTATCCTCTGCTTCCTTTGGAAAAGTGAATATTATATTGATGTTCTTATCACAAGATTCTGCAAAATGTAAAAGAGAGGGAATAAAGTTCCCTGCATATTCTGATGCATAAAAACAAACAATATTAATGTTTTTGCCCATTCTCTTTTAAATACTCTTCAAAATCCCTAATATATTCGTTCTTGTCATACAAAGAATCAGATAAAACAAGAAGAACACAATCTTTAGAAAAATTGGTCATTGTCTTCCAGACCATTTTGTCTAAATAAAGTACTTTATATGGTTTATCTAATTTGTATGTAACTTTTGATAGACCATCCTCCACGATTACGTCACACGATCCAGAAACAGCAATTAAACAGAATCTACTTTTTCTATTCGCGTGCTTCCCTCTAAGGCTATTTTTATCAACACCATATTCATAGAATATTCTTCTAATCTTAAAAGGAATTTGCTTTTCTTCTTCGATAACTGCTAAAAAACCATCTTCATCAGAAAAAGGTTTAATTTCAAATAAATAATGCTTTTTATTTTCCATATGAATTTACCGCCTTAATGACTGAATTAACTTCTTCAGTAGTCATACCGTTAAAAATTGGAAGATCTACAACATGTTTAGCTAAATACTCTGCTTTTGGATATTCTCCTTCATGATGATTTAAAGATTTATAACATTTAGATAGATGTGGAGGAATTGGGTAATGAATATCAGTTTGCACCCCACATTCATTCATATGTTTAATAAATGCATCTCTATCATCAACTTTTAAAACAAATAAATGCCAAACACTCTTACAGCCTTTATCAACACGTGGAAGTTCCACTAATGGGTTAGAAATCTCTGATAAATATATATTAGCAATTGAAACTTTTTCATTTGTAATTTCTTCTGCATGTTTAATTTTTACTCTTAAAAGAGCTGCTTGAATCTCATCAAGTCGAGAATTATGTCCGTTTTCTAGTTCAAAATCATATCTAATGGACGAACCATAATTTCTTAACATTTTAATCTTTTCATATAGTTTTTCATCATCAGTAACAACGGCACCACCATCGCCAAACGCACCGATATTTTTTGTTGGATAAAAACTAAAGAATCCTAGAATTCCAAATGTTCCAACCTTTTTGTTATTAAACTCTGCGTAATGCGCTTGAGCGCAGTCTTCTAATAGATATAAATGATATTTTTCACATAGCGAAATAATCTTATCCATTTTAGTAGCTTGTCCATATAAATGAGTCACAATAATAGCTTTAGTTTTATTGGTTATTCTATGTTCAATGTCGTTTTCATCCATGTTATGGAATTCGTTTGGTTCAACAAAAATCGGCGTTGCTCCGTTTGCGGTGATTCCTAATACAGTTGCGATATACGTATTAGCTTGAACAAGTACTTCATCGCCCTTGCCAATCCCTAATGCTTGCATTCCAATTTTAATTGCGTTAGTGCCGTTATCTACTCCAACACAAAATTTAGAACCAACAGAGGCTGCAAATTCTTTTTCAAATTCTTTAACATTATTACCTAAAACATAACGTCCGCTTCTTAAAACGCCTAAAGCAGCAGCTTCAAATTCGTCTTTATATTGTTCAAATACTCTAATAGAGTCGTTACATGGAATCATATATGATTATTTCTTCTTTCTATGAACTAAATTATACAAATGAGGAAGCCTATATTGCAATTTCAAACTAATCCTCTCTTTTTTTGATAATCTCTTATAAAGGTGCTTATATTTTTTAAGGAAGATAGTTTTATAGTCTTTTTTTAAAAGAGCGATTCTAAATTCAAAGCTGAGCACTTGCTTAGAAACTAATTGCTGATAAATACCACCTGTTTGTTCATTAAAACAGTTAATCGCTGCTTTCATTTTTTCTAAATGATCAATTGTCCTTTGAGCATTATCTTTATTTTGACTAGACCAAGAGCCAGCAGCAAATTGTCTATATACACACATCAAATCACTTAAACGATGAATTTTTCCATTCATGGCAGCGTTCATATAAAGAGGTATATCTTCTACAGGATAAAGTTTTCGCCAATTAGGGAAATCCTTAAATATATCGCTTCGTACGAATAAAGATGAAGTAGCGATTTTAATTCCTGGAACATCGCTGATTATAAAAGACATGTCAATGTCGCCTTCATCATCAACGAACCACATACTTGTTAAATCAACATCATTCTTAAGCTGATAAGAGCAATGAAAGCACATCGAATAATCCGGATGAGCTTCCATAAATGCAAGTTGTTTTTGGAGTTTATAATCATCGCACCAATAGTCATCACCATCACAATAGGCAACATATTTGCTATCAATAAAAGGTACCACATGATTATAAATCATCATGTTAAATCCTTCCTCAATGAATCTGCGTTCCTTTTCCTCAATGATTGTGATTTTGTTGGGGTTATTCTTTTGATATTCTCTAATCAGTTCTAAGGTTCCATCATTTGAGCAATCGTCGTGGATAATAATGTCAAAATCAATGTCTCCTTTTTGGGCAAGAATAGAATCAAGCGCCTTAGAGATATATTGCTTTTGATTATATGTCATAACAATAACTGTGATAGCTTTACTCATTTTTTAGCCCTCGTAATTGCCTCATATATGCGATTACAATTGTTTTGATCGTGATAAACAAATGTATTGTTTGTTCTGCTGACATATTTTTGTTCAACTTCATAACTATTATCGATAATTTTTGATAAGGATTTTAAAACTTCATCTAGTGATAAACATACATCACCAAAGCCATCTCTTCGATAATCAAAATATCCTTTTTGATAATGTCTAGAATTAAACGATTCTTCATCAAACTGATAGAAAATCATTGGTTTATTCATATATGCAAAATCAAAGAACACGCTTGAGAAGTCGGTTATTAAAAGCTTTGATTCTTTCAAAAGGTTTTGCACAGATTCTTCGGAAAAACCAACAATTTTAACAACTTCATTTCCTTTAAACAAATGAGAGAATTTTTTAAATGAATGATGTAAATAAAATTTTACAGTTGTGTTGCTTTTTTTACAGTGTTCAATTAACTCATTCGCGTTAATAAGTTTAGACCAACTTAAGTAAAAATCAGTGTTTAAAAATTCTTCATCAGAACAATCTGACAAATCTTGTCTCCATGTCGGCATGAATAATAGTTGATTTTTGACTTTATAATCAAATAGGAGATCATATCTAGCAAACCCTGTATATTGAGGCACATTATTCAAATAATGGAAATCTTTATATATTGATTCGTATTCTGGTTTAGATCCACATACGAATAAGCCGAGACTTTTACATGTATAGGAATATAGCCCTTCGTGATCGTTTTTGGTAATGCCGTGCTGTAAAAATACATGGACACCACGAGTTTTGTTTCTTCGATAATATGTTTTTAATTGAACCCAATGAGCGTATCCAAATAATTGTGTGCTAATTTTTACAGGGTATCCAATCACTATTAAGAGGTGTTTAAAAGAACCAAATTGAACAGTTTTGCCAATTTTAGATACCTTTTCATATTCTTTAGATTTCTTATCGATTAAATACACCGGCTTTATTTCAGGATGATTTTCAATTAAATATTTAAAAAAGATAAATCCATTATCTTGTGCTTCGTCAGATCTTTCGCAAACAAGCCAATTTCTTTTTCTACCATATAAAATTTTACAAATTGGATATAAAACAAAATATAAAGCCATAAAAACAAAATATTTAGACTTTGATTTTATTCTAAGGTACTCACTTTTTTGTTTCATTGTTTTGCTTTTCCTTTTTTAAATGATTTAATGATCTTTTTTATTTGCAAGACAGTACTAGAATCAACAGCAAACAAGCCAAATAAATAGATAAATACTCCGCTGATAACTTGAATAATTAAAGTGACCCAAACAGGTAGTGAGGTTTGTTCACCAATTCGATAAACAAACGCAAACATAGGGATAGAAATTGCTAATGGGATTAACATGTTAGACAATTGCTTAAAAATGCTGAGCTTAAAAATAATTCTGTTAGCGAGTATAGAGACAAGAGCAGCCAAAAATGATGCAATCGCAAAACCAATCGCTATAGCTTCAACTCCTATTGGTACACACACGATAACCGAGATAAGGAAAAGCGATTTTTTAATAACTCCAAACACAAAAAACATTTTGCTTTTTCCAACTGCTTTTATCGATACATCAGATGTCATTTCTAATGGTTTAAATGCTAATGCAATACAAAAGATTTGCATGAAGATAACACTGCTTAGCCAATCTTTGCCCAGCAAAACAAGAATTACATTAGTAGAAACAGCCGCTAGTCCTATCATTGCAGGAAAAGCTATATACAGACAAATTTTGGTAATTTTATTTAATAATTCTTTAACCCGTTCTTTGTTATCTTGTTCTTCAGAGATTCTTCTTAATAAAACATTATTCAAAGATGATGTGGCATTAGTCTCAATCATTACCGGAAAAGATTCGCCCTTATTGTAATAAGCAAGATCTTCTGATGAATATTTTTTTCCTATTATCAATGATTGAAGTCTTGTTGATAAAGAATCAAGTATACCAAAAAGCCATAATGGCAAACCAAATTTAGCCATCTCCTTGAGTTTTTTAAAAGAGAACTCTAATCTTGGTCTCCATTTGATAACAATCCACAATATAATTGTATCAATAACTTCATCTAGACAGTGTTGAGCAACAAGTGCCCAAGGGCCAAATCCAGCATATGCTAAAGCAATACCAACAACACCAGCAACAACTGTACCAAACAAACTAGCAAAGAAAAGTTTTTTATATTCATAATTTCTTACAACAAGAATTAACTTAACACCAGAAAAAGATGAGGAAATAAAAATTACTCCCATCACTCTTAATAAATTAGTTATCTCTGGGATTGCGTAGAAATTAGCAATTAATGGGGCAATAAAAAACAAAACTAAGTAGCAAACAAAATTGACCGTTAAACAAAAATAAAAATGGGTATTTAAATCTACCGAATCAATTTCTTTTTTTCGCATTAAGTATGTTCCGGTGTATAAGTTTGTAACAACGGTAATAATGGTAATAATAACCGACACCATCGCTACAACGCCATATGCTTGAGGACCAAGTTTTCTAGCTAAAATAATGCCAACAATAAAAGCTACAATTTGAATTAAAAGTTTTTCGCTTAAACTCCAAACAAACCCTTTTACTACTGTGCTTTTCTTGTTTCCCATAGTGATTGCAATTTATTATACGTATATTAAAGACATTTTAAAATCAATTCCATATAAATTAGAAATGCCTTATGCTTTAATAATAATCCAGTCGGGATTTATTACTCTGTTGTCATCTTTATCCGTATACCATCGGCTAGGTGATATTACAACTTTGTCAGGACCATTAGAAAGATATTGTGTCCACCAAGAAAAAGAACTATTCGCAATAACAAAATGCTTACAACTGCTCATTAAAACTATCTTTTCACAAATTGTGTTTTTTCCGCTTTCATATAAAGCAGGATATTTGTCACCAATAACCTTCTTTGCCCATTCAATGTTGTCTGAGAATATAATAAATGTCGCTTCTGGATGAAAGCTATTCATCTTTTCTAAAGCAGATTTATAATACTCTTCACCACACACCATTCTTGAAGCAAATGTATCCTCATTTCCTTTGACTTCGTCCCACGAACGCAAAGAAACACAAACGCATTCATGACTTAATATATAGTTAAACAAACTATCTTCTTTTGAAAGCGTGAGTTTCTTAGGTGTCAATTCATTAGCAAGTGCAATTCTTAATACATCATCGTTGTAGTAATATTTATAATTTTCAAAATAACCTCTTATGAAAACATCAACATTCTTTTTTGGAAAAGCATATAGTTCAAAATATTCATCATCATAATAAATACCATTCTTTTGAATCTTTTTTTGATAGTGTTTAGCTAAAAATTTAAGTTTGGTTCTAAAGACAACTTTTTTTATAAAAATATATTTTTTAAAAAGTTTCCTTTGTTTTTTTGCCGATAGTCTTTCAAAATTGGTTTGTTCATTTATAAAAGAATTGTTATCAGCAACATTAAAGAACTGCAAATCGTTTCTAAAAGAATTATCGTTTAATTTTTTTCTCCATCTTTCTTGATTATAGAAATTAAACTGCAACGGATTTTGATCTAATATTTTAAGTTGAATTTTTCTCGCAAAGGCATACTGAAAAAATTGATCACCGCATCTTCCGTTAAAATCTACATAAATCATCTTCCACTCGCCTTCTTCAAGTCTTTTATATTTTATTTAATATAAATTAGAAATTCCACAAACGATTATCTATATAATGAATTGTTTATATATTTCCACCAATACATCTAATGACATTTTTGCATTCGCTGGAGATGTAGAAGGTGCATAATATATATCTATATTTTGAGTATCTATATCTTTTAAAAGATATTTATTAAATAATTCTTTAGCCTTATTACCATTAACAATAATTCTATTTATATTAGGGAATTTAAGTAACAATTCTTTAATATCTATAGGGGTGACATTCCTAATAGAGGAATCCTCACTATTAGAGATGTCGCAAGAATAAATTACATCATATAAAGCGATATGATGTTTATTTAATAATTCTTTCTTAGACTCTATAGATGTTGGTAATTCTTCTTTAAATATATTAGATATCACTTTATAGAATCTATTTTGAGGATGTCCGTAATAAAACCCTACCTCTCTAGTTTTCACACTAGGAAAAGAACCAAGTATTAATACTTTAGAATCATCATTAATAAATGGTTCTATAGATTCATGAGTTATATGTTGATATTCACCCATATATTTATTTCTTTTTCTTTCTTATAATTCTTTGGAAAATAATTTTTGCCAAACTGCCATAAACATTAGTTTGGTTTTTTCAAAAATAATTCTCTTAAATTGTATAATCTTTTGTACTATCTTTTGTATTCTTTTAAGCATTTAATCATTTTTTTACAATATATTATCCTAATGTTTTCATTTAATGACATTTAAATATCATTCGCTTGTCCGATAATAATATTCAACTTCTTCAACAATATCTTTAATAAGCTGATAATATTGATATATGGATATCGAAATATCTTTAACAAGAAAATTATGTGATAAATTAGGACTAACATTATTACCATTAGAAAATGATTGTCCAAAAGAAAACCATTTTTACGCTGATATCATCACTAAAGATAGGCAACAAAATATAATGTTTTTTAATACACTATTTTCTTGGATAAGTATTTCTAAAGTCAAAGATTTTAAGAAATGCCCACTTCAAGAATTTAAAGCATCCATTTATGAAACTCTCCTATTAGAAGGCATTAAGCCATATATCGCCCGTTCATATTTAAATGACATAAGCGATATTAAATTATCTTTAACAAATAATAAATCTATAGTCGCTAGATTATCTACTGCGAAGAAAAACATTCATTTCTTTTATGGTTGTTATTATAACGTTCCTGATGTTTTAACGTTATCTAGATATGAATTCTTTAATGATACGTTATATAAAAATCCTTTATCTAAGAAAGGTGACTCTTATATATCTCCTTATGAAGAAATGGGATATTATCTACTATCAAATTATTATGATAAAGAAATAGAAGAAGACGATAAATCACTTTATTATCAATATAAAGATAAAGTAAAAGATAAACTACCACCACTAATGGATTTCTCCAAAATGAGTGATGAGGAAATAGATAGATATTCTAAAGGAATTAATAGAAACCACTATTACTACACGAGCTCACACTTTGTTAAGCGTCTTTATGAAAAATATCCTCAACCAACCATGGAGGACCACTTTGAATATATTATTTCTCATATAAGTTTAAAAGAAATTAGTAGCGATGAACAATGCTCTTGCTATCTAAGGTTTTTCAATTTAGATAAGAAGTTATTCTTTATTTATTACAACCAATTTGGAAAAAAATATATAAGCAAGTTGTAATTATTTTCTGATTCGATTTTTAACTTCCAATTGCAGTTCGCTTGAAAACACTTTTAATTCATCAACGGTTATCACTTCTTCTAATAATAAAGACACTATTTGATCTATTGCGTCTTTCTTAGAAAGAGTAACTATAACTCCAAGATGCTTTTTATCTTTATTAATTTTATTAATTAATCTCCAAAATCTTTTAGAAGGATATGATTTTTCTTTGATAATCGAGCTATACTCATCTAGAAGATGCTCTATATAATTCTCTTGCCAATCAACTATGTGGGTTTGATAAACTTTCCAGTCTTCTTTGCTAATCATTGCTGTTGTCCTCATTTAAATCATCTAGATAATCATCAAAACTCATATCTTCATACATTCCGTTATCTAAATAGTCATTATAATTTTGAGCAATCTCAATCCATTCATCTTTAGTATTTTTAATTATATTTTCATTATCTATGTAATCTAGTTCACTAATATATCCATTTTCATACATGAATTTATAAAACTTTTTAAATGAAGAGATATGTTCTTTAACAGTGGAAACACTATTAGAGCCGATACATTTATAAATTAGAAAATAAGTAAAGAAATCGTGATAAGACTCATAACCTTTATAAATGGTATTAGCAAATCGATAACATAAATAAGTGTTAACAAAGAAATCTATAGAATTAATCGTTCTATTGATAGTTCTATCAGATAATTTGTTTAACTTTAATACCTTCTTAAATTCTGATAAATAGTAGTTATTCAACTTTACTATCTCAACTTCTGCTTTATCGTAAGATATCTTTTTATCGTTAAGGCCTTCATAAATATTGTTAATTCTTTTAAAAATTTCACTATGCTTTTCTTTTGTCATAATTAGTCTCTCCATTGATTATAAAAACATAATCATATAAATAGGAAGCGTGATGAGATTACCATCTTTTTTAACTATATTTTTATTTCCAAATATATAACCATATGAAAGTTTATAATTACCATTTGGATCCACTAATTTTGGGATAGCTCTAAAGTTATTTTGGTCGTTACCAGACTTTATCTCAATCGGCACAATCGATAAACTATCGTAATTATTTATCAAGAAATCAACTTCTCCAACTTTCTTACTATCGAAATAATATAATTCATGTCCGTGCGCTATTAATTCCATTGCGGCAGCGGTTTCATATACTGAACCTAAATTAATTCCGCTATCTTTATTCAATACCGCAAACACATTATTTCTATATAAGATACCAGTTAACAAACCAACATCATTGAAGTATGCCTTAATTAAATTTTTGCTTTTGCTTTGCACCAATGGGAAAACAGGATTTGATACCGCTCTAGAAGGAAGAGATATTCCTGAATCAAACAAATAATCAAACTCATCTTCGTATTTATCTAAGTTAGAATCATCTTTTCCTTCAATACTTTTAAACTGAATACGTTTTACTTTATTCGCCATATTAGATGGCAGCAAATCAAATATTCTTCTAATTTTGAGATTATGCTCTTCATCATATTTAGAGCAATCATCCTTATAATAAGTATGAATCTCGTTTTGAACTTGTCTCATCTTGGAAACATTTTGATTAATAATATATTCATTAACTGCATCAGGTAGCCCACCACTTAAAAGATAATCTTGAAATAATCTTAAGGTGTATTCATGAACACTTTGATTAACTTCCTTTAGATTAAGAAAACAATCCTTCAATTCCTCAATAGCACTTTCTCCGTAATTGTTGGCCCATAAAAATTCTTCAAAATCCATTGGGAACATTCTTTTTTCAGTTATAGATCCCATTGGAATAAAAGAATGTCTTAAGGTGATACCTAATAAAGAGCCACTTACGATATAGCGATATTTTCTCTCTTTAGCAAGAGGTTTGAGTAAGGTCATAAGATGTGGATAAAACTGAATCTCATCAAGAAATATAATTGTGTCATCGCTATTATTAAGATCGCCAAAAAGAGAGCTTACTAATGTATAAAAATCTTTTGTTGTTTGGACATTTGAAAACAATTTATTTGTCTCATAGTCATCTTTTAAATCTATTTCAGCATAATTCTTGAAAAATGATTTTGCTGTATTTCTGATAATATAACTCTTTCCTACTTGTCTAGCACCATAAATAATTAGAATTTTTTGTTCTTCCTTATTCGTAAAGTATTTTTCTAATTCGGTTTGGATTTTTCTTTTAAACATAGTTTAATTCTCCATTATATCGGGTTTTCTAATAATATTTTATATAAAAATATCGGGTTTTCCAATCTATTTTTATACCAAAAAATCGGGTTTTCCAATAATTCGCTGTTACTGCACTGTCTAGAACTATTACTTTTATGTGCATAATAAAATTCTTCTCTAGATTTAACGCTAGGGAAAGATCCTAATATCAATATAGAAGAATTATTATCTATAAATGGTTTAATAGATTCGTGAGTCACAAACATAGTTTCAAAAGACTAAATGTTCCAGTTTAAATAAGAACTGATTCTGTTTGTATTTTAACTGTTTTTCCATATTTTTATACGATTTTTTATAATTTACAGACACAAATAAGCATTTGCTATTTCTTTAAAGCATCATTAATTGTATATTTGCTCCTTTAAATCCAATAATTTTGTATTCTGCGGAGAAAATAGCAATAATATAGAGATTTGCCAAAGATTTATGATACAAAAAAATCTCATTTCTGAGATTCAATTGCAGAACAACTAAGCTCTTCTTTTTTGATACTTTAATTTTAATTAGTCCTTAAACAATGTCAATAATTTTTTGTATTTTCTTTTATATTTTTGATATTTATGATCAGCATAATTATCAGTCATTTTAGAAATATAAACCGCTATTGAACGATTATACAATTTCAATATGGAGCGGTAATCTTTTAATCTTGATTTCGATACTTTTGGAGTCTTACTAAAAACAATTACACTAACATACTGAATATAATTTAAAATATCGCTTTTGCAAGATGTGCTAAATGCAGCCTCATTAACAACGAAATCAGTAATAAGTTTGATTCTTTTAACTCTAAATGAAAAATCGCCAAAAAAATCGTTATTCATTTCGTTTGGGTAGTGATAAAAAACTGAATAGAGGGTTTTAATCACCTTTTTCTTCTTTTTATCATAATTGGCAATTCTTCTATTTTTACTAATATAATCAGACCTCGCTATATCAAAATCATTAATTTGAATTCCAAAAGCAGATCTTTTAATCTTTCTTAAATTAATATTAGGAACATAACACTTTGCAAATAAATCAATGAGATAATTCGCAACCGTTTTAGCAATAACTCTTTTTTCAGAAGATGCTACAAAAATATTATTAAATGGAGGACAATCAAAAACAGCAATACCTTTATGACTTTCGGCATCTAGAGATATATCTAGATAATCTGAACAGACTTGCGCTATTTCGTCAGCAAAAGCAACAATCAGCCCCTCCGAAGTAGCGGGTTCTTTGATTTTGTAATTGCCATTTCTATTTGAAAATATATATTCGAACCCATAATCTAATTTGCTTCTTTTACCTTGTGTTAATTTTGTATGTTTAACAATCCCGTCAAGCACATCTAGATCAATATTTGAAAAAGTAGTTGCTTCAGAATATAAAAGCCCAGAATTCAGATTATGTTTAAATCCAATTGTCAATTTAGCGCTTCTAAAATTTGGCAAATCGTATTGATGGCAACACTTGCCAGAAACAATTTCATGAAGTGCTCTTTCTCCGGCGTGTCCAAAAGGTGTATGACCAATATCATGTAGTAATGCAATTTTACTAATTTTATTTAAATCTAAGGCTACATCACTATATTTTGCCATTATCTTAGACGCCATTTTTAAAGCAATATCTTCAACTTCAATCGTGTGTTGAAGTCTTGTATGATAATGGTCATCAGCAGATCCATTAAAAAGTTGTGTTTTGTGTCTCATACGACAAAACACTTTGCTAAATAAAATATCTAATTTATCAATCATATGTGAATATTAACATATGTTAAAAGTTTAATAAAGTATATCTTTCCAAGGTTAATGCAAGGTTATCTAACCAACTCAATCAAATAGTTTTTCAATCTTGTTTTTTTCTTGTGGAAACATATCAATTAGTCTATTTGCAATATCACGAGCAGTATTGATAATATGTTTCATCTTTGTTTTTTCATAGTAACTAATCATATTATTTAAAATTATAATAATTGATTCCTTCATATCCTTATTAATGTTAGCAGCAAACAACTCGTTAGCAAGAGAATTAAAATCAATATTATCAATATATTCGAAAGGATTATTGCTAAATGTTGATAATAGATAATATATAGAAATAGTAAGTTCTTCATCTCCAGCTTTTGCGTTTAATTTTAATTTAGTCCAATCGAGAAGAACAAAACCATCATCAACCTTCATGTATGGAACATATACACTTAAGCCTAAAAATTTAATCGTTGCAAACCCACTATTATTTTGTGTGTTAAGTTGACATTTTTTATTGTTGATAAATGAATCATAAAGCGTGATAACTGTTTTGGCATCCTCATCAAGGCTTGTATCAAAAACAGGTTCCTTAAAAATATGAAGAAATTTTAATAATGATTCTAGTTTTATATATAACCTATAAAACTTATCAACTTTTTTGCTAAGTTCTTTAGCATTTTCTTCTGTAATATTAATAACAGTTTTATCAACACTAAAACATTTGCTTTCTGCCAAATCATGAATAAATGATACAAGGTTTAATCTATCTCTATAATCGCCTTCAATTTTGAAATTAATTGTTATCTTATTATTAACAAAGCAGAGCTTGAAAATATTTTTATAAGATAAACTAAATGTATTTCCATCACTACTTAAAATTAAGTTGCTAAAATATATTTTATTATTCACACCGATAGACTTTCTGGTTGGTAAAGATAATTCTTTGATAAACCCAATTCTATCTACAGGAAAATCAATATTAATATCTTCTGAATGATATCTAATATATGGATTTTGATTATTAATAGCCTTAACTAGTTCTGTGATAGTAGCATTCCTTTTGATTTTTGTATCAAAAAACAATTTAACGTCTTTCCCTTTAATTTTTACTAAATCATCAGTGGAAGCAACATTTGGTATTAATTGCATATGTCTATTTCTTTCATCGATAAAGCTTGTCATAAGCGAAACAATTTCGTCTTTTTCACAAGGAAACGGCTTAAACACAAAACTCTTTGTGTTCTTATCGCCGAACTTTTTCAGCATATTTGTAATATCCAGTAATTGTAATGGTAAATAAAAGATAGAAACATTATCATTGTTGTCTAACTTGATGTAAAAATATAAAAGCCAGCCCTCTTTCTGATAACTCAACAAATCATCTTTTCTTACAGAAAATTTATTGCTTTTGCATGAAGAATGGATTGATTTTATTTGAATAGGAATCTTGCCATAAATGTTTCTTTTGTTAGTGCCTTTATCATCAAAAACAATTAGACTTCCATCCCAACACATGCCCTTTTCACCTCTATGAATATCAGAAGTATCGATTCGGTGTGTTTTAGAAAGAAGAATGTTTAAATAACTAGTACTAATGCTTTCCGCAAACGAATTATTCATATAGTTTTATTTTATAAATAATGTTGTACTAATTAAACAAAAAGATCTCACAATCAATAATCTATTATAAGAAAAGCAAATGTTAATATTGATGGGACAATATTGTTAATGGTAGCAAGTACTTTACTAAAATAATATTTTACTCGGTGCCTCAACAGGCATATCCGAATCAAATAACGAATTATATTGATTCATTAACCAAAGGTACTTAGCTCTAATATGGTCGTCAGTAATAGTTAATCCATCTTCTATAATTTTTTTAATTTTCTTTAAGACCTCTATATAAGTTGCTTTGTCGTCGTAATCATGAATTTTGGATAAAAAATCTATATGATAAAATCCATCATCATCTTTTTTAAGAAAATAATCTAAGTATTTTTTTTCGTCCTCGCTGGTATTACTATTAGAAGGGTTTTTGATTTGATATTCATAATCTTCTTTTCTTAAAATGATTCTTGGATAAACGGCGTCTTTTTCTAATTCCACCGCTTTCCCGAGCGCTGGACCAAACACTATTTTTTCATCGTGATATAAATCACCAATTATAATTGCCCCTCTAAATAGAAAGCCAAGTAATGTTAATTCAGTTGAAAGATAATATGCTGATACAACGGTATAAAATAAAGCCCCATCGTTTTTTAATGGTTGAGAATAAATAATGTTGTCTGAAAAAATAGAAATTTGAATATTAAGTTGTTTGCCATTAAGTACCCCATATCTATTTTCACTTTGAACATTGTATATATACATTAAAGCATTTTTAATGTTATTAAATGTTTCAATATCCTGAATACTTTTTTTGACTTTATTTTTAAATCCTAGAATATCGACATAAAGAACAACTTTCTTATCAAAATTGTTAACGGTATCTTTTTTGCTCATAAATTCTCCAAAAAATGTTCAACTTACTATTTAAATTAAAACGTTACTAATATTATAAATTACGAAAAACATTTCTTCATTAAAGATCACTAACTTGTAATGACTTTTAAGGAAGAAGGAAATTTTATGTATATTTACATAAAATATTCCTTTTTCCTAGTTCATAATATAATTGGTCAGTTTATATTATTTTTCTTTCTTCTTACGGAATAAGAAGTATCCGCCTATAGCCGCAACACTAATTGCAGAGATAACTACAATAATAATTACCGCAGAGGTGTTTTTCGTATTAAGCACCGTATTAAGATAAGCTCCACTATTACTAGATAAAGTTCTAACTCCACTCATAAATGCATCATTAGAATAATAATGGGCAACACAGAATTCATAAGTTGCCAACGCTCTTTCTAAACAGTATTTTTGATCAGAATCATGAATTTCATTCCATTCGGCGTGAGCATTGGTCAATAAATCTTTAGCCCAATTTAATTCAGTATCATCAAATGTGCTAGTTCTTTCTGGACCAAACAAAGCATTGTACTTTGCTTTGACGTTTGCCCAAGCGGCATCACGTTGAGCGCTTGTGCCAGTACAAACATTTTTGCCATTCATTTGTTCGTTCATATACTGAGCAAATTCAACGACCGCGAATTGTGCTTCTTTATGATTTTCATCATTAGAAATAGGAGTATTTACTGTTGTAGTGTATTCAATCTCAATTGAATGAATTGCAACCTGAGCGCCAGAACTTCCTTTACCTTCTAAAGTAATAACAATTGTTCCAGATTTAGAACCGGTTGCAGAAACTTCGCCACCAATATTACTGGATTGCGCTGGAATGTTAGATGGCGCCATAAATTCATCACCACCAACGGTAGCACTCACTTTGCTATTTGTACTAGCTCCTCTAAAACAATCAATTGTAATTTTTGTAATTGTTCCACTAATACCACTAGTAGTAAGTGTTAAAGTTTCTGGTGCGCTACTTCTTCCAATTTGATTGTATCTTACTGCTTTAGTTCCGGCGGTAATAATATCTTGACTTTGAGTATTTTTAGTCCAAGTAACGCCGTTTAAGTTAACAGAAGTATCACCTTTTGAAAAATCAGGTGTAGCATCTTCCTCGACCCAAGAATAAGTTCGAGCTGAAGAAGCTGGTTTACTAATAGTGTCTAATGTCTTTACAATGTTTAACTTAATTGTTTCTGATGCTCTAACGCCTTTATAGAACGCAACTAGATATTTTCCATTTAATTCAATATCTAATATGCTCGAGGCATTATATGCAGTTCCTTCACTATAAGCAGATGGTTCATTTGTATTAAAGATTCCTAAGTTGACATTATCAGCGCCTGAACCCACAGTTAAATCGCTTTCAACTTTTTTAATCCAAGTTGCAGTAAATGTCCAATTTGATGAATCTAAAACTTGTCCAAGAGTGTTTGTGTTTGATTCATATTCTAAAACATCACTAACTCCGCTTCCTGTCCAAGATAATGATTGAACTTCATCTTCTTCAATATGAATAGTAATTGTTTCTTCAACACTACTATCCTCCTTACTTGTAAGAGTTAAGGTAACACTATTGCATGGATATCCAGAAATAGTAATTGTACCGTTTCCATGACCATCAGTGCCATTATCAACATAAATTAGTTTTCCGTCATCAGATACATCAACATCAACTCCATCGTTTACGTTACCAACATAAGTAACAGTGTAATCTAATGTTAATTCTTCTGTATCATACATATCTAATTCATTATTAACGATGCGATCGTCAAGTGAAATCTCAATGTCTGAAACAGCAGATTGATTGACATTCATAGTTTTTGCTGTGGCAGCAAATTCACCATAGAATGGTACTAATCTCTTATTGTTATCTCCAATAACAACTTCATAATCTGTGTCTAATGGATTATCAGTTTCAGGAGTTGGATTAACTCCGACTGCGCATTTGTTTAAATGTACAACATTAGAACCTGTGCCCCATGATAAACCGTTTTCTTTTCCGCCACTAGTCCATTCAGCGTCAAATGTCCAGTTTGAGACATCTTCAAGAACGTCTCCTGTGTAGAAACTAGCAGGTGTAGTTTTACCATTCCAAGTAATTTTGTTTACGGTATCATGAAGAACTGTAACAGTACATGTTTTAGAGATAGAAGGAGAGTAAGTGCTTGTTGCAGTAATAGTAACTGTAACTGGGTTTTCGTTATCTCCTCCCTCACCTAGAACAACAACCTCTCCGTTATCAACATCGGCAATTGTTGGATCACTACTAGTCCAAGTAATGTTTTTATTTGCATTACCAATGACATCTTCATCATCGATTGTCGCGGTCAATGTAAATGAGTTGACAAATTTGCCATCATACAATGTATGTGCTGATTCACTTAAAGTTAAATCAAGAACCTCAGATTTTGTAATATTGCTTAAGGTTGCAGAAGCAGAACATAAAGTTTCTGTTTCAGCAGCATTCTTAATAGTTAATGTGATACTTTCGTTTTGTGAGCTTGTTCCTTCAAAGTGAACAATACCAACATTACCTGTTCCCTTAGTAACAGTAGCAACATTATTGTTTGTAGAACTCCAAATGTAAACAGCGTCATTAGGAATATTCTTAGGATCAGGCGTGATCGTTACATCCGGATCACCAGTGTATTTATTTGAAATAGTCGTAACATCTAATGTAACTGATGGGGTTGCCGAAATAACAACAGTACATGTTTTAGAAACACTATTTGCGCCTGAAGCTGTAATAACTACAGAGCCAGCAGCTTTAAGTGTTACCAAGCCAGAACTATTGACTGTTGCTTTATCAGTATCACCACTGCTCCATGTAATTGTTGGATCAGCTTTAGGGTTGGTTACACTAGCTGATAGTTGTACTGTTCCATCACTTAAAGAAACATTAACTGGACCTGTTGTCATGGTCAAATGATCAGAATCTAGTGCTTCATAATCAACACTAATAGCATACCCGTCAGCAGCTTTTGATAATCCATTTGCATCAGTATAAGTCACTACAACAGTTTTACCATTGTCTGCTTTTGCCATTGTGTAACTAGTAGTAACAGCTGTGCCGCCTAAAGTATAAGTAAAACCACTACTAACTGTTGTAGCACCAGCAGTCGCGTATGTAGCAGTAACTACTGTTGTATTATCTTTTACGTGGGTAAATGGTTGACCAACAGTAAAACTAACTTTAGGATTGGTTACTGCTAAAGATGTAATTGAATCAGAATTTTCCCATGTGATAGATAGCTTATTGCAGTGAAGAGAATTTTCTGTGGCTTTAACAATGACAATTAAATCATTATTTCCCGTAATACAAAGCGTTTCTGAGCTGCCTAAAATCTCATAATCTTTAAAATTATCCTTATCAATACTTGTTTTTGTAAAAGCTCTCTCATTCACTAAAGTGGTTGTCCCGTTTTTCACGGTTATATTACCTGTTCCGCCACCACCAGAGTTCCTTTTAATAGAAGGCTTTATACTAGTCAATTTCTTTCCGCCAAATTTTTTGATAGTGTAAGTTTGATAATTACCACTAGTCATCTGTGTGTAGGTAGAAGTATATGTATTAGAAAAAATAACAGACGCATCGGTTGGATAAGTGCCACCAATGGTTGCGGCAGATGCTGATGTCGGTGTAAAGGTTGCAGTTCCGCTTGTTGCTGGTCCGCTGCTTCCCCTACCAACATATAATTTAAAACTCTTAACCCATAATTGGGATGATGTCTTAATTGTAATCGTTGTAAGTGACGCCACAGAACTTAAATCAAACTCATATATTGTTGCAGTTGAATCGCTAGGAGTAACAGCATCAGTCGATGATTCATCTACCCATAGAGTTTTAGTTGCATTTGCAGCTGTTTGGTATGACTCAACATCTACACGAACCGCATCAGTAACTGCTGTTGTTAATGTAAACTTAATGGTTCCTGCGCCACTAGATTTTCCAACTCTTATTCCGCCAACGCCGCCGCTAGCAGAATAATAAGAATTTGTGGCAGCAGTTACTTTTGAATTGTAATAACCCGAATTAGTTTGTGTTCCGATGGTAGTTACATCCATAGTTCCACCATTAATCGTTGTTCCTGTATTGCTTGCTGTAACAGATCCTGTTTTAAAATTTATACCACCAGCAGCTGTTACTGCAGCTTCCACAGCTTTCACATCACTACTCTTACTTCCAAGTGCGACACCTACTCCGATTGCCATGGCTAAGCCTAACGTTAAGCCAGCAATCTTTGTAAATAATTTGTTCATATTTATTTTTCTCCTTTCTTTGTCCTCCGGTCTCGTTTTCAATAGTAAAAAGTAATTTAAGACCGTGAGGTATATGAACAACTAAGTTAAGTCAATAATTATATAGAGTTCCTATTCACCCTATTTAATGTTGACTAACATGTTGTGGTCGACAACGTATCTATCCTTATATATAGGTAATATAAAAGATAAAGATGTCGACACCTCTATTAAGGAGAAAATCTAATAATTATTTATTTATTAGAATATTATGCATCGATATTCTCTTAATAATAATTATCTATATTTCTACTTATATAGAGTAAGAGTGATACTTATCTTTAATTAGACTAATTGACCAGAAGAGTCTATTAATATTAGGTCCACTCTTTACTTTATATTAATAAAGAAAAGAATGATAAACAACATATATCTATAAGGGGTGCTTTTTATAAATACAAAGTATTTATATATATCATTAATATATTTATGTACGCGCATATATAAATAAATATATATAAGGATAACAAGAAAAGGAGTGCCCTATAGAGGTCACCTATAGGACATTCCTATTTCTTTATATAGATTTAATAAATAGAAATATATTTATCTATTAGTCTTCTTTCTTCTTTCTGAATAAGAAGTATCCACCGATAGAGGCTAAACTCACTGCAGAAATTGCAATGATAATAATTGCAGCTGATGATCTTTTCACATTCAAAACATCAAGAATTATTCTAGAATTGCCAATAGGTGATACAGTTCTACCGGTTATAAAATGAACATAATCGGTTTTTGTTGAATCTGTTAATCCATTTGGATTATATTTTCCTACAATGTAGTCATATCTTGCTAAGCCAGCACTTGATGCACTTGCTAATGTGGTCTTTTCACCAGCTGGTAAATCGTTATAAACACCTTGCAAATCAGTATTCCAAGACCAATTGTTTGGTAATGTATGGCTTCCTGAACCACTACAAGTAATATTTCCTAATAATGTTTCTCCAAAATCCAATCTATACAAGAAAACATCTTGTTGAGCACTACCATAAGCAGAAAATATACCACTTGAACTATTATATTGGAGAAGGTTATGTGAGTTGCTTCCTTGAGCTGTTGCAGTAACAACGCCTTCAGAAGTAATACTAATTGCCCATTGACCATTAGCATCATTTGTTTCTTGAGTCCTCAAATAATTTTTACTATCTGAAGCAGCATACAAATAACCACCTGAAACCCCGAATGTCCAAGCTCCTGATGAACCACCCAAAGTAATAACTTGAACACCATCGCTAGTAATTGGCGCAACAGTTCCAGAAAGATCAATAGATTCTTGCCCACGGTTGTTTCCGTTTTGAGTGGTTGATAAAGCGTAATAACTATAAGGTTGAGAAGCTGTACGACCGACGATAATGTATTTTGCAGTAGCAACCAAGCCATCGGTAGAAGTCACTAATGAATAACATCTTTTTGCAGTAGCAACTGGTGTAGGCGCAACAGCCCAAATAGCAAATACTTCAACATCACTATCACCAACTGTAACGCTTTCTACTACTGCGCCAGAAGAAGTTAACGACCAACCTTGGAATACGTAATTGTCTCTACTCGGCTCGTTTAAGCCATCTAATGAAACTGTTCCTGACTTATTAGTTAATGTCGAAGGCATGTTAGTAACAGTATCTCCGCCTGCATTTTCATTAAATGTAATATTGTGACCGGAAATTGGAATTATTGCGAACATTCTTGGTAAAGTATAAGTGCTACTTGGTGTATATGCACCAAATCTATCAGTTCCACCAGAATTAAGATTATAAGCAAAAGCTCTGCTTCCGCTACTTTCTGTCTTCATTGTTGCTTTTCCATCAGCAATGTTGATTGTCCAATGATAACCAGTAGTAACAGAATTGTTGTTTTCTAATCCAGTACCACTTGAACTAGTTTTGCCCAAATAATTATTCCCAAACTTAATAGTCCAAGCTCCTGATGAACCACCAAGAGTAAATACTGTTGCATTTTCACTTGTTGCAACATTGTTAGATACAGATGCACTTACAAGCGGAAAAATACCATTGCTATATGTTCCTGCAGCTTTAGAATCGCTTTCATGAAGTAAAATAAATGTTGTGCCAGCAACCAATGTAGAAGCATCAGTAACAAGAGTATATCCTATAATTTCCTCATAAATAGCAGTAACGGTAACGGCTGCGTTTACGGTGATTTCATAGTCTGGGGCTCTTTCAACACTATTAATACTCCATGCTTTAAATGCCCAACCAGAATCAGCTTCAAATCCTGATTCGGCAAAAGATATTAAGCTATGTGTAGAACCAGATTTAACTGGGACTACATGATTTGCGCTACTACTATGTTCACCAGAAACATAAGTAACATTAAATGCTGTGGCCCATTGGGCATAAAGAGTGGTATTGTCGGAAATGGTGAATGTATCATCGGCATTATAATCAGTTCCACTATCATCTGATTTGGTATCCCAATGGTCAAATATATGCCCAGAAGGCGCTGTAAAATTATTAGCTAAAACTGTTACAGTTGCTCCAGATGAATATGGAGATTTAGTGTCTGTCATAGTACCGCCGGCACCACTATCATTTTTATCATAAGAAACAGTATAGGTAGTAGCTCCGCCACCAGAATATGTTACAGTCACAGATGCAATTCTTCTATTGCCAGATCCAGTAGCGCAAGTAAATGCAACAGATGTCGCACTACCTGTCCACGTTCCATTTGAATAAGTGCCTACATCCGAGGAAATAGCCAATGAACCATCACTTGACCCAAAACCTATGACAATAGAAGTCATTGTGTTTGTACCAGCTTTAACTGTCATTTTATTTTTTTGATAAAAACGTACAGCATATCCATTTGTGTAATATTGCGGGGCAGTGTTTCCGCCATTTGTTTCAAATTTCGCACTGATGTTGGTGCCTTGTACGGTGACACCATTCAAGTTAGTATTTGCATTATACTTATCCTTGAAAGTAAGTGTTTCGTCAGCAGCACTCGCCACTTTAGCGTCACTACCTTTGCTTCCAACAGCAACACCCACTCCGATTGCCATGGCTAAGCCTAACGTTAAGCCAGCAATCTTTGTAAATAATTTGTTCATATTTAATATTTCTCCTTTCCTTAAATCCTCCGACTACGTTTTCCATAAATTTATAGCCGTGAGGGATATGAACAATCTGATAATCAAATAAGCATTGAAGTTTCCTAGTCCACTTCAAGAATCCGATTATCATGTTGTAGTCACTTATTAGGCAATAAAACCTAAGTAGTGACATTAAGGAGAACTATTTTTATTTTTAGAGCAATGTGCACCGTTGTTCTAAGTAACTAATGAGCTCGTCCTTAATAGAATTTTTTCGGAAATCCTTCTACTCCTAGACTCCTTGACCAGGGGAGTCTATCCGTTATACGGATTTCTTATTAATTCATAGCTATAGCATATCTTCTTCTTCTTCTTCTTGCAAGCACTCGTGCGTGTAGAGTGCTAATTACATATACTTTGTATATGTAAAATTGCAATCCTGAAATTTACCCTATTTTTGAAGAAAAACTGAAAAATATTCTCATCCTGTCAATACTTTTTTGTTACGATTTTTCATAAAATAAAAAATCCCTGTGTGACACCTAGGTAATGCCTATACGCGACAGGGTTATATTTACGTATATATGGGTAGATACAAACGTAACTATAAAGTTGTAGCGTATAGAAAAGATGGAACTTTATTTCGTATATATGATTCCGCTAGAGAGGCATGTAAATCTCGACATGCTTATATAAGAAGTATTGATAAATGTCTTAAAGGAGAACGAAAGACTGCTTTTAACTATATGTGGAGAAGATATCCTTTTGATGATATCCCTACTCATATAGA
>CACXNV010000008.1 GCA_902769185.1 uncultured Erysipelotrichaceae bacterium | reverse complement strand
TATAAGAAGTATTGATAAATGTCTTAAAGGAGAACGAAAGACTGCTTTTAACTATATGTGGAGAAGATATCCTTTTGATGATATCCCTACTCATATAGAGCCATATGAAAAATCATCTACTTCCAAAGTAGCGATCCCAATCACTGAAGTAGATGAAAAAGGGGATATCATCAAAGTCTATCCCTCGATAAGAAAAGCTAGTAAAGAATTACATATTGATTATCACTCTATTAGAGATGTATTAAATGACACTTATAAGAAATGTAATGGTCATATGTTTAGATACCTAAATTAGAGAAACGCAATAAATCTATTTTCTTATGAAGCGCATTTCTAATGGCCTCGCTTTTCTGTTATACCGATATATTGTTTGTTAACGCATTCACTACATGTATTTGGACAATAACCTGTTAAATTGTTTATACCCAGACAAGCTGGAGAAAAACCTCTTTTGCCTTCTTTTGAATAATATTCATACGCAAAGATATCGTCTCTACCAGCGAAATAAGATATGTATGTTTTTATTTTTTCATTGTCTGAAAAACCGAATTGTTTTATTTCCTTTGGTTTTTCAAATGAGATATTGTGCATTCGCAAAATACTTTTAAGATATTCATTCTCTTCTTTGAGTTTTGCAATTATTTTATCTTCGTTATTCATATTTAAAATGCACCAAAATTTGCACCAAAATGCACCAACTATTTTAGATGGTATTTTTTGTTAATTTCAATAACTTTATTATCAATAATAAGTTTTGTTAATTGATGTGATACAGAATTAACCACTCTTGCATAGCCCAAATAGCGGCATAGTTCAGTTTTTGTCATTGGTGATGCATTTAAAGCATTAATGATTTTATCCCTTAAAGATAATTTTTCTTCATCGAAATACTCATTAATAGGAATGATTACAGTGACATAATCTCTTTCTTTATTCATGTCAATAATTGGCAAAACTGATTTATTATCTAGACTCTTTTTAATGATTGTCGGATATCCAGTGTTTTTAGCTTCAACAATATTTAATTCTTTTAAAAACTCCGCAATACGGCGGTATTGGTATCTTTTTGATCTAGGCTTTAATTCTTTAATAGATGTGTCGCTTATTGTTCTATCAAAGCCAGGAATACTTGTTACTTCAATTCTATTTGTTTCAATTCTTACACTTACTGGCTCATTCATTTGATAAGACTTATGAAGTATAGCATTAGCAATAACTTCCTCTAAAACCTCAAAAGAATAATTAAAAACAGTTTTTGATTTATATTCTCCTTCAACTTTGATAGTCTTCTTCTCTATAATTTTATTACTAATAAAATCCATGCAATCTGAGTATTGTTTAAATAAAGCTGAATCGAATGTTTTTTCAATTATTTCATCACCAGAATCATTTTTAATGATTGTTAATTCTATATATGAATACGGTATATAATTGCTTGGTTTTTTAGTAAACATTAATAACGCTATATTTTTAGGGTGATAATCTTCTTTTGGGCCACCAATCGCTTTTAAATCTAAAAGAATATCAGTTGTTGGTCTTTCATTAAAACCAAGGAGCAGGGAGGAATTTGAAAGTTTCAAATATTCTTCAACAACTCCTCTATCAATAACGTCTAATCCATAATGATAATTAACGCGGTCATCAAAAGGCTCGTAGCTTCCTATATTTTGAAGTTCAATTTCCTCATCTCGAGAAGCAGTAATGGTTAAAGACCCCTTTCTAACATATGTTAAGTATCTGGTATCTTTCTTTTCTTTATAAACGTTTTCGTAGCATCTATAAGGTTTATTGCTACCTGCCGGACACCATAGCACTACGATTTTTTGATTTTGATAATCTAATAAATCAATAACAGGAATGTAAGATGGTTCTAGACACTTTTTACAATATCTAACCACTTCTTTTTGAAGAAAGTCATATTTATTAACATCAAGACCCAAAACATTACCTTTATCATCAATACCAATAATAATATAGCCACCATAAAAATTATCTATATCATTAGCGAAAGCACAAATAGTGTGCAATATTGTTTCGGGATTCCATCCTTCTTTTAGTTCCACTCTTACGCTTTCAACTACACTATCATTTAAAATAGTTTGAATATTTGCTGGTATTGCCATAATATCTCCTTTTTTGTGCTTTTATCATAGCACATATAAAGACGGCTCGCACCAAAATTTGCACCAAAATGCACCAATCATTCGAAATGGTGATTTTGCCACTACTTTTTTGTCTCAAAATTGCGACATGTTTTTTATGTAAAATATGCGTTTTAGGTGTTAGATTAACGTTTTTATGTATATTTAATGATTTTAATGCGACAGTTTTGGTGCGGATAACAGGAATCGAACCTGCACGAGTCGCCTCACAAGATTCTAAGTCTTGCGTGTCTACCAGTTCCACCATATCCGCATATTATCCTAATAAAAACGCAAGCGTATGTACTTGCGGGTTTTAATAGGTGGTGCCGTCTATCGGAATCGAACCAACAACCTACTGATTACAAATCAGTTGCTCTGCCAATTGAGCTAAGACGGCATATCTTCTGGTGGACACTACAAGGATCGAACTTGTGACCTCTTCCGTGTGAAGGAAGCGTTCTCCCGCTGAACTAAGTGTCCCTATAGTCTTTAAATAATTAAACCCCATTACTTTGTGGGGCTTTTTGCATATTTGGTGGGCCTTAATGGACTTGAACCATCGACCTCACCCTTATCAGGGGTGCGCTCTAACCAACTGAGCTAAAGGCCCAAATACGCGCTTAAATAATATACAATAGTAATTTTATTTATTCAACAAAAAGAAAAAGGAAGTTTTTTGAGGACTTCCTATAATCTTTTCTTTTAGTTCTGATATCAAAGATATCAAACAAAGATTAACGCTTAGAGAATTGTGGTGCTCTTCTAGCAGCTTTAAGACCGTATTTCTTTCTCTCTTTCTTACGAGAGTCTCTGGTAACTAAACCAGCAGCCTTTAAAGTTTTGCGGTCGCACCCAGCTTCGAGTAGCGCGCGAGTAATGCCTAATCTAATTGCACCGGCTTGACCTGTAAATCCACCACCTTTAACTTCTGCGACGACATCATATTTGCCTTCGGTTTCAGTTAACACTAATGGTTGTTTGAGGTCCATCACTAAGGTAGCGTAAGGCATATATTCATTAACATCCCTTCCGTTAACAGTGATCTTGCCTTTTCCAGAGACGACATATACTCTAGCGATTGAAGATTTTCTACGTCCAGTTCCGTAGAATTGGACACTTTCTTTCTTAGTTGCCATTTTCTATATCCTCCTAGAATTTGAGCTCAAGAACTTCTGGTTTTTGAGCTTCGTGCTTGTGGTCTGGTCCAGCATAGACAAATAATTTCTTTTCAATTTGTCTACCTAAGCGTCCTTTAGGCACCATCCCGTGGACACTTCTTTCAATCATTTCACATGGAAATTCTTTGAGCATGACTCCAGCGGTTCTTGTTCTAAGACCACCGTCATATCCAGACACGTTATAATATTTTTTATTGTGGATTTTATCTCCAGATAAGCTCACTTTTTCAGCGTTGATGATGATTACATAATCACCACAGTCAACATTAGGTGTCCAAGTTGGTTTCACCTTACCTGTTAAAATTTGAGCGACTTGGGAGACTAATCTACCTAATGGTTTGTCAGTGGCATCAACGACATACCATTTTCTTTGGATTTCACTTGCTTTTGCAATAGTAGTTTGACGTTGCATATAGTTAATCCTCCTTTACCAAACTAACTTATTCCTTACCGGGGACTTCATTATTTTTGGCTAGTGCCGAGTTAAATTATATTCTTAAATATATTTTCGAATCAATAAAAATATTGATTATTTGTATATTGATATCAAACAGATATAAAAAGAATCCTTTAAGGATTCTTCCAAATACTACTTCACACGTTTAGACATCTAATTCTTTTCTTAACTCATCTATAGTGTATCTTTTGCTTTTCTTTTTACCTTGTTTCATTTTTTCCACTTATTTAAAAGCTTTTAAGGTTTTCTTATTAGGCACTTCTTTGGTTTGCGAATCAAGCAACTCACCATTATCCCATATTTCTTCACTTGAAATATCTATGGTGTCATCCCAAATCACTCCACATCTATCTACATCAATGTGAGCATTATAGAATAATTCATTTTCTTTTAATTTCTTAAATTGTTCATTTTGCTCAATTAGTGGATTTAAATCATAATCTTTGATTGTTCCATCATCAAATTCCACTATTAATGAGTAGTTACATGCTGCCATAACATTTTTTATTTTGTGAAACATATTTATACCGCTTTTAATTCCTTGTTTTTTGATTCTGCTTTAATTCCAAACCAATGTGGATGTTTATCTAATAATCTAATCAGTAAATCAATTGATTTATCTTGAATCTTTCCAATTTCATATCTAGCAATATTCTTTTTACCCACCATTATTGCTTTAGCTAGATCGGTTTGAGATAGACCGTATTTATTTCTAATTTCAATTATTTCTTCACTGGTTAATAAACCCTTTTTCTTTTTATATTCATCAAAGCAACGAATTTGATTAATACGTTCCGCTTCGTAAACAAACAAAGGGTCTCCACAATGTGGACAATATGCTTTGATTGCTTCAAATTCCACAGGGGTACCTTTGACAGTAACTTTTCTTATTTCTATAGTAAGCTCGTATTCATTAATGGTGTCACATCTTAAACACCAAGGTTCTGATTTAATTAAATCTTTTTTAAATTCCATATTAGATTGGTATCACTTGATACTATAATAACACAACGAAATTACAAAACAAGGGAAATGATTCCTAAAGATAAAAACTATATTTTGTTGACACTTAGGCAACTAAATAAGTTCTAATATGTCTTCCACTTTACAGTTTAGTGCTTTTGATAGGTTATAAACAGTTAAGGCTGATGCCTTATTAATATCCTTAGTGCCTATTTCGTATTCTTGTAATGTTCTAATATTAACATTAGAAGCTTTAGCTAATTCGCTTTGAGATAATCCTACTAGTTTTCTTCTTTGTTGAAGTCTAGTAACGTATTTTCGTTTAATTAGTTTATTAATTACATCAACCGCTTTATCTTCGCTAGCCTCATGAAGGGGATAATATAGTTTTCTGATGTCATAAACTGATAATTGGTCATGAATATATTGGAATGATAATCCGGTTTTAAACTGGTAATAGGCAAGAATATACCCGGTCCAATATGTATCTAAATGATGTGATTTGTCTAATGATCTACCTAAATTAATTTTCAAACCTGCGAGTTCATATGTTTTATATACCCATTCTGTTCCAGACATCCCATATATATAAGTTGGATTGCCCGATTCAATTTCTTTTGCAACTCCAAAATGCGTGAATATAACCATAAATGCATCTAAATCTTGACACACCACTTCTTGAACAAAGCAAAATGCCTCGCCCATATTTCTCATCACATATTCTATAAAGCGACTATCGTAATCTTTGATCACCATTTTTATAGCCCTCACGGATAATATCTCTTATATAAATTTCATCAATATCATCATTTTCTAATTCTTTAATATAATCACTACGTGCTTTCTCATCTCTTTGTTTTTTTAAAAAATGGTATTTAGAACTTCGAACAACTTCAGCCTTAACAAATCTAATTTGATTAAAAGCCTTCTCGGATTTTAAGCAAAACTGTTCACCTAGTTTGCCTAGTTTCATTGCATAGCTTAATTGCTTAAGAGATATTTCATTATTAATAAACGACCTTGCAAACAAGAAATATGAATCATCAGCGCGATAACCAACAATAACATCATATTTTTTATAATCAGGCAAAAAATTATCTAATAAGTATTTTCTTGCTCGTATAGAGACGGGGCTAGACAAATTAACTAATCGGTTATCAAGTAAAATTGCTAGCCAATTCAAAATATGAAATTCGTCGCTTGATAAATTAAGAACGGACAAATTGCTCATATCTAACTCATATTCGTTTACAAAACCATCTTGGTTGATGGAGCAAGCCCACTCTTTAGCAAGTTCAATATGTTCTGTACAATAAAAACCTTGCCCATAATCGTTATATGTCTTCCCGTAACCAAATAAGGGTTTTTCCACTATAATCTGAGATCCATGATATAACTTTAAAGTTTTCATAATGATTCCTCGTAATTACTATACTTCTATAGACGTATAGTGTCAACAAATAGATAAAGAAAAGCGCTTATAAGCGCTCTTCTTATAATTTATAAATAAATTATTATTTAACATTATGGTATACGTTTTGAACATCTTGAAGTTCATCTAACATATCACATAATTCTTCAAATTTTCTTCTATCTTCTGGATCAGTGATTTCTACATATTCATTTGGTAAGAAAGTCACTTCAGCGGTATCAAATTCAGTAATGCCTAATTCCCCTAAAACTTCTCTAGCTTTCGCAAATGCTTCAGGAGCGGTCACCACTTCGATTTCTCCGTCTTCTTCAGAGACTTCAGTAACATCAACATCTCCTAAAATAAGAGCTTCTTCTACTTCATCTCTATTATTTCCTTTAAAAGCAAATAATCCTGCTTGATAGAAATTAAAGATAACAGAACCTAAGTGACCACCTTTTTTAGTCACTGCAGTACGAACTTCCACTAAAGCACGGTTAGTGTTATCAGTTAAAGTATCAATAATAAATAAGCTTCCACCTGGACCAAAGGCTTCGTATCTACCTTCATCATAAGATTCAGCAGTGCCACCTTTAGCTTTTTGAATCGCTCTTTCAATAACATCTTTAGTAACGTGTTGTGCTTTCCATTTTTCAATAGCAGATCTTAAGGCTAAGTTACTATCTGGGTCAGGAACACCTCTACTAGCAGCCATATAGATTTCTTTACTGGCTCTCATAAATAACGCACTACGTGCGGCAGCAGTTGCAGCCATGGCTTTCGCTCTAACTTCATGTGCTCTTCCCATAATAATCTCTCCTATTTTTTCCGATATGTATTATATCACTATGTGATGATTTATAAATAGTTTCTTTCTATTTGCTAAATTGCATATTTTTGGTCATTTTTATGCAATTTTAATTTCTGAATTGCATATTTTGACCATTATTTTATGCAATTCAATCTTTAACGATATATTTTGAAACGTGTCCCTTAGATACAAATTGAATGCGATTTTTGCTTAATAATATAGAAAGCGCTTTTTCAATTGAGGTACGGCTATATTTATATAGAATCTCCTCTATATATTCTTTTGAAGATGGCTCTCGATTATCACTGATAACTTTGTAAACTAGTTCTTCGCAAGTAACATTTAAATCATTAGTCTTCATTATATAATCAAGTTTTAAATACCCTTCTACAAGTCTAACAAGATGGTAACGAACAAAAGTATATGGATCGTTATTGTTTTCATGCCAGCCAATTCCTGATAAATGTAGGGATTTATAGTAATCATCTAAATGCTCAAGAATTAAATATGATAAGGAGTAATAGTTATCAAGAACATAACCATATTTTAAAAGTAAAAAACTAGTTAATAAACGTGATGTTCTTCCATTACCATCTGGAAATGGATGAATGCACAAAAACTCGAAAATAAATATAAATATTAAAACAAGGATATTAGCGTCAGGCGCACTACATGCATCATTAAACTGCCATATTAAATTCCCTAGTTGTTGCTCAACATCTTCTGGATCAGTTGGTGTAAAAGCTACTCCAAGAAAATTACCTTTCGCATCATATGAATTAATATAGTTCGCGACCGTTTTATATTTACCACCAAAAATAGGCATATAATCCGAATACATATAATAATGGAAATCTTTGATAGTTTTTTCACTTAATGACAAATGTTCATAATTATCCATCATATATGTTAAGGCGTTGTTATATCCTAAAAGTTCATAATCTTCTTTTGATTTAGGATCCGCGTGATTTAAAAATAATTCTTCTTCTCTTTTTTTAGAAACCGCAATACCTTCAATTTTATTACTTGAAGTTACCGATCTACGTTTAGACAAATCATGTAATCTATTTAGTTTTTTTCTATTAGGAAGATTATAGATATGACCATTAAGCTTTTCTATAGATGATAAAAGAGACACTATCTCAGGTGTTAATAATTTAATAGCTTGTTCCTTGAGTGAGAATATTTTCATGGAAATATAATAACAAAGCCAGTATCTATATTCAATGCCGAATTGCATATTTTGACCCATAAGTTATGCAATTCGCATATTGAAAAATTTCAAACTGCAAGGGCACATACTTAAGTTTGTAATAAAAAAGCCGCTTAACCAAGCGACTTAATATTCTACAGCGACTAATAGTAGTCCTCTACTAGGAGCCTTACTAGCGATTATATGTCTTGGACTATCATCACTAAGTAATTCATCAATTGATTCAATATCGTATTTTCCATATGCGACATCCATCGCGTACCCGATGATAAATCTAATCATATAACGCATGAAGCCTGTCCCTCTAAAGGTGATCGATAGGAATTCTTCTTCTCCTACGACATCAATTGAGTAGATTACTCTAACAAAGTTATCTTTATCTTCTTCTTTAGAAGTGAAGTTTTTAAAGTTATGTTTACCCACAAAATGTTGTAGAGCCTCTTTAAAAGTTGGAACATCAAATTTCTTAGGACATAAATAACAGGTATCATAAAAGAAAGGGGATTTAGACTCAAAAGATATTAAGTAATTATAGATTTTACTTTTCGCGGATAATCTTGCGTGGAAGTCTGGTTCCACTTCTTCCATATCTTCAATAGATATATCATCTGGTAACATTTTATTTAAGGAATAGATAAGCCTATCAATATCAAGCTCATCAACATCAACATCAAAATGGAATCTTTGTCCTAAAGCGTGCACTCCAGCGTCTGTTCTACCTGCTCCATAGATTGTGATTTCACGATTAAAGTATTTAGATAATTGTTCTTCAATTACTTGCTGTATAGATAAAGCATTAGGTTGTCTTTGCCAACCCGCATATTGAGTGCCTTTATATTTAGTTAGCGCTAGTATTCTCATAATATTGGTTTTACTCCACTAATCCAGTAAATAATATCAACAGTGACAAAATGGTTATTATATATAACCAAAGTTAATATAGCCCCAAACACTAATAAAATAACTGATAACGCAACTAAATCACAAAAGTGGAAAGTAAGTTTACGGTATCTACTTCTTTTCGCGTATGGATCATATCCTCTAGCCTCCATCGCATCAGATAGTTCTTCACTTCTAGTAATTGCAGAAACAAATAAAGGAATAATTAAAGCAAATATTGCTCTAAAGCGTTTAAATATTCCTCCATGATTAAAATCAACACCCCTAGAAGATTGGGCTTTAATAATACGATTAGTCTCATCAATTAAAGTTGGGATAAATCTTAAAGCAATACTTAAAGTCATCGCGACAATGTGAGAAGGGAATTTCACTATTTTAAGTGGAGTAAGATACCACTCTAAACCATACGTTAAATCCATTGGTTTAGTGGTGCTAGTTAATATCATTGTGATCATAAGCATCATCACTAAACGGATAACAATATATCCCCATTGAATAAATGCGTCATAATAAACTGGATAGTTATTAATAGTAAAAGCTATATGTGTCTTATCATAAGCTGGATTAGGAACAAACATATATATTACTAATAGGAATAAGAATAAGATCCACATCGCTCCTAGTGACTTCAGTAAAGATAAGAGGCTTACTTTAGAAAGTAGCATCACGCTTATTAAAAATAAGAACAAGACACCAGACATTATTAAAGTTGATGACCAGACTGTGACTTTTAAAAAGACACAGACAAATAAAACAATCATCAAGAAGATTTTGTTTCTTGGGTCTAACTTATGAATAAAGGTGTTATATGGAGAAAATCTACCGAACGTTAAGTTATTCATCTTTTCTCCTTGAGTTGACTAATTAAGTCATCAATCGTACGAATCTTAGTAATATCTAATTTCATTCCTTTAGACTCTAATAGTTTTACAAATTTAAATAATTCTGGAACATCAATCGAGTAAGTAGATATATCTCCAGAGAATAAATCACTAGGTGTACCTTCAAAAGCGACTTTCCCATCATTCATCACTACGACATGGTCACTATAATTAAGAACAATATTCATATCATGAGTGACTAAGATAATGGTCTTACCTTCTTTATTAAACTTATTAATTAAGTTAAGGATAATTTTACTTCCTTTAGGATCTAATCCTGCGGTCGGTTCATCAAGGACTAAAATATCTGGATTTAAAGCGATGATTCCCGCAATTGCTACTCTACGCTTTTCGCCTCCAGAAAGTTCAAAAGGACTTCTTTTATAAAATGATTTATCTATACCTACTTCTTCTAAGGCTTTATGAGCGAGTTTAATCGCTTCTACTTCTTTATAGCCATAATTCTTTAAACCAAAGGCCACATCTTTTTCCACTGTCTCTTCAAAAAGCTGATATTCAGGGAATTGGAAAACAATCGCTAAAGATTTTCTTAGCTCTTTAATCTTTTTATTTTTCTTCTTTTTGTTAGTGACTAAATATTCGCCAACTCTAACTTCTCCACTAGTTGGTAAAAGTAGTCCGTTAAGAGTTTGAATAAGTGTTGATTTACCACTTCCAGTATGGCCAATAATCGATGTAATTTTACCTTCTGGAATATCTAAAAAAACATTATGAAGCGCTTCGACTTCATTAGGGGTTTTAGCTAAATATGTATAGGAGAGATTGCTTATTTTAATTTGCATAATTTCTCTCCAATGCTATCTAAAGAATCGCTATCTTTGACATCGATTCCTAACTCTTTAATTTTGGTCTTCAATTCAATAATAAACGGCAAATCTAGGTTATATTTTGAAATAATGTCGGATTTTTCGAATAATTCATTAGGAGTGCAATTTAAAACACTTTGACCTTCATGCATTAAAATAATGCGGTCAGAATCATAGGCTTCATTAATATCATGAGTAATAGAAATAATGGTGAGATTAGGATTCTCACTTCTCATCTTTTTGACCAAGTTTAAAATATCTTGTTTACCAGCAGGATCAAGCATACTGGTAGCTTCATCAAGAATTAAAATTTCTGGATTTCTAATTAAAGCATCTGCGATTGCAACTCGTTGTTTTTGTCCGCCTGAAAGGTAGCCTGGCTCTTTAGTTAAGAATTGCTCCATTCCAACTTTTTTTGCATATTCTGGCACTAAAGAGAGCATCTTTTCTCTAGGAACACACATATTCTCTAAAGAAAAGGCGATATCATCTTCCACTGTCGCCCCGATGAATTGGTTGTCTGGGTTTTGAAAGACAATAGCTACTTTTTTACGTATCTCATTAAGATTTTTGTTATTAAGTTCTAGATCACATATTTCGATTGTGCCTTCACTAGGAATAAGTAAACCCACTAATAGCTTAGCTAAGGTAGATTTCCCACATCCATTATGTCCCACTAAAGAAACATATTCGCCTTTATTGATATCTAAAGATAAATCTTTAATTACTGGTCTATCTTTTATATATGCATAACTTAAATTCTTAATCGATACACATTTCATGTCGACTATTATAACAAGTTATTTTGTTTCATTCTATTGATTGAACAAAATATTTACAATCTCGCGTCTAACGTTTTCGATTTTGTATCTAATTTGATAGTAAGTTTTATGAGTTAGTGAGGCTATATCGCTAATAGAGTAACCTGCTAAATATAGTCGAAATATATCAACTTCATCACTCGCAAACTTATTTTTAGGATTGGTTAATATTTCTTCTATCTCAAAATTAGTGAGATAATCGTCATCAAAATCTTCTGGTCTTTCTTTAAAACAACCACTTTGATTAATCCCTTGCTCATAGTTTACATAGTTCACAACATTCCCTTTTTGAATATTTGGGAATTTAGAAACATATGTAGTTACTTCGTTAGTAGAAATCCTCTTCCAATACGTATAAAAGTTTGAGGACGCATCTTTATAACTACGGATTGCAGAAAATAAAGCACCTAAAAGAATGCAATATAAGTCATCAAATTCGACTTGATAAAGAAAAGAGAACTTGTCGTATAATTCTTTTGCAAGCTTTTTACAATGCCTTTGATAACGGGCAATTAGTTCGTATTCGACATCATCATTATGATTGTTTTTGTACAATAAAACTAATTCGTTATCGTTTATGTCTTTGAATTTTTCAAACATAAAAAAACTCCTATTCTGGAGAAATTCAGTTTGAAAACTATATCACTAGCTTCTTATTCTTGATAATAATATGCCAGCGGCAACAGAGGCGTTAAGTGAATTAACATGCCCATATTGTGGGATTTTAACAACATAATCAGAGTTCTTAATTATTAAAGAAGACACTCCTTTTCCTTCTGAGCCAATTACTAGGGCTACAGGAAAATCATATTTAATTTGAGTGTAATCAATTTTGGCGCTTCCATCAGTGGAAACCACCCAGAAACCATTATCTTTTAACTTTTGAATAGTTTGATTTAAGCTAGATACTTGACTAACTGGCACAAAATTAATCGCTCCCGCGCTACTTTTGGCCACAGTGGCATTAAGAGGAACTTGATTATGTTTAGGAATGATGACACCAGTCACATTAAACACGTCGCAAGATCTTAAGATTGCTCCAAGATTATGTGTATCGTTAATCCCGTCAAGAATGACAATAATTGGAACTTCTACTTTCCTGCTTCTTCTAATAATCTCGTCTAAATCAAGATATTCATACGGTTTGATTTCTGCCATAATGCCTTGATGGACGCCGTTGGTTTTAGAATCCAATTCCGCATTACTTACAACCTTAATATAAGGTTTCTTTTCTTGTAGAAGTAAGTTAATTTCTTTATCGTTAAAATTACTTACAATAAAGACCTTAAGCACTCGATTTGATCTTAAAGCTTCCTTAACTGGATTCCTCCCAAAAATGAGATTATTATTTTCTTTATTCATAAGTTATTTTAATTACATTATGCCTTTTTCAATAAGCTCTTGACGGAGTTTATCGGAGAGGTCAAATTCTTTATTTTCTTTACTTTTTAGGTAGTTTTGATAGAGTTTTTTGTCATTATCGTCCATTTTTACATATGGAATATCAAGTCCTAAAACATAGAACATGTCATTAATAGATTTGAATAGATCAAGTAGTTTGTTATAGTCAATTTCTCTATTTCTAATTTCTTGATTAGCTAACTTAATAGTGTCATATAAATGAGTTAAAGCGTTCGCAGTATTTAAGTCATCTGATAATGCATTTAAGAATTCATTTATGTAGGTTGGTTGACCTTTTTCTAAATCAATATCCGCTGCTTGAAGCTTTAAGGCCATTTGTTTATTAACCATTTTCATTTTTTGAATTTCACTTACTGCAGCACTCACTGTATCTTCAGTAAAGTTAACAGGTTGACGGTAATGAGTAGAAAGAATAACTAATCTAGTGACTGCGCCACCGACTTGAGCGATTAAGTCTTTCGCGTAAACAACATTACCTAAACTCTTAGACATTTTCTCGTTACCAAAATTAATAAATGCGTTGTGCATCCATAAATTAGCGATTTTATTGCCGTGAGTGGCTTCACTTTGAGCGATTTCATTTTCATGATGTGGGAATTTTAAATCATATCCTCCACCATGAATATCGATATAGTGGCTAGGAAAGATCTTATCAATCATCACTGTACATTCAGTGTGCCAGCCAGGTCTACCGTTTCCCCAAGGAGAAGGCCAATTAATACCTTTATCAGTCTTTTTCCATAAAGCGAAATCTAAAGGAGACTCTTTATGAGAATTCTCTTCTATACGCGCTCCGACAAGTAAATCCTCGACATTAATGCCGCTTAACGCGCCATAATCTTTAATTTTAGGAACTCTAAAGTAGACATCTCCATCTACTACGTAGGCTGCACCTATTTTAACTAGATTATCAATATAGTTAATAATATCAGGAATATATTCAGTGACTTTTGGAGTAATCGAAGGAATTTGACTTCCGATTGCTAAAGTCGTTTTTTTAAATTCATTAATATAGAATTCTGTTAATTCTTTTTCAGACTTATTTTGTTTAATCGCTTCATTAATGATTTTGTCATCAACATCAGTGAAATTAGAAACATAAGTCACATTATATCCAATATAAGTTAGAAATCTTCTTAAGGTATCAAAAACCACTACTGGACGCATATTTCCAATATGAGGATAGTTATAAACTGTAGGTCCACAGACATACATTGATACTTCACCCTCTTTTAAAGGATGAAATTCTTCTACCTTATTAGTTAACGAGTTATATAATTTAATTTCCATTTTCTGTAATGATTATATCATTATTGATTTTATTAGGAATAATAATATTATTCGTAAAATTGAGAAATTCAAAAAAATCATTTATTATTAGCCAATTGTGCTGCATAAATAAAACCACCTGATTTAATCAAGTGGTTCATTTATTAATTGACTAATTACTTACTTTCTGGATATTTCTCTCTATCAGAGGAATATGAAGTATGTAATAATTCTTCAGCAAGTTCACTTCCTGGTTCACCTAAGAAGTCTTTATAGAGTTTTTGAATGTCTTTGTTATTATGAGATTGTCTAATAACTTGTCTTTCATCTTCTTTATAAAGAACACTTGCTCTTTTTTCTCTATATGTTTCTAAGATGTTATCATCTTCATTAACTAAGAAGAGTGGTTTCACGTAAGGTTGACCACCACCATTGATACATCCACCTGGGCAGCCCATGATTTCAATAAAGGCATATGGTGATTTACCTTCTTTAATTTGATCTAATAACACTTTAGCGTTTTTCATACCAGAAGCGACTGCAACTTTAACGACAGTGCCTTCGATATCTACACTAGCTTCTTTAATAGCAGCTTGGCCTCTAACAGCCTCAAAATTGATCTTGCCGTATTCTTTACCTGTTAACCAGAAATAGGCAGTTCTCAAAGCTGCTTCCATAACGCCGCCCGTAACACCAAAGATGACACCAGCGCCACTATAATCACCTAATAAATCAGGATCAAATTCTTCTTCAGGAAGTTTAGCCCAGTTAATACCGCTACGTTTAATCATCTTTGCGAGTTCACGTGTAGTTAAGACAGCATCAACATCGTTAGGCATTTGCTTTCTTTGTCTTTCATATTTTTTCGCTGTACAAGGCATAATAGAAACCACAAAGATATCTTTAGGGTCAATATCATGATGTTTAGCAAAATAGGACTTAATAATTGCACCCATCATCATATGTGGGGATTTACATGTAGAGATATTTGAAATTAATTCTGGGCAATAGTATTCCATATAATTAATCCATCCTGGAGAACAGGAGGTAATTTGAGGTAATACTCCGCCTTTTTTAATTCTTTCTAATAATTCGTGGGCCTCTTCCATAATGGTTAAGTCCGCTGCGAAGTTAGTGTCAAATACTCTATAGAATCCTAATCTATGAAGAGCGGCGACCATTTTACCAGTACCAGGGGTACCAATCTTTTCACCGAATTCTTCAGCAATTGCGGCTCTAACCGCAGGAGCGGTTTGAACAATCACTTTCTTACCAGCTTTAAAAGCTTCATCAACTTTAGTGATTTCACTATGTTCCATTAATGCGCCAGTAGGACAGACATTAACACATTGTCCGCACTGGATACATGGAGAAGTCGCAAAGCTTCTATTTCCAACTGGAGAAACAATAGTTTGGAAACCTCTATTTTCAAAACCTAAGATGGAAATACCTTGGGCTTCTTTACATCTTTCAATACATCTACCACATAAAATACATTTAGATGTATCTCTTATTAAACCTGGTGCTAGTTCATCAATAGTAGCAGGAGTTTGTTCTCCTTCATACATATGGTCTCTAGCACCAACCATTTTGGAGACTTCTAATAATTCGCAATGTCCGTTTTTCTCACATTGTAAACAGTTTTTATGGTGATTTGATAAGATTAATTCAACGCTAGCTCTTCTAGCTTCAACAGCCTTAGAAGAGGAAATAGAAATTTCCATACCTTCTGCTACTGGATAAACACAAGATGCTACTAAGCCTCTAGCACCTTTAACTTCTACTAAACAAACTCTACAGCTTGCTCTAGAACATTTGCCGTTATTAAAGGCACATAAACTTGGAATAACAAAGCCGCATTTTCTTGCTGCTTCTAAAATTGTTAATCCACTTTCAACTTGGAAATCTTTTCCATCAATTTTAATATTCACTAAACTCATGGTATTTCCCTCCTTAGTCCTTAATAATGGCGCCGAATCGGCAGTTAGCGATACATAATCCACATTTCACACAGTTATCTGGATTAATTCTATGGACTCTAAGAGGCATAGCTTCGCTCTTACCAACTGGAACAATATCAGTTTTAGCAATTGCACTGGCTGGACAGTTTCTCGCACACATGCCACATCCAACACAGCGATCTTCAATAATCTTATATTGCATTAAGTTCTTACAAACGTGAGCAGGACATCTCTTTTCTTTAATATGAGCGACATATTCGTCATAGAACGCATTCATTGTGGATAAGATTGGGTTAGGAGCAGTTTGTCCTAAACCACATAAGGAGTTACTCTTAATGACATTAGCAAGACTCTTTAGTTCATCAAGATCTTCCATCGTGCCTTTACCGTCAGTAATCTTAGTTAATAATTCTAAGCAGCGTTTTGTACCAATTCTACATGGAGAACACTTACCGCAACTTTCATCACAAATAAATGTCATATAGAATTTAGCGACGTCGACCATACAGTTGTCTTCGTCCATAACAATCGCTCCGCCTGAGCCCATCATTGAACCAGCAGCGATTAAGTTATCATAATCAATTGGAGTATCTAAATCTTTTTCAGTTAAACAGCCGCCAGAAGGTCCACCAGTTTGAATAGCTTTAAATTTCTTACCGTTAGGGATACCACCACCAATATCAAAAATTAATTGTCTTAAGGTAATTCCCATAGGAACTTCAACTAAGCCAACGTTATTGACTTTACCACCTAAAGCAAACACTTTAGTACCTTTAGATTTTTCTGTACCAATAGAGGCATAAGCTTCACTTCCATGAAGTAAAATATAAGGAACGTTAGCGAGTGTTTCCACGTTATTAATAACGGATGGTTTATCCCATAAACCTTTGACCGCTGGGAAAGGTGGACGTGGACGAGGCATACCTCTTTTACCTTCAATAGAGTTAAGTAAAGCGGTTTCTTCTCCACAAACGAAGGCTCCTGCACCAAGTCTAATATGACAGTGGAATGAGAAGTCTGTTCCTAAGATATGGTCTCCTAATAAACCCATTTCTTCACATTGTTTAATAGCGTTTTTTAATCTCGCAACAGCGACAGGATATTCCGCACGGATATAGAAATAACCGTTTTGTGCACCAATCGCGTAGCCTTCAATCATCATACCTTCGATAACGTTAATTGGGTTACCTTCGATAATACTACGATCCATAAATGCACCTGGATCACCTTCATCGCCATTACAAACGACGTATTTTTCATCGCATTTGACGTCGTGAGCGAATTGCCATTTTCTTCCAGTTGGGAAGCCAGCGCCACCTCTACCACGTAAGCCAGATTTTAATACTTCATCAATGACTTCTTGTGGATCCATATGAAGGGCTTTATTTAAGGCTAAGAATGCGCCTTGACCTAAAGCTTCATTAATATCTTCTGGATTAATTTCGGCATTACCTTTTAAGGCAATATCTCTTTTTTGTAATTTATAGAATGGAATTTCATGTTGTTGAGCAACTTTATGATGAGTAAGAGGATCAACAAATAATAATCTTTCAACGACTTTGCCGTCCATTATGTCTTTTTCAATAATTTCTTCACAGTCTTCAACTTTGACTTTAGTGTATAAAGTATCTTCTGGGAAGACTTTAACAAATGGACCTTGAGAACAGAAGCCAAAGCAACCAACAATATTCGCGGTCACTTTATCTTCTAAGTGATGTTCTTTAATTAAGTGATGGAATCTTTCTAAGATTTCTCTACTATCAGAGGATAAACATCCTGTACCACCACAAACAACAATGGCTTTTTTACCTGGTTCGCAGTGGAACTTTTGATCTAAACATTTATGTTCAGCTTCGTGTTTTTGAATTAATTCTTCACTAGACTTAATTTTGACCATATCCACTTACCTCCTCTTCTTTTCTTCTGATATCAGAAATGATTTTTTCAACGTGACTTACTTGGACCATTGGATGAACTTTACCGTTAATAGAAACCGCTGGAGCAATTGCACACGCTCCAACACAACGTAATGCATCTAATGTGAATAAGCCGTCTGGAGTAGTTTCACCAGGTTTAATACCAAGTAATTCTTCAAATTTATCTAAGACTAATTGAGAGCCTTTGACGTAACATGCAGTACCTAAGCAAACGCCAACAACGTATTTGCCTTTTGGTGTAAGTGAGAAGAATGAGTAGAATGTAACAACACCGTAAATTTCACTCACTGGGATGCCAGTTAATAACGAGACTAATTCTTGAACTTCTAGAGGAATGTAACCATATTCCTTTTGAATATCAGAAAGAATCATCATTAATGGAGTTCCTTCTCCTTTATATCGATTTACGATCTCTGTGATTTGCTTCACAGCAGCGCCTTGTAAATGTGCCATAGAGGCCCTCCTTTTATATTACTAAGTAATATTTCAGCGATATTATTTTAAGAAATATAAAATCTATAGGCAATATAAAATTGCATATAGGAATTACAAATTTGGTTTTATCAAAAGTATTAACATAGTTAATAAAAGATTGTTTCAATACATTTCAATTTTCTTCTATCTTCCATTGGTGAGTTATTTTTATAAAGTTTATCAATTTGAAAAAGAAAAGGTGTCCCTCTAGGCGGTAGTCATTAGCTACCACGGGTGACACTGCATTTACATTACTATGTTGATAAACATTTTTAAAGATAAATATTAGGCAATAAATAATTTATATATTTTTATTTACTCAAGATTTTAATGTTTTTTTAACTTTTTTTGCAAAAAAATCGAAAAAATCCACTCTTTATATAATAGGAGGCATTTAACATGTGCAAAGAAACAAAAACAAACAATAAGAGCTTAATTAGAAAGAGAGAAATTCGATTTCATCCTACCGAAACAAAAACTCGAAATGGCAAAAGGAAAATTTCAGATCATCCAACATTTATCTTTCTTCAAAATGGTGACATCTTTATTTATGTTCAAATAACACATTCAAAAAATATAAGAGGTAAAATCTTGATTAAAATGAGAAAAAATCCAAATCCAAAGGATATAAAAGATTCATATTACATTGAAGAAATACTTGAAGATAACTTAGTTAATTTTGGAAAAAAACACGACAAATGGATTGTTGATGAGCAAGATGAATCAGATATAAGAAAACTATATGAAAAAAAGAAAAGCCCTAGATAGGGCAATTGTAGATGACCCCGCCAATGCAGATTGCTCTGCGCCAGCCAGAATATCTGGGGCTTCGGCGCGGGACGACCAGGGTCCACCAGATCATCTACAATTATCTTATTAGGATTATAGTTAATTATCAAGACAAAAATGACTAACAAAAAACCAGGAATAAATCCTGGTAGTTTGTTTTGCTAATGATATTAGAGTCTAACGTCTTGAACTTTTCTTCCTGATTTTGCGGTCTTTTTAAAGACAACTTCACCTTTAGAAATCGCTCCAACTGGACAGACATGTCCACATAAGAGACATCCAACACATTTATCGTGGTTACAGCTTGGTCTTCGAGACTCTTCATCCCACTCCATAGCTTGGTGAGCTCCGTCATAACAAGAGATGTAGCAGCGGCCACATCCAACACATTTTTCCTTATCAATCTTTGGATAGACAATATAATCTCTATCAAGTTCTTCAGCAGGAATAATGTTCTTATTAGCTTTACCCACTAATTGTTCTAAGTGATCGACATGTTGTTCTTCCATGTAATGCATTAAACCGTTACATAAATCTTCAACAATTCGATAACCATACTGCATAATCGCAGTAGTAACTTGAATAGTTTTAGAACCCACTAAAATAAATTCAGCAGCATCTTCCCAAGTTTCACATCCTCCGATACCAGAGACTTCTAGATTAGGAATTGCAGTTCTCATTTGTTGGATAAATCTTAAAGCTACTGGTTTAACGGCTTTACCAGAATATCCAGAGATAGCGGATTTACCGTTAACGATTGGCATACCAATTTTCTTATCTAAATCAATATTACATATTGACTTGATGGTGTTAATTGCGGCAATACCGTCCGCTCCACCTTCTAAACAGGCTTTAGCAACTGGCACCATATCAGTAATATTTGGTGTCATTTTCGCCATCATTGGAAGTTTAGATCCACGTTTAACAGCTTGACAGTATTTCTTACAAAGTTCAGCGTTCGCGCCTACGTCACTTCCCATCGCATGGGATGTCATTTGAGGACATGATAAATTCATTTCAATCATATCCGCGCCTGCTTCGGTAACTTTACGAGCGAGGTCTTCCCAAGTCTCTTCACTATTACCCATAATTGAGGCAATTAATACTTTATCAGGATATTCTTTCTTTAATCTTGCTAAGTCAGCAAGGTTTTCTTCTAATGAGTGTTCAGCGATTTGTTCCATGTTTTTGAAACCGACAAATGGTTCGGCTTCTTTAGTTAATGTATCAAATCTAGGAGAGACTTCATTAATGACATAGGATTTTGGTCCAATTGTCTTAAAGACAATTCCACCCCATCCACAGTCATAGGCTTTTTTACACATGTCATAATCATTTCCTACTGGGGAAGATGATAGACAAAATGGGTTAGGGAATTTAACACCTAAGAAGGTAATACTTAAATCTTTCTTTACCATAATTATTTACCTCCTAAATATTTTTTAACTTTGTAGGCGACTTCTTTAGCAGATCTCACCGCATAGACAACGGTCTTTTCTCCGCCTTTATAAATATCACCACAAGTGAATAAGTTGCCTTCAACTTTTTCCACTTCTTGAAGTTTATTAACTTCTAAGCCAAATTCTTTAGCTTCAGTAGCTTGACCAACAGCGAGAATAATTAAATCGGCTTTAACTTTGACTTCGCTTGGTACAAATCTATGGGTAAATCTCACTGTCTTTCCTTTTAAGGAAACAGGAACAAAGCCATCCATAATAGAAACACCTTGTTCTTGAGCGCCCATTAATTCTTTCTTAGAAGCTCTAAATTCTTCAAATGTTTCGTAAACTACATCAGTGACTTGTTTAACACCTAATAATTTAAGGGTAGTAACAACGTCCATAGCGACGTCTCCTCCACCAATAACTAACACGTTATCAGGGACTTTGACATTGCCTTTCTTTTTCTTGCAGTCATGTAAGAAGTCCACTGCAGTTTTCACAAATCTATGGCCTTCAAACATTGGAAGCATCTTGCCTTTAGAATGACCAATGGCTAAAACAACGGCGTCATATTCTTTTTGAAGTTTCTTTAAATCTTCTACTTTAGTAGAGGTTCTAATTTCTACTCCTAATTTTTGAATACGTTTAATTTCTTTATCAACAACGCTAGACGGTAAACGATATTCCGGCATGCCGTATCTCATATATCCACCAGCTTTAGCCTCTTTTTCAAAAACCACTACAGAGCAGCCATCTAAAGCTAATAATCCCGCTACTGATAAACCTGCAGGACCACTACCAACGACTGCGACTTTCTTACCGTTAGGTGCTTTCTTCTCTAAGATATCCATCTTTAATGAGTCTTCAAAATCAGTGACATATCTTTGAATTCTTCCGATATCAATTGGCTTATCAATGCCGCTTCTAGAACAACCTAATTGACAATATCTTTCGGTTGGACAGACTCTAGCACAAATAGCACCTAAAATATTATTGATACGAACTGTTTCTGCTGCGCCTTTAAAGTTTCTGAAGCGTACAGAACGAATAAATTTTGCTGGATCCGTTCCAGCAGGACAGGCTTTAGAACATGGAGCGTCGTGACATAGTAAACAACGTGATGCTTCTTCCATCACAAGTTTAGGTGTATACCCGGCTTCATATTCTTTTAAGTACTTTTCGGACATAAAAATCCTCCTAATTAAGTCTACAAAAGAAAAATCCTTGTCTTTATTTTAGCAAATAAAAAAAGAATATGCATTATCAATTGCATACTCTTAATTTTACTTATCTTCTACTTTCGTATTCTTCAATTATTCTTTCGCGATTAGAAATCTTTTTAGAGAATACCGCGCCTGAGATAATTAGAAATACTATTCCCGCATCAGCAACTAATTCAAATAGCACTCCTAAGAACACATACATCAGATATTGACTAACAACACCATAACCCGGATCAGCGACATCTATAGCTCTAACTCCTAAAACAATAAATAAAATACAAAGCGCTAATCCAACTGGTAAAAAGATTAGGCCTAAAGTTAAAAATGTTGTTCTTTTACTTCTTAGAGAAGTGAGTTCTCTTTTATATCTTTCAATGGTTACATCATCAACTTTATTATTAGATGAGTTTTGATCAATAAAGCTAGCCACTACACGAGTAGATTGAACAGCTTTTCCACAATTAGAACAATATACTGCATCTTCTTCAACGCTCGCTCCACAGTGTGGACAAGTCGCATACTTCACTAATTTGGTGCCGCACTTATCACAATACGTGGCTCCATCTCCAAATTCAGCATTACATGTTGGACATTTTTTCATAATTAATCACTCTCCTTTTTAGGATTTAATTCTTTATAAATACCTACTAACTGTTTAGCCCATTTATCACTTGAATAATTAAGCATTGTCTTTTTAGCGTTTTTAATGATTGGTTTAATATCATCAAATAACGCTTTTTCTAATCTAGAAACCCATTCATCATAGTTATGATAAATTAAAGCGTTTTCCTCATCAACAAATACCCCATCTAAAGCGGTGTCAGCTTTCGCTAATATAGGAGTGCCGCACACTGCGGCCTCAAAATAAGTTAAGCCTTGAGTTTCAAAGTTACTCGCGGTGACAAAAACATCAAATAAAGAATAATAGTATTTGAGTTTGGAATTTTCAATTTCTCCCACAAATATCACGTTTTCTTCTAAATCTAGCTTTTTCACAGCCTTTTTAAGCATAGGAACCGCATCCCCGATTCCCACAATAATAAAGGCTAGATTAGGAATCTCATGTTTGATTTTTGCAATATACTGCAAAGTCTCTACAATGTTCTTTTCTAGAGAAACTCTTCCTACATAACCAAGAACCTTTTTATGTTTAAGTCCATACGAATCTCTTAAGTTATTAATTAATTCTTTATCCATCTTAGAGATTTCAAAGCGTAAAACATTAACTGGAGAAGGAATAATACGGATATCTTTTTCTCCCACATCCTTTTTTAAAATCTCATAGCTTTTTTGAGAAGGAACGGTAATTATCTTACAGTCATTATATATACGCTGGAAAATTAAGCTTTTCGCAGTTTTATAGATAATATTTCCTAAATCTAAACCAAACTTCTTTTCGTAATATAAATTCCATAAGGTGTGATAAGTATATAAAACATTGATACCGGTTAACTTCGCTAATTTAAGAGCGATTACTCCTACAGAATATTCGGTATGTAAATGAATATAGTCAAAGCCAAATAAAGAAAGCATCTTCGCCGATTTAGTAAATTGGAAGGTTTTTAACATATGTAGCTCTTTATTCCCTTTAAGAAAAGAGGCATAACTTGCAGGAATTGGAATATAAGTGTCTTTAGGTAATTCCTTATAAGATGAGTTATTATTCCAAAGCGCTCCAATATAGACCTCATAACCGAGTTTTTGTAGCTCTAACTGCAATAAATCAATGACCACTGCCACTCCGTTAACAAATAAAGGACAAACATCTGTTAATAAGGCAATTCTAAATTTATTAGGAATATCATCAAGTTCATTAAATAAATGAGTAAAAAATGCATCATTTAAAATGGCTTCTTCAGGAAGCGCGGAAGCTTTGTATTTAGATTTTTTACCCACTAAGGGGTTATAGTGATGTTTCTTATAATATTCTTCAAGTCGTAAAGACAATATATCCTTATAATATAAATAATGTCCGCATACTGGATAAGCTGAGAATTTCACTAAAGGATTAAGATGTCCTTTTTCAAAGATCTTAAATCTATTTTCTAAAGAAACAACATTATCGTTTTGTCCAAAGTGGATATAAGTAGGAACTGTAAAATTAACGATTTCATCGCTCAATTCATATTCAGCTTTATAAGAGTTAACTGGAGAAATAAGAATCATCTTGCTGATATTTAAATCAGGATTCTTATGAAGCTTAGAGGCTAAATACGCCCCTACTCCAAATCCTAATAAAGTTAGTGTTTGATCTTTTCTAATAACTTTGCTAGAGAATAATTCAAAAATAATTCTTTCAAAAACCTCAAAGTAATATTCTAAATATAAAACACGGTCATGTTTTGTAATAAAGTTAATGACAATAACTTGATCCCCGCGATTAATAATAGGAGCAAGTAAATCATAAAATTGTCTTTCTCCTTCAAAATGAAATAAAGGAAAGATAATAATATTTTTTAAGTTATTCTTACTATTATAAAAACTAACCTGATATGGGTTATGATCTAAAACAATTTCAATCTTTTTGCCTTTAAAGGCTGGTCTAGATTTCGCCATAAAGTTATTTTAAACCAAAACCTATTTCTTTGTATATAAAAACCCCATCTAATAAATAGATGAGGTCTTGTGTTAATAATTAATTATTCGACCCAAGTGACTAACACGACTGGGGCGTCATCACCACGACGGTTTTCAAGTTTTAATCTTCTTGTATAACCACCATTGCGGCTCTTAAATTTAGGACCGATGACAGAGAATAATTTATCTAAAGCGGAGACTCCTTCACTAGCTTCGATATTTCTCACGAATCTAGTGGCTTCTCTTTTAGCGTTCATAACGTCAGCTTTCTTAGTTAAAGTAACTAATCTATCAGCTTCTTTCACGACATCACGAGCGACAGCTTCAGTAACTTTGACGGATTCATGAATAATTAAATCAGTAACCACATTACGAAGCATATTTTCATATTTGCTTTTGGTATACGCGGCTTTAAATCTGACGCCGGTTTTACCATGTACATTTTTACGACCTTGTGCTGGCATAATTTAACTTCCTTTCTAATTATTCAAAATCTCTGAATGATAAGCCAATGGATTGAAGTTTTTCTTTAATTTCTTTAAGAGACTTCTTACCAAGATTTTTGACTTTCATCATTTCTTCTTCACTCTTCTCAGTTAATTCTAAGACAGTGCCGATATTCGCTCTTTTTAAGCAGTTATAGCTTCTAACAGATAAATCGAGATCTTCAATAGTGATGTTCTCATATTTATTTTCTTCAACAGTAACCACTTCTTTTTCGATATTAATATCTTGAGTGATTTCCGCTAAGCCTAAGAATTTGTTAAGGTGTTCGATTAATAATCTAGCAGCCCAAACAACAGCTTCTTGAGGAAGAATACTTCCATTAGTCCAAACTTCTAATGTAAGTTTATCAAATTTGGAATCGTGACCAACACGAGTGTTATCAACGATGTAATTTGCTTTTCTTACTGGAGAATAATTACTATCAGTAGCGATAACTCCAACTGGGAAATTTGGATGTAAAACTTTATTTTGTTCTCCGGTGAAATATCCTCTACCGTTACGAGCGTGAAGCACCATATGTAATTTGCCGCCTTCTGCTACATGAGCGATAACGACATCTTTATTAATAACTTCAACGCCAGTTGGGCAAACAATATCAGCACCAGTAACGACTTTTCCTTCTTCAACGTTGATTTCTAGTCTCTTATTAGCTTCATCAGTTTCATCAATCTTTAAGACTAAATCTTTAAGATTAAGAACGATAGAAGTAACATCTTCTTCAACGCCTTCTAAAGAGGAGAATTCGTGTTGTGCACCTTCAACTTCAACAGCATAGATGCTTGCTCCAGGAAGAGCGGATAATAAGACTCTTCTTAAAGCGTTTCCAAGGGTTAATCCGAATCCTCTTTCAAGAGGTTCGATGACGAAACGACCATAATTTTCATTACCGTCATAGTCAGCTTGGGTAATACCAAATCTTTCAAATGGATTTGCAATTTTCATTGTTATATCCTCCTAAATTAACCACGTGGACGTTTTGGTGGACGGCAGCCATTATGTGGGATTGGGGTTGTGTCAACAATGGACATAACTTGTAAGCCCGCAACCGCTAAAGAACGGATAGCGCCTTCTCTACCTGGGCCTGGACCTTTGACATCAACGTCAACTTGTCTAATGCCTTGTTCATAAGCACTCTTTGCTGCGGCTTCACTAGCTTGTTGAGCAGCAAATGGAGTGGATTTTTTCGCTCCTTTGAAACCTAATGCACCGGCGCTACTCCAAGCGATGGCATTGCCGTCGATATCAGTAATAGTAACGATGGTGTTATTGAATGTGGAGTGGATGTGCGCCACGCCTTTAGTATAGGAACGTTTGACTTTCTTTTTACGTACAACTTTAGCCATGATACATCTCTCCTTTCATTATTTAGGTGCGACTTTCTTATTCGCAATGGTTTTACGTGGACCTTTACGGGTACGCGCATTTGTTTTGGTTTTTTGACCGCGGACTGGTAAACCTTTTTTATGTCTAATTCCACGATAGCAACCAATTTCAGTTAATCTTTTGATATTTAAGGCAACTTCTCTTCTTAAATCACCTTCGACTTTTAATTTGCTAACTTCTGCTCTGATTGCATTCATTTGAGCGTCGGATAAATCCTTAACTCTAATTTGTGGATCAACTTTTGCAGCTTCACAAATCTTTCTTGCAGTAGTTCTTCCAATACCGTAAATATAGGTAAGGGAGAAGGCTACTTGTTTGTCGTTTGGAATATCAACACCAACAATACGTGCCATATTCTAATTTCCTCCTATATTAACCTTGTCTTTGCTTGTGCTTTGGATCGCTACAAATGACCATGATTTTGCCATGTCTTTTGATAACTCTGCACTTTGAGCAAATAGGTTTGACTGAAGGTCTGACTTTCATAATTTCTTTCCTCCTTAATAGTTTTGTTAGGACTATTTAAACCTGAATGTTATTCGGCCCCGTGTTAAATCATAAGGCGAGATTTCTACGGTAACTTTATCACCTGGAAGAATGCGAATGTAATTCATTCGGATTTTACCAGAAACGGTAGCCAAGATTACCATGTCGTTTTCAAGTTTGACTCTAAACATTGCGTTTGGAAGAGTCTCAGTAACGACCGCCTGAACTTCGATGACATCTGTTTTAGACATTTATTTACTCTTCTCCTTCATACATTGTAATGATTTCAATTCCCTCACTAGTGACAATCACTGTGTTTTCATAGTGGGCAGTTAATTTGTGGTCTTTAGAGACCGCTGTCCAGCCATCAGGCAGAACCCTGATGTCTTTTTTACCTTCTAGAACCATTGGCTCTATACATAGTGACATACCTGATTCAATCTTCATTCCTGTTCCAGCTTTGCCGTAATTTGGAATAGTTGGATCTTCATGCATATGAGTTCCGATTGAATGACCAGTATAATCACGAGTGACGTTATAACCATGATTTTCTACATAAGTCTGTATGGCGTGACTTATATCTCCAATATAATTACCGACCTTCACTTGTTTTAAGCCTTCAAAGAATGCTTCTTTAGTAATCTTAACAAGCTTTTCGGCCCTATCGGAGAGCTTGCCCACCGCGAAGGTACGGCAAGCATCTGCCATATAGCCCTGATAAGACGCCACTAAATCTACGGAAACAATATCGCCTTCTTTTAAGATTTTCTTATTAGAAGGAATACCATGCACTAACTCTTCATTAACGGATACACAGGCGTTAGCGGGATAATCATAATATCCTTTTTCCGCGCTGATACATCCGTGTTTTATGAATGTGTTAATGACAATTTGATCAATATCCATGGTGGTCATACCTGGCTTAATGACTTCTTTAATAGTTTTAAAGGCATCAGCGACAGCAAGACCGGCCACTTTCATTAATGCAATTTCTCTTTTAGATTTAATGTACACCATAGTTATTTTTTTAAGTATGAAGAAACTTCATCGAATAGTTCTTCTTTACCAACTAAAGAGTTGAATGACTCTAATAGCCCAAGCTTCTTATAGAAATCAAGAAGTGGTTTGGTTTCAGAAACATAATGTTCCAATCTCACTTTGAGAGCTTCTTCGTTATCGTCTTTTCTTTGGAATAATGGTCCTCCACATAAATCACAGACACCTTCCACTTTTGGTTTCATGGTGACGATGTGATATGGAGCGCCACAATCTTTACAGACTCTACGACCGGAGATTCTTCTCACAAGTTCTTCGTTATCACAGTCTAAATTGATAACCGCTTCGATTGGTCGAGAGATACTCTTAGCGATTTCATCTAACGCTTCAGCTTGCGCTAAAGTGCGAGGGAAACCGTCAAGTAAGAACCCAGCTTCACAGTCTTTTTGACTGAGTCTCTCTTTGACCAAGCCAATAGTGACATCATCAGGGACTAAATCTCCCTTATTGATATAACTAGCGGCAAGTACACCGAGTTCTGTTTGTGCTTTAATTGCTTCTCTAAACATATCTCCAGTAGAAATATGAACGAGATTTAAAGCTTCTTTTAATTGCTTAGCAAGTGTACCCTTGCCAGCTCCTGGGGGACCCATCAAGATAATGTTCTTTTTCATAAGTATTAACGACCTCCTGAAGCCACAACTTCATCGAATGATTTACCAGCAAGTAAGCCATCGATTTGGTTATTTAATTCTAAGCAAACACCGACAACAATGATCATTCCGGTACCACCCATGACTAAGCTTGAGTCACCACCGAACACTCCACTCATAGTGAGTATTGGAGGTAAAGCGGCAATTAAGACAAGGGCCATAGCGCCGATAAATGTCACTCTATTTAAGACACGACGGATATATCTTTCAGTTTCAATACCTGGTTTAACTCCAGGGATATAGCTTCCATTCTTTTGGAAGTTTTCCGCCATTTGTTGTGGATCGATTTGTAAATTCGCATAGAAGAATGTAAATGCTACTACAAGGACAATATAGATAATTAATCCCCAAGGCATTTTCCAACTTCCCATGTCGTATAATTCACTGGTAGAGAAGATCTTTAACCAACCAGCATTAGCCCCTTCACTACTAACGAAAGCAGCGATAACACTAGGTGCCATTAATAAGGAGCTAGCGAAGATGACAGGAATAACTCCTGCACTGTTAATCTTAATTGGTAAGAAACTTGCTCTTGCCATAGATTGAGTTTGTCCTCCACCTTTACCCGAATGTTGAATTGGGATTTTACGTTGAGATAACTCAATGAATGTTACGAATGCGATAATGACGAGGTAAGCAACGACATAGAGTATAAACTTGAATACTCCGGCGATCACTAGGCTATCAGGAGCACCACCAGTGCTACTAATATAGGTAGTGAAGGCGTGGGCGAATTGATTTGGTAATGAGCAGACAATACCCGCAAAGATGATCATGGAGATACCGTTACCGATACCTTTAACGGAGATTTGATCACCAAGCCACATCACAAGCATTGAGCCTGCAAGCATAACTATGATGATATATAAATATCCCATCCATGCGTTTCCATTAGCGGAAAGCTGATTCATTAATTCAAATGTGACGCCACTATCAGAAGAGTTTTCAATAGTTTTGATAATACCATATGCTTGGACCGCACCTAATAATAAGGTAAGGTAACGGGTTGCATATTCCATTTTCCTTCTTCCGTATTGACCTTGACGTCTAAGCTCAGATAGAGCCGGCAATACATCAGTACTTAGTAATTGCACAATAATTTGTGCGGTGATGTATGGAGAGACGCCGAGGGCGAAGATGGAGAACGTTTGTAACGTACCTCCACCTAATAAGTTCATAAGAGATAGAGCAGACCCGGAATTGAGATAATCGTCAAATCCTGAGACTTTTACTCCCGGGACTGTAATCTGTGCTCCGATACGGAAGATAAAGAGAATGAGGACCGTAAACAAAATACGGTTCATGATTTCTTTATTTTTGAGAATCGAAGCAATCTTTTTCATAATTAGATTACCTCAGCGGTTCCACCTGCGGCTTTAATTGCTTCTAGAGCACTCTTAGAGAATTTAGAAGCTTGAACAGTTAATGCTTTTTCAAGTTTTCCTTTTCCTAAGACTTTGACACCGCAATATTCTTTGCCGATTAAACCGGCATCTTTAAGAGTAGCAGCATTAACGACTTTGCCAGCTTCGAATTTATTTAAATCTTCGACGTTAACAACAGCGTATTCGACGCGATTGACATTCTTAAAACCTCTTTTTGGAAGTCTTCTCCATAATGGCATTTGTCCACCTTCAAAGCCTAAAGCGACTCCACCACCACTACGGGCGTTTTGTCCTTTATGACCTTTACCAGCGGTTTTGCCGTTTCCGGAGCCGATGCCTCTACCTTTACGGTAGTGTTCGCTTCTACTACCTTCTACTGCTTGTAATTCATGTAATTTCATGTGACTAAGCCTCCTTATTCTTTGCTACGAAGAGCTTGCATTTCTTTGTAGCTCTTGAGGTTGTCTAAGCCTTGGTTAGTCGCTCTAATGATATTGATTGGAGCGCGGCTACCATAGACTTTAGAGCACACGTTTTGTACGCCAGCAAGTTCAAGAATCGCTCTCACTGGGCCACCAGCGATAATACCAGTACCTTCAGGAGCAGGTTTTAAATAAACATTGCAAGCGCCATATTTACCAACCACTTCGTGGGAAATAGTGTTTCCTTTAACTAAATGGATGGAATATAACTTTTTACGAGCTTGTTCACTAGCCTTCTTAATTGCGTCTGGGACTTCAGCAGCTTTACTTAAGGCAAAGCCATAATGTCCTTTATGATCACCAACAACAACAAGGGCAGTGAATTTCATACGACGTCCACCTTTAACGGTTTTAGAAACACGGTTGATGTAAACGACTCTTTCTTCGAAATCATCTTTTACTTCTTTACGTTCTCTTCTATCGTCTTTTCTGCCAGGTTTGGCGCCTTTACGGTCACCATGAGGACGTCTATCTCCGCGTGGAGCTCTTTCTTCTTTAGGAGCTTCGGTGGCTGGAGCTTCTGCTTTTGCTTCTTCTGGAGCAACAACTTTTTCTTCTTCCATGATTAATCTCCTTATTAGAATTCTAAGCCAGCTTCACGAGCGGCTTCAGCAAGGGCTTTGACTCTTCCGTGATAAATATAACCACTTCTATCAAAGACCACTTTCTTAATTTTCTTAGCTTTAGCTTTTTCAGCTAAATCGGCACCGACTTTACTAGCGGCTTTAATATTGGAGCCATTTTCAAGTTTTAAGCTCATTGAACTAGATGCGACTAAAGTGACTTTCTTCACATCATCAATAATTTGAGCTTCGATGTTTTTGTTAGAACGATAGACACATAATCTTGGGCAACTAGAAGTACCTGAGACTTTAGCTCTAACACGGGCATGTCTTCTTTTTCTAGAGACATTTTTGCTTTCTTTAGAAACCATTTTATATACCTACCTTTCTAATTATTTCTTACCACCAGCACGTTTACCTTCTTTAGTGACAACGTGTTCGTCTTTATAACGAATACCTTTTCCTAAATATGGTTCTGGTGGTCTCACTTCACGGATTCTCGCAGCGGTTTGTCCAACGGCTTGCTTATCAATACCTTCAATGTCGATTTCAGTTGGAGAGACAAGAGTCACTTTGACACCTTCATTTGGTTTGATGGTGACGGTGTGGCTATATCCAGCCCATAAGACAACGTTAGCACCTTGCATTTGAGCTTTATAACCAATACCTCTCATTTCTAAGGATTTCTTATATCCTTCAGAAACTCCAACAACGGCGTTATGGATATTAGCACGAGTTGTTCCGTGATTTTGTTTTGTTTGTTTTAAGTCGTTTGCTCTTTTAACTACCACTGTGGTTCCTTCGACTTCCACGGAGATACCGTGATTCATAGGAACAACTAAGCTACCTTTAGGACCGCTAACTTTGACGTTAGTGCCTTCAACAGCAACAGTGACTCCAGCAGGAAGAGTAATGTGTTTGTTACCAATACGTGACATAACTTTCCTCCTTACCAGACATAAGCGACGACTTCTCCACCGATTCCTAAGGTACGAGCTTTTGCGTCAGTCATCACACCTTGGGAAGTAGAGATAATCGCAATTCCTAAGCCTTTTAAAACTCTTGGGAGTTTATCGCAGCCCACGTTCACACGTAAGCCTGGTTTAGAAATTTTCTTTAAGCCAGAGATGACTCTAGTGCCATCGCTAGCGTATTTTAAGGAAATTGATAATTCTTTTTTAGTGGTTCCTTTGACCTTATAGTCAACAATGAATCCTTCTTCTTTTAAGATCTTAGCGATTTCCACCTTCATCTTGCTAGAAGGCATTTTTACAGTTTCATATTTTAATGCATTTGCATTTCTAATGCGGGTAAGCATATCCGCGATTGGATCTGTCATCATAATCGAACTTTACCTCCTTATTACCAAGATGATTTCTTTAAGCCTGGGATTTCACCCTTGTATGCGAGTTCACGGATACAAATACGGCATAAATGGAATTTTGAATAGACAGCATGAGGACGTCCACAACGTTCACAACGTGTGTATTCTCTAACTTTGAATTTCTTTGGTCTCGCACAGCGGACTTTAGCACTTGTTTTCGCCATTAGTACATCCTCCTATTATCTTGAGAAAGGCATACCTAATAATTCTAATAAGGTATACGCTTCTTTATCAGTTTTAGCGGTAGTAACGACAACAACGTCCATACCTCTAACTTTTGCGACTTTATCGTAGTCAATTTCTGGGAAAATTAATTGTTCTTTGACACCTAAGGTGTAGTTACCACGTCCGTCAAAGGCGTTTTTGCTAACACCACGGAAGTCACGAACACGAGGGAGAGCGATTGACACTAATTTGTCAAAGAAGTCCCACATTCTAATTCCTCTAAGAGTGACTTTACAACCAATTGCTTGGCCTTCTCTTAATTTGAAGCTAGCGATGGATTTCTTAGCTTTAGTAACCACAGGTTTTTGACCAGTGATTTGAGTAAGTTCAGCGACAGCTTCTTCAAGTCGTTTAGCATCTTGAGTGGCATCACCAACACCGATGTTGACAACGATCTTATCTAAACCAGGAATTTCCATGACACTGGAGTATTTATATTGCTCCATAAGAGCTTTTTTCACTTCAGCTTCATATCTAGCTTGTAATCTATTGACTACAGCGGCTTTCTTATTTCCGGTTTTAGCCTTTGGGGCTTTAGGAGCAGCTTTAGGTGCTTCTACTTTTGCTTCTGCAGGTTTTTCCGCTTTTGGTGCAGCAGGTTTTTTTGCTGTACTTGCTGGCTTTTTCGCTGCAGGTTTTTTAGCTTCTGCCATTTTTAGCTACCTCCTTATAATTCAGTGCCGCTAGCTTTAGCGACTCTGACTTTCTTTCCTTTTACAACCTTATGGCCAACTCTAGTTGGTTTTTTGGTTTTTGGATCAACAAGCATGACGTTAGAAGCATCAATTGGAGCGTAGATCTCGACGATACTTCCTTCTGGAGTTTGTTGAGTTGGTTTTTTGTGTTTCTTACGGAGATTGACACCTTCGACAACCACACGGTTAGTTTTTGGATCAACCTTTTGGATGACGCCAGTCTTTCCCTTGTCTTTGCCAGAGATGACAATGACTTTATCACCTTTTAATAATTTCATTGTTTACTCCTCCTTATAACACTTCTGGAGCGAGGGAGAGGATTTTCATAAATCCATCAATGCCCTTCTCTCTTAACTCACGGGCCACAGGTCCGAAGACACGGGTTCCGACTGGGGCATTATCATCATTAATGATAACCACTGCGTTATCATCAAAGGCGATGGTGCTGCCGTCAGCTCTTTGAGTTGGTTTTTTACATCTGACGATGACGCATCTGACAATGTCGCCTTTTTTCACTTTTCCATTTGGAATAGCTTCTTTAACGGAACATTGGATGATATCACCGATATAAGATGTTTTTCTTTTACTTCCTCCGTAGAGGGTGAAAGCGCGAACTTTACGAGCGCCACTATTATCAGCGACAACAAGATTAGTTTCCTTCTGGATCATAATTATTCGGCCTCCTTTTCTTCTTTAGCTGGTTCTGCTTCTTCAACTTTCTCTGCTGCAGGTTTCTCTTCGACTTCTTCAGCAGGAATTTCACCAGTAAGAATTTCTTCTTTTAATTCTTTTTCTGCCTCTTTAACAGACATTTCGGCAGTCTTATCGATTGAGACTAATCTCCATCTTTTGGTGGCGGAGAGTTTTCTAGTTTCCATGATGGTCACTACATCTCCAATTTTAGCCTCGTTCTTTTCATCGTGCGCGTAATACTTCTTTCTATATTTAACGCGCTTGCCATACTTAGCGTGTTTTTTGTGAGTTTCAACAAGGACACCGATGGTCTTGTCGTTTTTATCACTAACAACTACGCCTTGAATGGAACGTCTTAAGTTTCTTTCTTCCATTTGTAACGATCTCCTTATTTAGATTCACTTAATTCTCTTTCACGTAGCACCATGTTTACGCGGGCGATATCTTTTCTCACGCCAATGACTTCTTCTCCTCTTTCAAGAGTTCCGACGGCTTTTTTACGTCTTAGCTCAAAGAGTTGTTCTTTTAATGAGTAGAGCTTTTCTTTAAGTTCACTCGTAGACATTTCACGGACTTCACTAATTTTCATTGCTACTACTCTCCTTTTCCGACAACTTTACATTTGATTGGGAGTTTATAAGCAGCAAGTCTAAGAGCTTCTCTTGCGACTTCTCCTTCAACGCCACCAATTTCAAACATAACTTGTCCTTGTTTAACTACTGCGACCCAGTCTTCTGGAGATCCTTTACCAGATCCCATACGAACTTCGGCAGGTTTTTTAGTTTTTGCTAAGTGAGGGAAAATTCTAATCCAAATTTGTCCTCCACGTTTGGTGTATCTAGATAATACAATACGGGCAGCTTCGATTTGTCTTGTGGTAATCCAAGCACCTTCAAGGGCTTGTAAACCATATTCACCAAAGCTAATTTCTGTACCGCCTTTTGCGTGTCCTTCATATTTAATAATATGTGGACGACGATATTTCACTCTGTTTGGTTGTAACATCTCTTACTCTCCCTTCTCGCTTTTCTTAAGTTCTGGGCGGATTTCTCCTCTACAGATCCAGACCTTAACACCTAAGCGACCATATTGAGTAGCTGCTTCACTAACTGCGTAATCGATATCACTTCTAAGGGTGTGTAGAGGGATAACTCCTTCTTTATAGCCTTCGCTTCTAGCGATATCAGCACCACCAAGTCTACCAGAGACCATGGTTCTACATCCTTTAGCGCCAGCTTTTCTAACTCTTTGAATAGCTTTCTTTTGTACAGTTCTGAAGCTTGCTCTTTCTTCTAATTGCTTTGCAATTGTTTGGGCAACGATTGTCGCATCTAAGTCAGGATTCTTGACTTCTACTACGTCCACGCGCACGCTCTTATTTTTAATTAATTTAGCGAGTGCTTCTTTTAAGGCTAAGATGTTTTTACCGTCTTGACCAATAACAACACCTGGACGAGCAACAAATGTTTTAACGACAACACTAGTGCCTTTATCTGTTTTGGTTCTTTCAATTTCAACATGAGATAATAATGCTTCTTTTAAAGAACTTGCGAGATATTTACGAATTTTAACGTCTTCATTTAAGTAGACAGGGTATTCTTTGTCTTCGGCGAACCAACGAGAATTCCAATCCTTGTTGACACCGATACGCATACCTACTGGATTAACTTTTTGACCCATTGTATCTATCTCCTTATCTCATTTTGACCACCACAGTAATGTGGCAGCATCTTTTCACTAAACCAGAAGCGGAACCTTTCGCTCTTGGTAAGTATCTTCTCATTTTTAAGCCATCGTTAGCATAGATTTCTTTGACATATAATTTGTCTTCATCCATACCGAAGTTATTGATAGCGTTTGCCGCAGCGGACTTAATTACTTTAGTAACTGGTTCACATGCTGCACGGTTGATGTTTCTTAATAAACCTAAGGCAACTTTGACATCCTTACCTCTCACTTGGTCGATGACTAAGCGAGCTTTTCTTGGAGTTAAGCGAACGTTTGTCGCGGTCGCTCTTGTTTCAGTTGGCATTGGCTTTTTAGGAGCTTCAACCTTCTTTTCTTCTTTTTTAGATTTTTTAGCTTTTTCAGCTTTAGGAGCTTCTTCTACTTTGGTAGCTTCTTCTTTAACTTCTGCTTCTTTGACTGCAGCTTTCTTAGCTGGAGCCTTCTTAGCAGGGGCTTTCTTTGTTTCTGCCATTATATGAACCTCCTATTATTTACCAGCCGCGGCTGCTTTATCTTCAGCAGTGTGGCCTGTATGACCGGTGTATTTTCTGGTTGGAGAGAATTCACCGAGTTTATGTCCTACCATATCATCTGTGACGTAAACGGAGATGTGTTCTTTTCCGTTATAGACCGCGAAGGTGTGTCCGACGAATGATGGGTAGATTGTAGAACGGCGGGACCATGTCTTAATGACTTCTTTTTTGCCAGCAGCATTTAAAGCTTCGACTTTTTTCATTAAGTGTTCATCACAGAATGCGCCTTTTTTCAAACTTCTTGCCATTTGCGTTTACCTCCTATTTCGCGTTACGTCTACGGATAATTAATTTAGTAGACTTTTTCTTGGTATTTCTGGTCTTAACACCCATTGCACGTTTACCCCAAGGAGTTCTTGGTGCATCACGTCCAACTGGACATTTACCTTCACCACCACCATGTGGGTGGTCGTTAGGGTTCATAACGGAACCTCTAACTGTTGGTCTAGTACCGTACCATCTGGTTTTACCAGCTTTACCAAGATTGATTAAGTTCCAATCTTCGTTACCAACGGTACCAACTGTGGCTCTACAAGTTGCGAGAACTTTTCTCATTTCTCCACTTGCGAGTCTAAGCATGACATATTTGCCTTCGCTACCGAGGACTTGAGCAGCCGCTCCAGCAGCACGACATAATTGTCCGCCTTTTCCTGGAACTAATTCGACGTTATGGACGAATGTACCTTCAGGAATGTTCTTTAATACTAAGGCGTTACCAGTTTTAATATCAGCGGTTTCGCCAGATATGATTTTATCCCCGACTTTGAGATCTTTAGGTGCTAAGATGTATCTCTTTTCACCATCTAAGTAAGCGACTAAGCAGATGTTAGCGTTACGGTTTGGATCGTACTCAACAGTCTTTACAACAGCAGGGATATTGTCCTTATTACGTTTGAAGTCAATTAAACGATATTTACGTTTGTGACCTCCACCAATGTGACGGCAGGTAATAACGCCTTGGTTATTTCTTCCGCCAGATTTGGATAAGCTGACTAATAAACTTTTTTCAGGAGTGCTTGTTGTAATTTCTTCGAATGTCGAGTTTGTCATGTTTCGTCTACTTGCAGAAGTAGGCTTGTAAGTTCTAATTGACATTACTTTTTCCTCCTATAGTTTGAGAATATGAACTTGATTATTCTCTGAATAAGTCGATTGCTTCACCACTTGCGATAGTGACAATCGCTTTCTTATAGCCTTGGATGTATCCGTGATAACGGGTACCTCTTGTTGTGGCTTTGGCGTGGACATTAACGATTCTGACATCAACAACTTTCACTTGGAAGATTCTTTCAAATGCGAGTTTGACTTCGGTCTTGTTAGCGTCTTTTGCGACTTTAACAGTGACTTTGTTGCTGTTTTGCATACCTGCCATACTCTTTTCAGTGATGACTGGTTTTAAGATCACAGCGAAGTCTCTTTCTGTTGGTTTTTGGAAGCTACTTTTTGGAGCTTCAACTTTCTTCTTGGCTGCCATTATTTAAGTGCCTCCTCAACTTCTTTAACTGCGGCTTCACTCATAACTAATTTCTCAGCATTTAATAAGTCAAACACAGAGACGTTATCAGTGGTAACCACTTTGGCGTAGCTTACGTTACGCACGCTGGCGAATAAATTCTCATCAATTTCACTCACAACCACGAGAGTCTTAACTTCGGATTTAAGAGCAGCAAGCATCTTGACGAATTCTTTAGTCTTTTTACCTTCGAATTTGATTTCGTTAACAACAACGAGATCTTTTGGGGCCTTAAGAGATAAAGCACTTCTTAAGGCTAATTGATGTTCTTTTCTGTTTTGGGATAAGGTGAAGTTTTGGTTACCAACTGGTCCAAAGACTGTTCCACCACCAACCCAGATTGGGGATCTAGAGCTACCAGCACGGGCTCTACCTGTTCCCTTTTGTCTCCATGGTTTCTTACCACCACCAGAGACTTCGTGTCTAACCTTGGTCTTAGCAGTTGCTTGACGTTGGTTAGCTTGCTCGACTTGGACGGCGTTGAACATTGCTTGTTTGTGTGGTTCGACAGCGAACACAGCACCATTTAAGCTTAATTTGCCAACTTCTTCGCCGGCCATGTTAAGAACTTTAACACTGACGGTTTTCTTTTCTGACATAATGTTCTCCTTTCGTCCTATTCAGCTTTTGCTTCTTCAGCAACAGGAGCTTCAACAGGAGCTTCTTCTGCTTTAGGAGCTTCAACCTTTTTAACTCTTTGAATTAAAGGTTTAACACTTTCTTTGTTTTTGACTGTCTTAATTGCAGAACGGATTGTCACAATGCTCTTCTTGGAGCCTGGTAAACCGCCTTTAATTAAGATGTAGCCTTTTTCGGCATCAACCTTGACCACTAATAAGTTTAATAAAGTGGCAGATTTGTTACCGTGATGTCCAGACATGTGTTTGCCTGGCATAACACCGTGGTTGTAACGACCGTTATTAGCGAAGGAACCTTGTCCTCTGTGATAACCTGAACCATGTCCTTTTGGACCGATGTGCATATGCCATCTTTTAATAGTTCCGCTATAACCATGACCTTTACTAGTTCCGATAACATCAACGACATCACCAGCTTGGAACATATCAGCTTTGATGAGATCACCTAATTGGTAAGAACCCATTTCATCGCCTCTTAATTCCGCGGACACGTAATGTGGAACGGTATTGGCTTTCTTTGCAATGCCTTTTTCTGCTTTGTTAGCACGAGATTCTTTCTTTTCTTCGTAACCAACTTGGACAGCGACATAGCCATCTTTCTCTAAGGTTTTAACTTGTGTAACAACGTTTGGTAAGACTTCAAAGACAGATGTCATGCCCATTTTACGACCTAAAATTGCTTTCATTTCGCCTTACCTCCTTAAAGTTTAATTTCGATATCTACTCCTGAAGGTAAGTCTAAGTTCTTGAGAGCTTCAAGAGTTTCCTTCTTTGGATTTGTAATATCGATAATTCTTTTGTGTGTTCTAATTTCGAATTGTTCACGAGAATCTTTGTACTTGTGAACCGCTCTTAAAATGGTAAACACTTGTTTTTCCGTTGGTAGTGGGATAGGGCCAACAACGGTCGCCCCAGAGTTCTTCGCTACTTGAACGATTCTCTCAGCAGATAAATCAAGGTTAACGTGATCATAAGCTTTGAGACGAACTCTAATCTTAGTAGTTTTTGCCATGAAATTTCCTCCTATATCACTTTCAGGCTTTGACCTCACTCTCTCAGTACGAATTCCCAGATACACCTTCATGACAACGCCTGTGGGTGTGTCCGCAACCTCGCACGTCAACGCGAGCAGTCAACGTTCAAATACTACTCTTATGCGTATGTATGTGTCAATAATTTATTTATAAATATTTTTAATAGATAAAAGCACGTCTGAAAAAAGTACAAAAAAATATCAAATTTTTACGCCAACTATGATTTTAGATGGCTCATTTTTGATATTTTGACTCTAAATTTTAGTTACTTTTTGACTTTAACTTCTTTTGATATGCTTCATAAGAGTATTTGCAGCCACAATATTCCTGAAAATACATCTCGTGTTCTTTAATTATGATCAGCGATTTTTCATAGCCATCATTCTTCTTAAAATCAGCGTATAACCATTTAGTTGTAGGATAGTCTTTTTGTAATTTTTCACCTATTTTATTAATATCTTGAGCATTTTTGTATCTTGAGATTGTCATCACTGTTCCATAGTAATCAAAATGATGTTTACTCGCATATTCAAAACCTTCTTTTAATCGTTTATTAAAGCAGATTCGACATCTTTCATGACCTTCTTTATCATCTTTATGAGGTTCTAAATCTAGATTATAGGTTTCATTATCATATTTGGTCTCAATTACTTTAATGTTTGCTCCAATTTCTTTAATATAGTCCCTGAGTTCTTGTAATCTACGATCATGTTCTTGTTTAGGATAGATGTTAGAGTTGTTATAAAGGATCGTGATATCAAAATAGTCCTTGAGTAATTCATACGGAATAGTAAAGCAAGGACCACAACAAGCATGTAACAAAAGAGTGGCCTTTTTACCACTATTTTTTATATTTTCTACTTCAATTTCGAACTTTTTTTGAAAATTTATTCTATTTTCCATAAATGATCATCGAGTCACCAAAGGAGAAAAATCTATATCTTTCATCAACAGCATGCTTATAAACTTCAAGGGTAAATTCTCTTCCTAAAAATGCTGAAACAAGCATAATCAAAGTCGATTTTGGAAGATGAAAATTCGTAATAATACAATCAACAGCTTTAAATTCATAACCTGGTTTAATAAAGATATTAGTTTCCTTTTTAATTGGAGTAAATTTGCCAAATTCTTGAATATTTGCTTCTAATGTTCTAACCGAAGTTGTCCCAATGGCGATAATTCTTCTTTTTTCTTCTTTAGCCTTATTTAAAATTTCACATGCTTCACTAGAAATTTCATAAAGTTCGCTATGCATAACATGATTATCAGTATCTTCAACTTTTACAGGTCTAAATGTTCCAAGTCCAATATGTAGTGTAATGTCTACAATAGTTATTCCTTTAGCTTTTATCTTATCAAATAGTTCTTCTGTAAAGTGAAATCCAGCAGTAGGGGCTGCTGCACTACCTTCATATTTTGCATAGACTGTTTGATATCTATCATTAGTGCATAATTGTTCTTTAATATATGGAGGAAGCGGCATCTTGCCTAAAGAATCAAGTACTTCTAGGAATATTCCTTTATAGTGGAACTTCACTAAACGTAGTCCTTCTTCCTTTTCTTTGACAACTTCACCAATTAATTTGCCTTCTCCAAAATTAATTTTTGCACCAACCTTCAATGATTTAGCGGGTTTGGTGAGGCATTCCCAGACATCATCCTCAACTTGTTTAAGTAAAAGAAGTTCACAGTGCGCTCCTGTAATTTCTTTAATTCCAATAAGTCTAGCAGGGATAACTTTAGTGTTATTTCTAACTAAAACATCTCCCGGTCTTAAATACTCAAGGATGTCATAAAAATGTCTATCTTCATAAGTTTTAGTGTCTTTATTAATTGCTAATAAACGAGAATGATCCCTTTTATCACTTGGTTTTTGGGCAATTAGTTCTTCGGGCAAATAAAAATCAAATAGATTAATATCCATTAGAAGCCTCTTTCATTACCAAATGCGGCAAGTACAGCAGTCATATAATCGCCAAAACGATCTTCTTTAATTGCTTCTCTAGCGCCTTCCATGATGCTAATTAAAAATCTTGTGTTATGAATAGAAAGTAATCTCTTTCCAAATGTTTCATCACAAATAAATAAGTGTCTTAAATATGCTTTGGTATAATTCTTACAGCAATAGCAATCGCACTTTTCATCTAATGATGAAAAATCTTCTTTATATTTAGCGTCTCTAATATTTACACGACCACTATGAGTCATTAAAGCGCCATGTCTAGCTAATCTAGTAGGAAGGACACAGTCAAACATATCAATACCTCTAGCTATTCCGCCTAATAAATAATCAAGCGAACCAACACCCATTAAATATCTTGGTTTATCTTGAGGTAGATATTTCACTGCGTAATCAATCATTCTAAAGCACACTTCTTTTGGTTCACCAATTGATGTGCCACCAATTGAATAACCTGGGAAATCCATTTTTGCTAATTCTTCAGCACACATTTTGCGAAGATCTTCATAATCTCCACCTTGAACAATGCCAAATAATGCTTGGTCTTCTCTTTTATGTGCATCTAGACCTCTTTTAGCCCATCTAATTGTTCTTTCAGTAGAACGTTTAGTGTATTCATAATTGCTAGGATATGGGATACATTCATCAAATGACATGATGATGTCTGCTCCTAGTTTTTCTTCAATTTCTATGGCAATTTCCGGAGAAAAAAATAATTTATCGCCATTTAAGTGGTTTTTAAAGTGGACACCTTCTTCAGATATTTTTCTTCTTTCAGCAAGAGAAAATACTTGGAAGCCGCCACTATCAGTAAGAATTGGTCCATCCCAGTTCATAAATTTATGTAAACCACCAGCTTTAGCAACAACATCAGCGCCCGGTCTAATTGATAAATGGTATGTATTAGCCAAAATTACACCAGCACCCATATCATGTAATTCTTCTGGAGATAAAGTTTTTACGGTAGCTAGAGTACCAACAGGCATAAACATTGGAACTTCAACATCTCCATGCGGAGTATGCAAAATTCCATATCTAGCTCCAGTTTGTTTGTCTATATATTTAATTTCAAAATAGAAGTTTTTCATGATGTATCCTTATAATTTAATAATTTTAGATATATCTAAAACTTTAATAATTTTTGGTAGTCTTTTTTCAATTGTGTTAGTAAATACTAAATCTTTAATATGCGATTCTAAAAGTTTATCGATACTTTTATTTGATAAAACAGCATGACTTGCGCCAACTAAAACACCTTTAGCGCCATGTTCTAAAAGCAAATTAGATGCAGAAATAATTGTTCCACCTGTATCGATAATATCATCAAGAATAATACAGATTTTGTCTTTAACATCATCTTCAAAAGCTAAATGCTCGGCATAATTTGGGGCAGTTCTAATTTTATTTAGAATAACTTTTCTAGTTCCTAGTAACTCTTTAACTAAAGCATCTGCTCTAGTATTTGCTCCGTGATCTGGAGAAACAACCACTACATCTTTAATATTAATTCGTTCTTTTTTTAAATAATCTTTGTAATACTTTGCAAATAAGCTAGTAGTTGGTAAAGATGTGAATTTAGTTTTAAAGAATTTTTCAATATCAGGATGATGTAAATCGAAGGTTAAGATTTCATCAACTTTAGCAGTATCTAAAATCTTTGCTACCACTTCACATGAGATTGGTTCATTAATCCAAGACACTCTTTCTTGTCTAGAGTATCCGAAATAAGGAATATAGAGTTTAATACTCTTAGATCCTGTTCTTTTAATAGAGTCAACTAATAGCAAAAGTTCAAATAATCTTTCATGTGCTTTAATCGCAGTGCTTTCAAAGATAATGACGTCCTTATCTTTACAGTTAGTAAGGGTTTTTACTAATACTTCTCCATCTTTAAAATGGTCGATAGAAATCTCTCCTAGCTCAGCGTCATATTTTTTGGCAATACGCTTTGCTAATTTTCTATTGGATAATAAAGAAAAAATCACTAAATTGCTCATATTAAAGATAGTATTTACAGGTCATTAAGACCATCTCCTTATTCACAGAAAATTCGTTTTTTATACGCTTTTTGTCAAATAAAATTCCTTTTTGTTTATAAAAATCGGCTAATTCAGTAGTAAAGAACCATTCTCTCATTTTTAATTTAGTGAAGTCATTTTTAGGATCATATTTTTCACAGTATTCACTAACATAATATAGAGTGTCATTAACTAACATCCATTTGTCTAGAGAGAAGTCTAAATTAAGTCCTGCGGCTCTTGCCATATAGGAATTTTTAAAAATTTGTTTATAGATATTTTCATTAAAGTCATTATCCAAAATATAGTCGCTAATAAGCACTCCATCAAGCCACTGAAAAGCCACATAACCGCTCTTTTTATCCAATAATTTAATTTTAGGAGTACAGACATTGGATTTACGAAGTTTTTTAACCATATCAAGACTAATTGATCCTGGTTCATATTTCTTAATTAAATATGTCTCGCTTTTGAATTCAGCTTTAAAAGTATCTTTAGATAAGATCTCTACAACTTCAAATTCTTTACGTTTTATTCTCAAATTTTCCATCTGTGTTATTATACATTATTTATATTAATAAATATAGATACCAAAATTATATCATTTATTTTTATATATAAGTAGGTTATTTCAATGATTTTTTATTTTTTGTTATTATTGGGGATTATTTATAATCTTTGCTATAATAGAAAAACGACAAAAAAAGGTGAAATTATGACTAGTTTAGAAAGATTTATTAGATATGTAAAAATTGACACTCAAGCGAGTGACAAAACAGGAACTACTCCTAGTACTGAAAAACAAAAAAATCTTGGAGCGCTCTTAGTAAAAGAATTATTAGAACTTGGTTTAGAAGATGCTCATATGGATGAATTTGGTATTGTTTACGGACATCTACCAGGAAAAGGAACAAGAATTGGCTTAAATGCTCATATGGATACCGCATTAGAAGTCACAGATGAAAACGTTAAGCCTCATCTCATCAAAGAATATAAAGGTGGCACGATTAAATTAGCAAACGGATTAGAAATGTCACCGAAACAATTCCCTGTTTTAAGAAAACATGTTGGACATGATTTAGTTGTGACTGATGGAAACACCCTTTTAGGCGCTGATGACAAGGCTGGAATCGCTATTATTATGTCAGCACTACAATATTTCAAAGATAACCCAAAAGTCGCTCATAACACCATTTGTGTTGCGTTTACAGTCGATGAAGAGATTGGTGAGGGACCAAAGCATTTCAATTACAAAGAATTTAACGCAAAATATGCCTATACAATCGATGGAAGTGACATCGATGTAGTAGAAGCTGAAAACTTCAACGCATACGCAGCGAGTGTGGATATTATCGGTGTGTCTATACACCCAGGCGAAGCAAAAGGAAAATTGATCAACGCATTGCTTTTAGCAAAAGAATTAATTGCCTCCCTTCCAGAGAAAGAAACTCCATTTGATAGCGAAGGAAAACAAGGCTATTGGCATATCAATGAAATTGTTGGAGATTCAGAACATGCGACAATGCACTTTATCTTAAGAGATTTTGATGATGATGGAATTCAAAATAGAATTGAAACAGTGAAAAAAGCAGTTAAAGCATTACAAGATAAATACCCAACCGCAAAAATTGAAGTTAATTTTAAAGAGCAATATCGCAACATGAAAAAATATGTCGCTAAAAAGCCAATTGCCCTAAAAAGAGTTAGATCAGTAATGCGTAAAAATGGCATCGAACCAATTAGCGGGGCGATAAGAGGCGGAACTGATGGAGCAACCTTCTCTAGAAACGGCTTAATTACTCCAAATTTAGGCACAGGAAGCTACAATCATCATGGAAGATATGAATTCCTTGATTTATACGAATTTAACAAGATGATATCAGTAGTTATCGGTTTAATGAAAAAATAGATTATTTAAATATATTTAAACTACAAGTCCATAATAGGCAAAAATAAAGCACAAAAACGTTAATTTTAGACAGTGTCCCAATTTTAACAAAAATGTGCTTTTTTTAGTTGCTAATATTTCATATTTTGATATGCTTTTTTTCAAGCGCTAAAATCAATTAGCGAGAAAGAGGAAAACACATGTTAAGTATCCGAAAAAGAGATGGTTCTTTACAAGACTTCAACCTTGAAAAGATTTCCAAAGCGATTGAAAAAGCCTTCATGGCCGATCACAAATTCTATAATGATGACATTATCAATATGTTGTCTCTTAGAGTCGTTGCGCAAATGAACTCCAAAATCAATAACGATGTCATTGATATTGAAGATGTTCAAGACGCAGTCGAAGTGACTTTAATTCAAGCTGGTTACGTCGATGTCGCACGTAGTTATATTTTATATAGAAAGGCGCGCGCGAATTTAAGAGAGCAAAAACAAACAGATTTAGACTATAAGAAAACTGTAGATAACTACTTAAAAATTAATGACTGGAGAGTTAAAGAAAATTCCACAGTTACCTATTCTGTAGGTGGACTTATTCTTTCTAACTCTGGTGCAGTTACTGCTAATTACTGGTTAAGTGAAGTTTACGATCAAGAAATTGGTCAAGCTCATAAAAACGCTGATATTCACATTCACGATTTAAGCATGTTAACTGGTTACTGCGCTGGTTGGTCACTTAAGCAATTAATTCAAGAAGGATTAGGTGGAGTCGTTGGAAAAATAACCTCCGCTCCAGCAAATCACTTATCAACATTATGTAACCAAATGGTCAACTTCTTAGGTATCATGCAAAATGAATGGGCCGGTGCTCAAGCCTTCTCATCTTTTGATACTTATTTAGCCCCATTTGTGAAAAAAGATCACTTAACATATAAAGAAGTCAAACAATGTATTCAATCCTTCATCTATGGTGTTAATACCCCATCTAGATGGGGTACTCAAGCTCCATTCACCAATATTACACTTGACTGGGTAGTACCAAATGATATGGCAGAGCTTAACGCTATCGTTGGTGGAAAAGAGATGGACTTCAAATATAAAGACTGTGTTGAAGAAATGGCAATGGTCAATAAAGCCTTCATCGAAGTAATGATTGAAGGTGACGCCAACGGAAGAGGATTCCAATATCCAATCCCAACTTATTCAATTACCCGTACCTTTGACTGGTCAGAAACCGAAAATAACAAGTTATTATTCGAAATGACCGCTAAATACGGTACTCCATATTTCTCAAACTACATCAATAGTGATATGGAACCAAGTGACGTCAGAAGTATGTGCTGCCGTTTAAGACTTGACTTAAGAGAATTAAGAAAGAAATCTGGTGGATTCTTCGGTTCTGGTGAATCTACTGGTTCAGTCGGTGTTGTTACTATCAACATGCCTAGAATTGCCTATTTAGCAGTTGATAAAGCTGATTTCTATGATCGCTTAGATAAAATCATGGATATCTCCGCAAGATCTTTAAAGGTCAAAAGAAACACTATTACTAAATTATTAGATGCTGGTTTATATCCATATACCAAGAGATATCTTGGTACATTCAATAACCACTTCTCCACCATTGGCTTAGTTGGTATGAATGAATGCTGCTTAAATGCTAGATGGATTAGACAAGATTTAACTCATAAAGAGGCTCAAGAATTTACAAAAGAAGTTCTTAACCATATGAGAGAAAAATTATCTGATTATCAAGAATTATATGGTGACTTATATAACTTAGAAGCCACTCCAGCAGAATCTACCGCCTATCGTTTAGCAAAACACGATAAAGAAAAATATCCAGATATCATTACTGCAAGTGAAGAAGGAAGAACTCCATATTACACTAACTCTTCTCACTTACCAGTAAGCTTCACTGATGATATTTTCACTGCTTTAGATATTCAAGATGAATTACAAACTTTATATACATCTGGTACCGTTTTCCACGCTTTCTTAGGTGAAAAACTTCCAACTTGGAAATCTTGTATGAATCTCAGTTTGTAAGGAACATGGCTATTTAGTTGGCGAACAATATGTCTGTCCAAAATGTGGATCTAGAACTGAAGTCTATTCCCGTATTACTGGTTACTATAGACCAATTCAAAACTGGAATGATGGTAAGAGCGAAGAATTCTTAAATAGAAAGACATATAACATTAAAACTAGTAAACTCACTCACGGAATTAAAGACGAGGCTTGCGAAGAAGAAAAGCCACAAACCCTACAGGAAACCCTCTTATTTGGTACAAAGACCTGTCCAAATTGTAAGATGGCAAAGATGCTTTTAGAAAAAGCTGGCGTTAAATATAAATGGGTTGACGCTGAAGAAAATGTCGAATTAACCACTCAAATGGGAGTTAAAAAAGCACCTACCTTATTAGTTCCTGAAGATGGCGAAGTTAGAGTATTCGAAAATGCTTCTAACATCAAAGGCTATATCGAAAGCAAAAAATAATTATGCATGACATTATTGTTATAGGCGGTGGCCCAGCTGGAATGACTGCTGCCTTATATGCTTTAAGAAATAATAAGTCTGTTCTTATTCTAGAAAAAGAAGCATTTGGAGGACAAATTGCTACTTCTCCTAGACTTGAAAACTATCCAACCATCGAATCTATTTCTGGTAGTGAATGGGCTGATAGATTATTCGAACAAATCACTAACTTAGGAGCCGAATTTGAACTAGAAGATGTGGAATTTGTCGAAAAAATCGATAACATCTTCCATGTTAAGACCAATTACGGAGAGCACGAAGCTTTGGCGGTTATTGTCGCTAACGGAGTAAAGCCAAGAAAGATGGGTTTACCTAATGAAGACGATTTAATCGGTAAAGGCGTTAGCTATTGCGCTGTCTGTGATGGACCATTTTATAAAGGTAAAGAAATCTACTTAATTGGTGACGCAAATACTGCACTTCAATATGCTCTTCTACTTTCTGGATATTGTCCACGAGTCCATATGCTCACTTTATTTGATAAGTTATTTGGTGATCAAATCCTTATTGATAGAGTTCTTCAAACAGAAAACATCGATATTAGACATAACTTATTACTCAAAAAATTAGTGGAAGAAAAAGGTGAATTAGTCGCAATTGAACTCGAAGACACTATTTCAAAGGAAAAAGTGAAATTCGAAACTAATAACTGCTTCATCGCCATTGGACAAGTTCCTCAAAACGAATTCTTAAAAGATATCTTGGAATTAGACCACGGCTTTATTAAAACAAACGAATCTATGGCTACTTCTATTCCAGGATTATTTGCAGCCGGAGACACCAGAGTAAAAGAAAACAAGCAAGTTATTACTGCTTGTAACGATGGTGCGATTGCCGCAATGAGTGCAGTTAAATATATCAATACTTTATAAAAACATAAATGTTCACATATTTGTGAACATTTTTTATAATTAAAAAAGAGGTTATGGTTATGGGTACATTGGATAACATAAGCAAAGAAGAATATGAAAAACTAAAAAAAGAAATGCTTGAGCAAATGAAAGACAAAATGAGGAATAGAGAAACTACTAAATCTTCTAACGACATTAAATCTGTTCCAAATGAATTAGAAAGCATAAAAGAAAAAGACCACGAAAAAATTAAACCAAATAAAAAGCCCATTGTTTTATTAACTGCTTCTTCAAATTGTGGCACTGGGTTGTGGACATCTATATGTGTATTTTTTGCATCCATTTTTGGTGTTGAAAGCAAAAACTATACGAAAAAAATGGAAAAAACTACAAAGAGAATTAAAGATAGTTTACTCGAACAAGCTATTAAGTATCCAGATTACGAATTTGAAGATTTTAAAATAATCAAAGAAGGAAAATTAAAATATTCAGGTTCCTTATTAGGTGTTTTAAAGGAAACTAATAGCCTCTAAGCTCTACTGTTTCAACGCTTTGAGATAAAATCTCAACAAATTTATTAGCAAGACCTTCATCAACTGCGTGGAGGTCTTTATTTATTACTCCATCAGAGACTTTAAATTGTTGCAAATATAATCTTTTGCTACCTTTTAAAGTGTCTTTAACTTTAGTAATCACTTCTAAAGAATGATATTCATCAATTAAAGTCATTCTAAATTCATAATCCACTATTCCTGACTTTAATAATTCAATTGATTCTTTAACTTTTTCAATTAAGGAATCATTGTGACAAAATCTATGATAGTCATCTAAGGATGATTTGATGTCCATAGCGATATAATCAATTAAACCTTTAGACACTAAATCTTTAATCACTTCAGGATGAGTGCCGTTAGTATCTAATTTAATAGAGTATCCAAGTTCTTTTATCGCCCTAATTTTTTCTACTAAATTAGGCATTAAAGTAGGTTCTCCACCAGAGATGACCACTCCATCAAGGATGCCCACCCTTTTCTTTAAAAAAGCAAGGATATCATTAAAGATAAGGTCTTCATTATCACTAGCAGCAATTAAAGTATTCCAGTTATGACAATACTCACATCTAAAATTACATTTATCGATATATAAAATAGCAGCGACCTTGCCTGGATAATCTAATAAAGATAGCTTGTTGATACCTTGAAATTCCATGAGATTAGTATATCACTTTTTATTCATTTATTTATGTGTTTCTTTGAATCACTAAATAACTTTGGTAAAATATACTGCGAGTGAGGTCTATATTATGAAAAAATACGACAATATATCTTGGGATGAATATTTTATGGGTATGGCGGTCTTATCTTCTTTAAGAAGTAAAGATCCAAGTACTAAAGTAGGCGCAGTTATTGTTTCTCCAGAAAACAAAGTTATTTCTATTGGCTATAACGGCATGCCTTCTAAATTAGATGAAAACGAATTAACTTGGAATAAGGGAGAAGGTTTAGATAGTAAATACTTATATGTCTGTCACGCTGAATTTAACGCTATTTTAAATACTCAAGTCGGTGGTTCTTTAAAAGATGCTAGAGTCTATGTCACTTTATTCCCATGTAATGAATGTACTAAAGCGATTATTCAAACTGGAATTAAAGAAATTATCTATCTCTCAGATAAATATGCAGATACCACAATGATTAAAGCAAGTAAGAAGATGCTTGATTTAGCAGGTATCCCTTATCGTCAATTTAGTGTAGACACTCTCGAAATTAGGAAAAAATAATGACAATTAAAGAATATATCAAAGCAAGAAAAGAAGAGATCAAAAATGAGGTTTCCAAACTCGAAAAGAAACCATTTTTAGTCGTTATTCAAGTCAACGAAGATGCTGGAAGTAATGCCTATGTTAAAGGCAAATTAAAGGACTGTGATGAACTTGGAATTAAAGCCGAACTCATCAAGCTTCCAATCGACACAAGTGAAGAAAATTTGTTAAAAATAATTGAAAATTGCAACAAAAATCCTGAAATTACAGGGTTTATTGTCCAAATGCCTCTTCCAAAGCACATCAATGAAGAAACAGTAAAATTAGCGATTTCTCCAGAAAAAGATGTTGATGGATTTCACCCACTTTCTAAGCTTAATCCATGTACCCCTCAAGGCATAATTGACTACTTAAAATCAGAAGGGACAAATTTCGTTGGAAAGAACGCCTTAGTTATTGGAAGAAGTAACATTGTCGGTAAGCCCATGGCAAAACTCTTACTAGCGGAACATTGTAATGTCACTGTAACCCATTCAAGAACTAAGTTTGAAGATATGAATTGGTTTATTAATCACGCTGATATTATTGTGATCGCTATTGGTAGACAACACTATTTAGATAATAAATATAATTACAAGCCAGATTCCATTGTTGTGGATGTTGGTATTTCTAGAGATGAGACAGGTTTACACGGGGATGCTCTTCCTGGTTTACCAGTAAAATTACAAACACCAGTTCCAGGTGGAGTTGGTTTATTAACTAGATTATCCCTGATTGAAAACTTACTTAAAATCTATAAAGGACTTTAAATGGACAAACAAAAAATAATAATCGACTGCGATCCAGGACACGACGATGCGATCGGTCTTTTAGTTGCCTATTATTCAGATGAATTAGATTTAATAGGTGTCTCAACTTGTGCAGGTAATCAAACTATAGATAAAACAAGTAGAAACTCAAACAACTTATTAAGATTCTTTAATAGTGACATCAAAGTTGCTAAAGGAGAAACAGATCCAATAAAACGAAAAGTTAAAACTTGTCCTGAGATACATGGAGAATCAGGGTTAGATGGCTATGATTTTCCAATATATAAAGAAGAATATGATTCTAGACCTGCCTATCAATTTATTATTGATGTAGTTTTAGCAAATAAAGATATTATAGTGGTCACAACAGGACCAATGACTAATCTTGCTTTAGCGATATCTAAATGTCCAAGTATTACTAAAAACATTAAAGAGATAGTCTTAATGGGTGGTTCCACTACTGAAGGCAATATCACTCCTGAAGCAGAATTTAATATCATTGTGGATCCAGAAGCTGCGGATATCTGCTTTAAATCAGGCGTTTCATTAAGGATGTTAGGTTTAAATGTCACAAGAAAAATCTTAGTGAATAATGAAGTTCTAGCTAAAGCTAGTAAAATAAACACTAGAGGCAGTGACTTATTTGTAAAATTAATGAAAGTCTTTAACGAAAATCAAAGAACGTTCTTTGGCTTAGAATTTGGTCCATTACATGACCCTGCTACTGTTGTTTCATTGATTAATCCTAGAGCTTTTGAATTTGCTCCAATGCATGTAGAAATAGATACAACTGAGACTAAATATTTAGGAAAAACTAGATGTAGCAAATCTAAACCATTTAACTGTTTGGTGGCTACAAAAGTGAACTTAGAAGAATATTGGTCCACTATATTTGAAAGTTTAAGGAGATGTAAGTAATGAAAAAGAAAATATTAGTTGTTGGAAGTATATCTATTGATAACACTATTTTTACCAAACAGCTCCCAAGTGCTGGAACCACCACTGTTGCGGACTCTTATTTTCAAAATATAGGTGGAAAAGGCGCTAATCAAGCATGTGCCTCACTCTTTTTAGGAGGAGATGTCTCTTTTATTGGGGTCATTGGAAAAGACCATAATGGTGATTTAGTAGAGTCTTTCCTAAAAAAGCAAGGATTAAACGCTAGACTTAAAAGAAGTGAAAAGTCTACAGGAATAGCTTTTATCATTTTAGAAGAAGAGACTGCAGAAAATAGAATCTTAATCGTTCAAGGAGCAAATACTGATTTAACTAAAGAAGATATCGATAAGAATTTAGATTTATTTACTGAAGGAGATATCTTATTAACTCAATTTGAAAATGACATGGAAACAGTTAGCTATGTCATTAAAAAAGCATATGAAAAACATATGCTAGTGGTTGTTAATCCTGCTCCTATTAAAGAGTTAAAAGAAGAATACTATCAATATATTGATTATTTAGTACCAAATGAGCACGAATTAGAAGCGTTAAGTCATAAAACAGATATTTTATTAGCGGCAAAGGAATTACTCTCAAGAGGGGCTAAAAACGTGATTGTCACTTTAGGAGAAAAAGGATCTGTTTTAATTAATAAAGATGAATATATAAAAGTCGAGCCACATAAAGTGGACGCGGTTGATACGACTGCCGCAGGAGAT
>CACXNV010000007.1 GCA_902769185.1 uncultured Erysipelotrichaceae bacterium | reverse complement strand
GGAGTTTTTATTTGTTATTGAACGCTTCCGCTTTTTCATTTCTCGCCCCCAGAGGAGGCGGTTTTATTTACGGCCACCGCTTTGACGCTGTCCGGTAAACAAAAGAGGCGATTTCTTACGATTTCACCTCTTTTTTGTAAGCTAAAAGGGGCCTAGTCACCTTTTAGGTTTCTTAACAGCCCCTAATCTAAACTGGATAAGTCATTATTACAAATTTGGTGGATCTGAGGAGGCTCGAACTCCCTACCTCATCGTTGCGAACGATGCGCTCTCCCAGGTGAGCTACAGACCCAGATAGGTGTATCCAGCGAGATATATAATAATCGAATTAATCCATATTTTCAATAAAAGAAAAGCCCTTAACGGAATTAACGTTAAGAGCGGTTCTTTATAATAAAGAATTATAATTATTTTGCTTCTTTGCCAAAGAAACCCATTAAGCAGGTATATAATCCACCGACAGCGATTAAGATACCAAGGACGATCCAGAATACATCTTGGAATCCAGCAGGACCAAATAAGTAAAGAATAGCAACGGTAGCAATACCAGCGCCAACAACCATTTGTCCAACACCTGTGAAAACTAGTTTTTTAACAATAAGAACATGAAGGCCTTTTAAGAGTAAAGCAGCGCCTAAACCAACAGCAGCAAACATTGCATAGTGGAAAACTGGATAAACAGTAGCGCCACCAAGGTTTTTAGCAACAACACAAATTCCGAAGAATAAGGAAGCTAAAGCAGCAAAAGTAACACCTAAAGGTAAAACTTTTGTTTTGACCATAGTCATGCATGCTAAGACAGATAATGCAGCACCAGAGATGATGAATAAGATACCAAAGACCATATCCATAACTTCTCCACCACCGAAGACAGCGACTAAAACACCAATAACAATTAATAAGGCGCCTTCAATAATAGCAACTAATTTTTTATTCATGTATAATTCTCCTTTCGCGACAACAATTATATCATTAATTTAAAAATATAAAATACTTTTATACCAACAAAAAATAGAGGAGTTTTTCCTCTACTTTTCTTCTTGGTGTTCTATTTCTTTATGCCCTCTTCTTTGTAAGTGGATTTCAAATAATAAAGGAGATAAGGCATTAATAATTAATTCTGGGATTAATAAATAGATATGAGTTAAAGCGTGATGATGTGGCTCTTCGGCGGCGACAATTAATAAAATTGAGAAGACAATCTCAATAATTGATAAGGCTAAAGATAACACTGCAGGGAATTTATGTAAGAACTTGTGACTTGTTTCATAGAGTTCAAAAGATTCTCTAACAATAGTCCAAGTACCCCACATTACACAGATAAAGTGCATATTTCTCATTAAAGACATCATCACAATGCCTAAGAGTAATTCTATACAACCTAGGAAGAATTGATAATCCTGGAAAAATTTCTTTGGAGATTTGCTGATTGAAAATAATAACCCTTCAAATCCATATAGGATCATTGCCGCTCCAACTAGGTAATGTAAATTTGGAAGCAATTCATGAGCGAATACTCCAATTAACACTGCCATAGCGGTAAACACCACTAATCTAAAATAGTAATAATTTCTCATTGTAAACATATAATCACCTATCAAAAACTAAGCAGGCCGCGCCTATTTTGCCAGAATCATAACCTAACGAGGCAACTTTAAGCTCAACTTTTGGAGATCCTTTCATTCCATAATTATGATTTTTTAAATATCTTCTTACTTGGTCTAATAAGTAGTCACCTTCATTAGCGACACCTCCAGAAAGAACCACGACTTCTGGTCTAAAGATATTGCAATAATTTAAGATACCTTCGCCTAGATATCTTACATATCTTTTCATTACTCTAATCGCGGCTTTATCTCCTCTTCTAGAGGCTTCAAAAACCACTTTCGCGTTTACCTTACCATTTTTACTAGCAACTTCATGCATTAAAGAATCTGGACATTTGTCGATTTCTTTCCTAGTCATTCTAATTAAACCAGTTGCAGAAGCATAGGCTTCAAAGCAGCCTCTTCTACCACAGCCACATTTTTCTCCGTTTACTCTAATAACCATGTGGCCAAGTTCCGCACCCATATGTAAGTGTCCATCATATAATTTGTTATTTAAAACAATACCGCCACCAACGCCAGTGCCTAAAGTTAGCATGATTAAATTTGAATAATCTTTGCCACTTCCAAATCTTGCTTCACCTAAAGCAGCAACATTCGCATCGTTATTTATATAAACAGGTAAACCTAGTCTATTAGACATTAATTTAGAAATATGTAGTCCGTTCCATTTAGGTAGATTAGGGGAAGTGATAATAATGCCTTTATCCATATCTAAGATGCCTGGTATACCAATACCAATGCCTTCTAATTTTATGGATTTATCATATTCATTTATTGCTTTAACCATGACATCGCAAAATCTATTAACTTCTGCTTCGCCACTCGCGTTCTTATCAACGTCCATAGCGAATCTAGTTAATACTTTGCCAGTATCATCTACTATCGCACCTTTTATTGAGGTACCACCAATATCGATTCCAATCGCAAACATATATTTTTAACTCCAAAAATAATAATAAGTGTATTTAAGATTTTATACTATAAGTTTTTACTTATTTTTCTCATATTCTCCATATTCGCAGCCAATATTCTCAGCCCAGATTTCATCTATGAGCTTCTTGCCACGATATAAGTAAATAGTCCCTTTTCCGTTTCCCCCGTTCCATAATCGATTATGTCGTTTCTTGCCATCAGGAGATTCATAGTTTATAAGTAACATGTCTTCTTTATTACACGACACTTCAACCACTACTTTCTTTCTCCAGGTCTTTTGTTCTACTCTCCAAAGAATCTCTTCACTTGTTTCATGAGATTCAAATTTAGTTCGAGTAAATGTCCAGAATTTAGAGAAATTAAATTCATATTCTTTCCCTTCAATATAGAAAGCAGATAATAATTTTCTATTAAGTGGAATAAAACCAATTTTTGGTCTACCTCCGCCTATATCAAATACAGAATTACATAATCTTCTTCCGCTTATTTTGCTTACTAAATTATTAGAAGATAGCCACACCCAAGGAGAAGTAAAATCTTTGCCCCAGTTTTTATCACTATAACCATAGCAATCTTCTTTTCTTACTACATATTCTTCATCATTATAGAAAATCGATCCTTCAAAATAAGATTTCATTCCTTCAGCGTGCCAGAACATTTCAAATAATTGGAGTTTTCTAAATAAAGCGGACGCTCCATAACCCACGTTATAGGCAATATCTTTTCTAATTTTTAAGTTCCATTTGATATGTCCAAAATTTGACATATATTCAGGATGGGTGTCAGCTTCCTCTTGAGACACATCAACATCCCCATACGTTTCCGTTTCTGTTAAAAAGCAATCCTCTGCTTTAACAATAAAAGGAGCTTTATAATTAACTTGAATTTGTTTCCAACCAAAAAATCTATGTAGTTGGCAGTGGCTTTTTCCCCATGTTCCAACATTCACCATCAAATATGATGGTCTAATTCCTTTTTCTTGGTTTTCTTTTAATTGTCCATATACTGGTCTAAATCTTCCTGATTTGGGATTACATAAAAAGAATTCAATATAAAACGGTTTAGCTTCTCCAGTTATCTTGTTATAGGCAGTAAAAGAATGCCACCACCAGTCATAACCTTTTCTGGATTGTCTTCCTTTTAATTGACATGTATCTCTTTTAATATCGTGTTTATTAAACATAAAAACCTCTTATATAAGTAAAAGGGGCTAAGCTTAGTCCCCTATTTTATTTATATTAGTCTACTACTTCTGGAAGTGTAATAGAAACTTGACCAAATTGAGATAAAATAATACGCGCTTCTGCGGTCATTCTAACTGTTTCAGTTGCACTTGTAGGAACATCACCATAAGTGTGGAAATAAATATCTTTTGGAGTATTTCCATTAAAGGACACCTTAACAACGTCGGCGTACATAGTAACACCCATTTGAGTTTGTTCGATAGGTTCTTTTAATTGATAAACACCGCCGCTAAAAGAGAAATCAGAATAATCTAATCCAGAAATAAATGTAAGTCCAACCCCATCAGTGACAGTTAAAAGACTATTAATACCCATAAATTCATTGGATAATTCAGCATTTTCATAAGTACGCACTGTATATGGAACGGTAGTGTTATTAACTTGTGGTGAATATAAATCAAATGTAAAAGAATTGGAACCGTTACTTCTTGTGAAATCAAAATAGTAAGGTTCGTTTACACGATTATATAACACTTTAACTTTTTTATTAGCGAAGTCCATTTGTCTAGCATAAGTCACATGTGCTTGTTCTGGCAATCCAGTTTGATTATAAGTAACTTCAGCGTGGTAGTTACTATGTAACAAAATAGAATCGAGTGAGAATGCTTGTTCAAATACTGATTCGCTTACTTCATCTCCTGCAGTAACAGCGTCGATCGGATCTCCTCCACCACAACCAGTTAAAGCTAATAAACTAGATAAGAATAAAAATTTTACTTTCATACTATATGTACCTCTATTTAACAAAATAATTTTACTTAATAAAAACTCGATTTTCCTTAATTATTTTTGGACTTGGTTTATAGTCTTCAGTTGGATAACCAATAATCACATGTCCAATACCAACATAATCATCAAAATTTAAACCAGTGAAAGATAAAATCTTTCTACCTTCTTCTAATTCTAATTCTTCTTTGGCTCGATGGATCCAGCAAGACGCTAATCCTTGGTTAGTGGCCTCAAGTAACATATTTTCAATTGTGGCCGCGCCATCCATAGAAAATAAGCCATCTTTGTGGGCTGCTACTAATAAAATAACTGGAGCGCCATAAAATGGGTCTAGGTTTCTACCCATAATCTTTCGGTTGAGTTCCATTAACTCGTCTCTAGTTTTTTTATCTTTGATAACAATAATAATTGGAGTTTGTCTATTCATCCCACTAGGGGCGAGTAAACCAGCCTCCACGATTTCTTTAATTTTGCTATCTTCTACTTCTCTACAAGAGAAGCTACGGCACGCTCTACGAGCTTTAATTACTTCTAACATATATATTTTCCTCAAAACTATTATAACAAGCCCCAGAGGGGCAAAAAAGGGCGAAAAAAAAGCGGCTTTTCTCTTTACCGCTAACCGTGACCTTGTGCAAGCACAGGGTTTAAGTTAAGTTCCTTTTGGCTGGTGGTGCTTCTTGATTTTGATACGTTTTGAATTGAATAGCGTATCGATGGCCAGCTTCCTTTAGTTATTAGCTTCAAGGCTGTTTTCCTCTTTGTCTTGTCCGGTGCTGGGTTTACTCCGTCAAACTTTAACGCGGAGACCAGTGATGTTGCCATCAGGGAGGAACGTACCGATGATTAGAATCTCTTCTAACCCTTTGCTAGAGCAATCATTTAACTGGAAGCTTTTAATTTCCAGAGGTCCCCACTCAATTCAAGGACCTGATTGACTTATCTAGTCTTAAGCTTATTAATCCGTTTCTGCTTAGAAGGTACCAAGAGTTTTGTGATCCTTCTAAGTCTCACCACACTTTGAGTTGAATAATGTGGATTAGGCTTTTCCTATTCTTTTTAGTTAATAGGACTTTTTTCTTTACCTCTTTGATCGTGTCCGGCGGTGGATTTTCTACACTGTTAAGCTCTAACTCAGTGACCACTTTAGAAGGGAGGTGGGCCGTTTAGTCATTATTGCTAATGACAAGTTAACTGCAATCATTAACTAGACTTTTAATTCTAGATGCCTTACTATCAACGTCGTGTATTGGGCTGATTGTCTGACGTTAGCTGAACTTCGAACCATTTTCGTATCGAGTATCTTACAATCTCGATTACTTATCTCACGCTTTGAGTTGATTTTAACGTGATTCGGTCGTGTGGATATGGCTATTACCTCATATCGGTCCTCTTCGATCGTGTCAGGCGGTGGATTTTCAGCTGTTAAGTTCTAACTCAGCGTCCACTGTAACGGGGAGGATGTGCCTTGATAGACCCGAAGATCTATCGTGCTGGAGCAATCATTAGTCTAAGATTCTTGTTTTAATTCTTAGTAGTCCGCTGTATCAACTTCTTCTTTTCCGCGGTGATTGACTTATCCAGTCTTGAGAGTTAATTAACTATCATTAATTATCTCTCACCCAAGCATCTTTCGATGTTGGATGTCTACTAGTATGCGCCTTTTGAAAAACTATTGCAAGCGTTTTTTTAAAATTTTTTTCACTTTTTTTATAAATTTAATTTTAATTTAACAAAGTTAAATTACTTTTTTAAAAAATTTTTAATATTTTTACTATATTAGTGATTTTTTATTAGTTTTTCATATTAAAAATATAAAAAAATAATAAATATATATTAAATATTATAATAGAAAATCGCGCGCGTAGGCATATGTGTATAGAACAAATAAAAAAATATCCTCCACTTAGGAAGATATTATTTCGTCAGCCAGAGCAGTTAACATTCTGGATCGCTGTATCCATTCCCGGAGGAATGCGTCGTGGTCGTACACTGGTTCTCCACCTCTGACGATTTTATTATAGCAAACTAACAAATGAAATAAATAAAAACTGATGGATTGCTCCACCAGTTTCATTTGTGTTTAGCTAAGAATTAATATTCTCTAGTTTGTGGTAAGAATGAGTAAACAACTAAGCCACCTAAGCAAGCGATAGCGCTAACTAAGCCTAGGACTTGTAAGGCATTCATTTCTGTACCTTTTGCGTAGTAGAAGATTAAACCAAAGATGGTTAATCCAGCACCGACAGTGATTAAAACTGCTCTAGCCATTTTGCCTTCTAAAGACTTCATACCAGAGAGTTCGACACATAATAAGCCGGCACCGAAGATTAAGATTCTAACGATGGCTAAGCTGTTACTACCGAATAAGTAATCTTTCCAAGCTTCTCCTGGAACACCAACAATCAATAAGACAATGATATCAGCAAAGATGATGAATATGAATTTAGCAATAATCACGATTGCGCATTTAACAATGGCCTTGTATGGTTCTCTTTTATTAAAGATGAGTAAGAATAAGTTAATAATTGGGACCACTAATAAGAGGACGTTTGTTAATAAGTATAAGATAACGGTAATAGAGGCACCGGCGTTAACTCTATCAGTGAATGATAAATCGCCTAAAGCTTTAAATAATTGATATTGATCAATCATGACGAGAACGCCAAAGATGATCGCAAGTGAGACTAAGATAAGTCCCATGAATTTTTTAATATCTTTCATGTTGTGTTTTTCTCCTAATAAATTTTATCTTCTATCGGAAGGTAATTTGTCGTGAACGAACAAGGCCATAACTGCTTTAGCAGTGTGGATTCTGTTCTCTGCTTCTTGATAAACAACAGATTGTGGTCCATCAATAACTTCATCAACAACTTCGTTGACTCTATCAGCAGGAAGAGCGTGCATATATCTACAAGTTGGTTTTGCTAAAGCCATTTTGTCTGGTGTACACTTCCAAGCTTTTAATGCTAATAAAGCATCATCAACAACAGTTGTGGATTGGTTAGTAACCCAGCTACCCCAGTTCTTAGGGAAGACGACATCAGCGTCTTTATAAGCTGCATCCATATCATGAGTAATAGTTAAGCTACCACCATGTTCAGCAGCGTTCTTTCTTGCTTTTTCAATGACCCAGTCTGGTAAATCATATCCTTCTGGATAGGCTAATGTAACATCAATACCGTATCTTGGGAAGAGTAAGACTTGAGAAACTGGAACTGAAATTGGTTTCTTGTGAGTTGTAGCCATAGCCCAAATAACAGAAACTTTTAAGTGTTCAGTATGACCGAATTCATCTTCGATGGTCATTAAATCTGCAAGAGCTTGCATTGGGTGATATAAATCACATTGTAAGTTGATAATTGGGACTGTTGAATATTTCGCCATTTCGCGAATATATTTGTTACCTAAACCCCAGTTGCAGTAACGGCAAGCAATCATGTGGCCAAAGCTAGATAAGATAACTGCAGTATCTTTGGCGCTTTCTCCGTGAGCGATTTGCATCATGGAGGTGTCTAAGAAGGTAGCGTGTCCGCCTAATTGGGCCATACCACTTTCAAAGGAGTTACGGGTTCTTGTTGATTGCTCAAAGAACATTAAGAATCCGGTTTTGTTAGTGAGCCAATCTGTTGGTTCATTAGCATAGAATGCATCTTTTAAGTCTCTAGAGACTTTGAGCATGTAGTCGATTTCTTCTTTAGTGAAATCTTCTAAGGTGATTAAGTGTCTACCAGCGAATCTTGGTGCGACTTTTTCCATAGTTTTATTTATTTCCTTTCTTAATAAACTACTTTTTTAAATTTTCTAGATATAAGCCTGGTAAGACAGCGTACATTGCTGCACAGATAACGAGGTCTTCTTTTCTAGTTTTTTCATTTGGTGCATGAGCTTCTTTTTCATCACCAGGACCAAATCCGATACATGGAATACCGTATCTACCCATAATAGAAACACCATTAGTGGAGAATGTCCATTTATCAATGACTGGTTCCTTCTTGAATAAGCCTTCGTAGCCTTGTTTCATGGATTGAACAAAGACACTTTCTTCAGGAATAACCCAGGTTGGGAAATAACATTCAGTTGGATAAAGTAATCCAGTATAAGAAGGTCTTTCATAACGATACATCTCAACTTTAGCGTTCGCGGCTTTAACTCCTGGAAGAGCTTCAATTTCCGCGATTGATGTCTTATCGTTTTCTCCCACTGTTAATCTTCTATCTAAGGAGATCCAGCAGCCATCAGCGACCGCACATCTAGATGGTGATTTATGAAAGATTTGGCTAATTGTGACTGTGCCTTTACCTAAGAATGGGTCATAAGCAAGTCCTTTTTCATTGAGTTCTTTAACTTGCTCAATGATTGGTGCCATCTTATAGATGGCGTTGTCCCCTCTTTCAGGAGCACTACCGTGACAAGAGATACCTCTAACGGAAACTTTGATTTCCATTCTTCCTCTATGTCCACGATAAATTCTACAGCTGGTTGGTTCAGTAGAAACGACGAATTCTGGTCTGACTTTATCTTCTTCGATAATGTATTGCCAGCAAAGTCCGTCACAATCTTCTTCTTGAACGGTACCAGTAATAACTAAGGTATAGTCATCTTCTAAACCTAAATCCTTGATGATTTTAGCAGCGTAGACCATTGAGGCCATACCGCCTTCTTGGTCAGAGGTTCCACGACCACCGATATGGACATCATCTTCAAATCCTTTATATGGATCAAATGTCCAGTTTTTGATTTCGCCAATACCGACAGTGTCGATATGAGCGTCCATACCAATAAGGTGTTTGCCATGTCCAATATAGCCTAAGATATTTCCCATTGGATCGATAACAACTTTATCAAATCCAACTTTCTCCATTTCTTCTTTAATGCGAAGGACAACGTCTTTTTCTTCACATGATTCAGAAGGAATAGCGACCATATCTCTAAGGAATTTGACCATATCAGCCTTATAGGCTTGAGCTTTTTCTAATACTTTTTCAAAAGGTACTTTCATTATTAAATTTCCTTTCCTCTAAGTTCCTTAATCTTTTTATCGTATTCGTGAATCTTGTTATATTCAGCTTCCCAGAATTCTGGTTTCTTCATGCTATCAAGATAAGCTTTGGTATAACCAAATGGTAACCAGTCTTTCTCTTTTTGAGCAAATAAAGCATCTTTAGCAGCCTTACCACGTGTATCTAAAACCATAGAGGTATCCGCGCCCATAAAGACATCTTCAAACCATCTTTCTAAGACGTTAGGAGTAACTTCGAGTTCTCTTTCTTTTAAGTTTTCAATAACAGAGTCATATCTATCAAAGCTATCAGTAGCGATAGTAACAACGTTATCTTCTGGTCCAAGTTTGAGGTATTTCGCCATTTTAATAGCGCCTAAGATATTACAAATACCAGAAACACCGAATAAGTTAACCATAGATTCCGCTAATTTCTTATCGACTCCGTGTTTGACTAAGACGTCTGTACCTTCGTGAATGACTTCTAATCCTCTAACACAGTTATCATCAACGATTTGAGTAATGAAGTCAGTGGTTAAGACATTATGAATTAATGTACACATCTTATCGCCAATACCTTCAATTCTATGTTGTCCACGACCACCGTTGGTGAGTGTAGAACATTCATGTGGTTCTAAGGCGACAATCTTACATTCTGGGAATGCCACTTTGATTTGGTCACCAGCTGCTAAAGTACCAGCACTACCAGGTGCGCTACAGAAAGCAGCAATTCTTTCGTTACCAATGCCTTTAACAGCCTCGATACAGCTATTACCGGTCACGTGTCTATGGAAACGATAGTTAGGTAATAATTCAAATTGAGCCAATGTTCTATTTTTTGGATCTTTCTTTAATTCATAGGTTCTCTCTAAAGTTAAGATAACATCAGATTCACTACCTGGAGTTAAGTCTAATTTCGCTCCATATTTTTGAATTCTTTGATATCTTTCTTTAGACATATTATCTGGCATAATGACAATCGCGTCATACTTCATTAAGTTAGTGATGTAGCTAACTCCAATACCGAAGTTACCAGTACTTGGACCTAAAATTGTGTGCTTTCCTGGAATGATTTCTCCATCGACACATCCTTCAATTAAGGTGGAATAGGCAGGTCCAACCTTGTGTGATCCACTTGGGAAATATTTACCAAGTAAGACAACGATATTTGCCTCTACTCCGGTTAATGCTTTTGGAAGAACGATCTTATTAACTTCATCCTTTTCGTTTTTCCAAGTGATGTTAAAGAGATTGATTGGATCAAGTTCATTCTCTTGTTTTGCCTTCAAAGCCTTTTTTCTTACTTCAGGGTCTTGATGGCTTGGGTTCAACATTTCATCATATGTTGGACCAAATGGGATTTTTGACATATTTAAATTACTCCTTTTTCCTTTAAGTAAATGTCTAACTTTTCGATATTTGGCTCCATTAAGTCAGGCTTAACAATAGCCTTTTGAGCGTTATTAGGATCTTTAAGTCCATTACCAGTGACAATTATAGTAACTGATTCATCCTGTTTGATGATTCCTTCTTTGATAGCCTTCGCTAATCCTGCTACCCCTGTAACACCTGCTGGCTCTCCAAAGATTCCTTCAGTTTTTCCTAATAATCCCATAGCCTTAATGATTTCTTCATCTGGAACACTAATCCAAGCGCCTTTAGAGTATTCAACCGCTCTAAGAGCTTTAATTGGATTTCTTGGAATACCAACTGCGATACTATCCGCAATAGTATTCTCATCACATTCCTTAAGTGGTTCATGATTTTTAGAAGCGACCACAAATGGTTCACAGCCCGTTGACTGGACACCTAAAATTCGTGGAACTCTAGAAATAAGACCTAACTTATGAAGTTCATTAAAACCTTTATAAACTCCACCAATTGTACAGCCATCTCCAACAGAAACGACTACCCAATCAGTTGGTTTAAAATTAAGTTGTTCGGCAATTTCTAATGAAACTGTCTTTTTGCCTTCCACCATAAATGGGTTGATAGCGGCATTACGGTTATACCAACCGTGTTTAGCAATTGCTTGCTTTGATAAAGAGAACGCTGCTTTATAATCTCCATCTACAATGACTAAAGTAGCTCCATATAAAGAAATTTGAGTTAATTTGCCAATTGGAGCGCGTTTAGGAACAAAGATTACTGCTGGTAAACCCATATGAGCAGCGTGACAAGCACAACTACTAGCAGCGTTACCAGTGGAGCTACAAGAAATGACTTTTGCTCCTGCCTCAATTGCTTTAAGTACCGCAACACCACTTGCTCGATCTTTGCTACTTCCACTTGGATTAAGTCCATCATCTTTAATGTAAAGTTCTTTTAATCCTAACTCTTTAGCTAGATTATGAGACTTCACGAGTGGAGTCCAGCCGATACGAAGCATTTCATCAATGTGATCTTCTTTAATACCCATAAGTGGAGCGTATCTCCACATTGAATAGTTACGATTTTTTTCAAAATAGTCTTTTGTTAAGACTTTTTTAAGAGCATCATAATCATATTCAATATCTAAAATTCCTTTTTCTCCACATTCAGAGCAGGTTAAAAGGTCTTCTTGAGTTTCAAAGAATTTCCCACAGATTGTGCAGCGATATCCTTTAATATAATTCATCAGTGTCCTCCTTTTTATTTATTTAATATTTTTGAGGAAATCCCTCAGTAAATTCTTCGCGACTTTTTTACGATATTCCATCGTTGATCTTTGGTCAGTAATAGGCTTAATTTCATGATCATATTCATTGATAATATCATCAATTCTCGCCCTTAACTCATTAACTGATTTTCCTTGATATTTCTCTTCAATAAAGTGATTTCTGACGACTTTTGTGGAAATACTTCCAAAACAAATGCGTAATTCCTTAACTTTATTGCCTTCTAATTTATAGCCGCCTAACATCGAAACTTTAGTAATAGATTCAGCTTTTCTAGAACCGATTTTGCGATAATAGAAATTTAAGTCACATTTCGGAACAATCACTTCAGTAATTAATTCATTTTTCTTACGGTCTATTTTTCTTACACCTTGAATAAAGTCTTCTACTAATACTTCTCTATTTCCTTTAATGCTTGATAATACAACACGCGCATTAAATAGGTTAAGTGGTAATAAACTATCTCCAGCTGGGGAAGCATTACCAATATTACCCACTAAAGTCGCCATATTTCTAATATTAGGAGAAGCGATTTCATTAAATACTGTCTTAAAGATATCTGGTACAAGAGATGAATTTAATAATTCACAATATCGATTCATCGCACCGATACGTAAATTTCCTTCCGCATCAGTTTTAATATAATCAAGTTCTTTGATGTTCATCACATACAAGATGTCTTTATCAAAATTAGGAACTAAACCACTACCTCTATGCTTTTGCACCATTAAATCAGTGCCACCCGCAAAGATATAGCAGTCTCTTTCATCAAGAATTTTTAAAGCTTCTTTTAAAGTAGTAGGAACGAAATGTTGAATCATAATTTAATTCCTTTCACCGCTGCCACTTTCACAGCGTCAACAATTGCTTGATAGCCAGTACATCGGCATAAGTTGCCAGATAAAGCAAATCTAATTTCTTCTTCACTTGGGTGAGGATTCTTTTTAAGTAATGCATAAGTCACTAAAATCATACCAGGAGTACAGAATCCACATTGAGATCCACCTCGATCAGCAAAGGCATCAGCGATAACTCGATATTCACTAGTTTCTCTAAATCCTTCAATAGTCATCACATTTTTATTAGCGACATTAATTACTGGACATAAACAAGAATTGATTGGTTCTTCGTTAACTAAGACAGTACAAGCACCACATTCTCCTTCTCCACATCCTTCTTTAGTGCCGGTTAAATGTAATTCGTTACGAATAACATCTAATAAGCGCATATTAGGCTCTACATCTAAAGAGACTTTATTGTTATTAATTACAAAACTAATTTTCATGGCTCATTAACTCCATAATATATTCTGGCGTAGCAGGGATATCGTGAACTTTTCTATCAATTGCTTGCTCTAAAGCAAGAGCAAAAGCAGGAGCACCTCCAACAAATGTTAATTCACCTGCTCCTTTAGCGCCAAAGGCTCCATATTTAAATGGATTATCAATTAACTCAGTTTCCATCTGTGGTAAATCCATACTAGTTGGAATTGCATAATCAGACATTGTTCTTTGTTTGAACATGCCGTTTTCCGCTACTTCTTTTTCTAAATAAGCCCAGCCTAATGCTTGTGCTAATCCTCCATCAGCCTGGCCCATAATAATTCTTTCATCAATCGCGTGTCCGACATCATAAGTAGACCAACATCCTTCAACTTTAACTTCATAAGTCACTGGGTCGACAGATACTTCAACAACGTTAACACCCCAAGCGTATCCAGGATAAGCGTCACCTTGCATCTTTGCTTCATCCCACTTGATATAACTTGGTCCAACATATGGTTCAACTATTTCTTGCTCTTCTCCATCTTTCCAAATTTGTTTTAAGTGAGCAGCAGCTTTAGCGGCTAATCCACCAACGATAATAATGGTTCTACTAGCAGCAGTAGGCCCAGTAGATAAAGTTTCATTAGTGTCAGGAGCATCATAAATTACATGATCTTCAGGAATTTCTAAAGTATCAGAAACAATACGTTTTAAAGTAGTTCTATTACCTTGGCCAAAATCAACTTGGGAAGTATAGAAAGTAACGATACCGTTTTTATCTTTTTTGATCTTTAGTTGAGCTTTAATTAAGTCCGATTCTCCGCTTCCTGTAAATCCACATCCATGTAAGAACATAGATAAACCAATACCGCGATAGGATTTTTCTTTAGAATAAAGTTTAACTTTATGTTTATAATCACTCATCTCCATCGCTTTATCGACTAATTCTTTTAAGACTATTGGATCTCTAAATAATCCAGAAGTAGAGGTGATGTCACCTTGTTTAACAAGGTATTTCATTCTTAACTCCATACGGTCCACTTTTAAATAGTCCGCTAAATGGTTAATAAATAATTCAAAGGCAAATATTGATTGAGGTGAACCAAATCCTCTAAAGGCCGCACTAGGAACTTTATTGGTACAATATGCATCTCCAGAGATATCAACATTTTCAAATGTATAGACATCAGTAGCAGCGATTAATGCACGAGAAAGAACCACCATTGAACAACCAATATACGCTCCTCCATCAATACCAACATGAATCTTCACACCGATGATTTTGTTTTTAGCGTCCATATAAGCTGAAATTTGTGTCTTAGATGGGTGACGTTTAGTGGTGTAAGTTATATCTTCTTTACGGTCAAAGAACATCTTGATTGGTTTTTTAATTTTCACAATGGCAGTCGCAAGTTGAGCGGCCATTAAAGATGGATAATGTTCTTTTCCTCCAAAGGCTCCTCCTACTGCAGGTTGAATTACTCTCACATCACTTTCCTTACATCCTAGAGTTCTCACAATCGCCTTATGGATATAGAAAGGACACTGCATTGAAGCTTTAACTACGATTTGCTTATTTTCGTAATACATAAGCATTGCTTGAGGTTCTAAATAGACTTGTTCTTGATAGCCAGTAGTGAATTCTTCAGAGAATACTTTCTTTGCTTCTTTAAATTTAGAAACATCACCTTTGGTGAATTCTTTATGAACATAAGAGTTCTTCATTTCAAAAACTGGTTCAAGTTCTTCGTATTCGCCTTTACATAAAGAAGCCAAATACATACACATCCCTTTATCAGGACCGACAATTAAGCCCATTGCTTCGCCAATATAATTAACTTTTTTATCAGCAAAGACTGGCCAATCAGAGGCAATGATATTAACAACATTTTCTTTTACAATATCCTTAGCGGAAATGAAGTAATAATCTTTTGGTAATTTAGGGACATAAATCCCTTTTAATTTGGCATGAGCTTTCTCACTTCTAACTTGCACAGCGAAATAAGCGTCATCCATTCGGATATCGCCAGTGAAGATCGCTAAACCCGCCATCTTCTCTTCGTTATCTACTTTTTTAACTGATGTATCAAATTTTTTCATATTCTTAATAAATTAAAACTTAATAGCCTTCACTGGGCATTTAGAAGCACATAATCCACATCTAAAGCATTTAGAAACATCAAATGTAGGAACTTTAGCTTCATCCATGTTAATGGCGAAGTATGGGCAATTTCTCATACACATACCACAGTGAGTACATTTTTCTTTATTTACACTTGGCATATCATGTTCATAGGTCACTTTATTTGTTAAGTGAGTATCAATAACTTCTTGAACAGATTTAAAGCCGTACTTTTCTAATTCTTTTGGTAAGTCCGCAAGAACTTTAGCGTATAATTCTTTTCCTCTTAACATTGGAGCAGATAGCATACCAACTGCACTTGCTCCTGCTAATAAGAATTCAATAACGTCTTTCGCAGATGCACAGCCTCCAACTCCAATTACGGTTAAAGAAGGTTCAGCTTGTTTAATGGTATAGACAGTCGCTAAAGCTAAGGGTTTAACTACTGGTCCACTCATCCACACAAATCCTTTATCGTTTGAGCAAGCCATTTGACGTTTTTCAACATCAATAACCATACTAGGACCAAGTGAATTAATAGCCACAACTCCGTTAGCCCCGTTCTCTTTAATAGTGTGAGCAAAATGAGCAGGATCAGGAATATGTGGTGAAATCTTCATGTAGAAAGGTTTAGTTGTGTGCTTTCTAATAGTTCTCACTACTTCCGCCATTTTTTCATGATCAGTACCAACATAGTGACAGCTCACTTCAAAGGCATCAGCGAATTTATCTAAGACAGGAATAAGTTCTTCCATATCCTCTTTGGTGTAACCAACAGAAATAATTAAAGGTGTATCTCCTTTTTTAGCGACTAATTCTGGAAGGAATTCATTAATCCATTTTTCTTTTGGATATTCAGTCCAGAGTTCGCAGTTAAAGATGGCGTTATTTCCTTCTCCAATAATACATGGATGAGGAATATGAGCGTCTTTAGTGGAAATGGTTTTCGCTACTAATGCACCTAAACCTTGATCTTTTAGCCAAAGCATCTTTTCAGCATCGCCGACAAGTGGGCCTGCTGCTGGCATAAGTGGGTTTTTAAGAACTAAACCATCAAATTTTGTAGATAGATCCATAATCATTTCTCCTTTACTCTTTTCCAAAGAATGTCACTATATTTTCTTGCTTCTTTTAATTCGTTTTTAACTTTTATAGAAACTAATTCACCTGATTTCACTAAGCGTTTCCCGTCAACATAAACATCATTAGGTCTAAAGTTAGGGAATAAGCCATAGAATATATGACCAAAGGCGTTAGCGTTATTCATCTCAGTAAATGGAGTGTAGTTTACTAACATAAAATCAGAGACATAGTCTTTTTTAATTTTTCCTAATTTGATTCCAAGTCTACGTGAAGTATATTCATAGGCATTATTAATCATTCCTAAAATATGACCAATATTTAACGCGGTTGGAGATTCATTTTTTAAATGAGTTAAATACAACGCATTTTGATATTCAATCGCCATAGAGCTAGATAAGCCGTCATTACCAATCATTACTGGAATATCTTTAGCTAAGAATTTCTTAATATCAGTGATACCCACTGCATTATTTAGATTACTGGTAGTATTTACTACCATATAAGCGCCTCTAGCTTTTACAATATCTAGTTCTTTGTCAGTTAGATAAACACCATGGACAATTAAAGAATCTTTATTAATAAGATGATGCTTATCTAATCTTTCAATAATTGAAGTTTGATATTTGTTTTGAGAATCAACTTCATCCATATCGCTTTCCGCGACATGAATATGAATTGGTAAATCTTTTAATTTACGAGAAACTTTCTTTAAAGTATCTTCGCTTAGTGACATTGAAGCGTGCATACCAAATAAGCCACTTACGTGAGAAGTGTGATATCTATTAGCAAAGCCAATATTTTCTTTGATGCATTCATTAATGTTATATCTGTCACTAGTTTCAAAACATAAGATGCTTCTTAAGTGCAAAGTGTTATCTAATGCTTTCTTTAAGGTAGATAAAGATCCTAAAATATCTCTTCCTGAAGCATGATGGTCAATAATTGTGGTCACTCCGTTAAGTAAGAATTCGCTTCCCGCAGCAATACCGGAATAATAAGTAATTGGGTTATCGATTTCACTATCTAACTTCCACCACATCTGGTCTAAGATTTCTTGGAAGTTTTTAGGATTAAATGGTAAAGCAAGTCCTCTAGCGAAGATGGAATAAATATGTGAGTGAGCGCACACAAAGTTAGGCATCAAGAGTTGACCTTTTCCATCGATAATTTTGTAGCCTTTATTTTTGAATTCAGACATCTTACCAACTTCTTTGACGCGTTCATCAAAAACAACATATCCAGATTCGATATAATTCTCGTAATCAAAAATTCTGACATTAATTAAAGCGTTCATAATCTTTTCATCTCGCATTTCAATAACTCACCTTTATGAGGATAGAATTTATCGTCTTTAAGAATGAACTTACCTCTTGCGATTGTGCTAACAATCTTATTAGATAAATGCATTCCTTCATATATTGAATAGTCCGCTACTCCATGTGGTTTATTAACAACTTGAGGGTCACTAGACATAATCACTAAATCAGCGTAATTTTTAACTTTTATGCCATTTTTGTACTTAAATCTTTGAATTTTCGCGGTATTTTGACACATTTTTTCGATGACTTTTTCACCAAACATCTCATACATTACTAAGAAACTTGTTTCGATTCCGCCCACTCCTAAAGGATGACCTTCTAAAAGTGGATGAGACTCTTTATCACTTTTATTAAATGAGCAGTGGTCAGTCCCAATAGAATAAATATAGTCAAAATATTTACACATCTTTTGTCTCTCAACTTCACTTCTTAAAGGAGGAGCGAAAGTATATAAATATCCGTTGTCCTTTTTAAGTACTTCGTTATTAAATGCAAAGTATTGAGGACATGATTCGATAAAGATATATTTACCAAGATATTCTTTATATTTATTAACGATTTTTTCTAGAGTATTTCCACTAGAGCAGTGCACCATATATAAGTGACCTTTAGTTTTGACTGCCATCTCACATAATTTAAGAGCTTCAGAAGTTTCCGCTTCACTACTTCTAGCATTTGGTAAATCTTTATAAGTTAAGTTTTTGTCATGCTTAATCATCTCATCGTTTTCAATATGAGCGCACACCACAAACTTATATTTTCTAGATAGCTTTAAAAGCTTTTTGATATCTTCATCATATGTTCTACGATGAGTCTCTGAATAAGTGGTGAATAATTTCACTGTATTAATTCCTAGTTCTTTCATCTTTAAAACATATTCTTTTAAATCGCCATCAGGTTCTTTAATACAAGCATGGAAATGATAATCAACATTACAGCCTTTAGCCTCTTCTAATCGTCGATTATAAGTTTCCACTAATTCTTTGGCGTTCCTACTAGGATCTAAGAAATCAACAATCGTGGTTACTCCGCCATAGGCTGCAGTTTTACTGCCACCAATAAAATCGTCTCTACTAGTAATGGTGCCGCAATATAAAGCAAAATGAACATGAGGATCAATAAATCCAGGTAAGATACGATTATGATGAACATCAACGACTCTAGAAGCGCTAGGAGTATCTTCTCCAATATAAGAAATGCGCTCACCAGAAATACCGATATTCACTTTCTGAAATCGTCCATCAATATAAGCAAAACCATTTACTAATAGTAAGTCGAGCATATTATTTCTTTAATTCTTTAAGTCCTTTTAAGATCTTTTCTGGAGTAATTGGAAGAGTATGAACTCTAACTCCAGTGGCGTTATAAATCGCGTTACAAATGACTGCTGGAGGTGTATCAATACCAATTTCACCAACAGACTTCGCACCAAATGGACCAGTAGGTTCATAGGAATCCGCAAATTCACTTGTTAATTTATGAATCTCTTTATGAGTTGGAATGTGATAACTAAGGAAGCTATTAGATAATAAATTACCTTTCTTATCGTATTTAACGTCTTCGTAGCAGGCCATACCTAAGCCTTGAACAATACCGCCTTCAACTTGGCCTCTTGCCAACATTGGGTTAATGGTGGTGCCACAATCAGTAACAGTGACATAATTTAAAACTTCATATTCACCAGTTTCTAAATCAACTTCTACTTCTGCATAAGCTGCCATAAATGGAGGAGGAGAAACGTGACCAAAATAGGATTCAGTCACACTAGCTTGATGTAAGTTTTTGTTATATAACCATTGAACTGATAAATCATATAATGAAACAGTTTTATCTTTACTTGTAAAGATCTTACCATCAAATTCAACATTTTCAGGTTTTTCTCCAAGATATTCCGCTGCTTCTTTAATTAATCTTTCTCTCATTTTAATCGCGGCTCTCCAGGCTGCATTACCACTAATATAAGTGGTAGAAGAAGCATAAGCGCCACAATCAAATGGAGTTAAGTCTGTATCAGAAGAATAAACCAAAATATTATCTACTGAGGTTTGTAATTCTTCAGCGACGATTTGGGCAATTAAAGTATCACTACCTTGACCAATATCAGTGGCTCCGACAGTAACGTTATAGCTACCACCATCATTGAGTTTAATAGAGCAGCTACCCATATCCATAAATGGAATACCACTACCTTGCATAGCAATAGCCATGCCATATCCTCTAACTTTAGTGTCACTAACTTTGACTCTTGGCCAATTTTTATTCCAATCAATTAATTCCGCACCACGCTTAATACAATATGGAAGTTTACAAGATTCCATAATCATCGCAGTACCTTTAGTACCTTCACCCATAATCTCAAAGATTGGGGAAGTTTCTTTTTCTTTCATGGAGTTCTTTTCACGTAGAACTTTTGGATCCATGCCAAGTTTTTCCGCTAAGATATCAATTGTAGACTCTAAAGCATAGTTACCTTGAATTGCACCATATCCTCGATACGCTCCAGCAGGAACGTGGTTAGTATAGACAACAAGTCCACCATATCTCACCGCGTCAACTTTATTATATAAAGGTAAAACTTTACTACCGACAATCATAAAAACGGTTAAGCTATGTTCGCCGTACGCTCCAGTATCGCTTAAACTGCGGCAATCAATCGCGTTAATTCTGCCATCTTTCATCGCACCAACACGCATACGGATACGCATAGGGTGACGAGTATAAGAAGCACCAAAGACTTCTTCTCTGGTATAAACTAATTTAGATGGTCTACCTGTTTTTAATGTAGTTAAAGCACAGAACATTTCTCCATGGAATGCTTGTTTACCACCAAAGCCACCACCAACACGAGGTTTAATAAATCTAATTTTAGAAACTGGTAAACCTAAGGTTGTGGCCATAATTCTTCTCATATGGAATGGAGTTTGAGTAGAAGAATAAATGACTAATCGATTATGTATATCAAGTCTAGCGTTACTAGAATGTGTTTCTAGCATCGCGTGGGCTTGAGCTTGAGAATAGAAAGTTTCATCGACAACGACATCAGATTTAGCAAGTTCTTTTTCGACATCACCAACTTGCATCTCGTAACTAGCCGCAACATTCTTTTTAGGATCAAATCCAATTGGGAACATCTCTTTAATACCGTCTTCTGGATGGATAACTGATTTATTCTCATATGCTGTTTCAAAATCTAAAACAGGTTCTAAAACTTCATATTCCACTTTGATTAATTTAAGAGCGTCTTCAGCGACTCTTTCATCAATGGCCGCGACCATTGCTACTTCATCCCCTACGTATCTCACATATTCATCTAAGATGAACTTATCATGTGGAGATGGTTCTGGATAACCTTGTCCTGCTCTAGAAAAGGAGACATGAGGAACATCTTTATAAGTAAGTACTAACGCTACTCCATTTAATTTTTGAGCTTCACTCACATCTATAGATTTAATATGAGCAAAAGCGTGTGGCGATCTTAAAATCTTAATGACTAAAGAACCTTGTTCAGCAAGATCATCAGTGTATTTGCCCTTACCTTGCATTAAGGCGGTGCCGTCAATAGAGTGGGTTTTGTTATTAACAACTTTCATATTTTTCTTATCGATAGCCATAATTATTCCTCCTTAAGGTAGGCTTTAATAGCGTTAAGCTGACTTTGGAGCCCACTGCAGCGGCATAAATTGCCAACGATATAATCTACAATTTGTTCGTCAGTTGGATTTTTAATAGTTTTCTTAAGGGAATAAACCACTAAGGCATATCCAACATTACAGAAACCACATTGATCTGCTCCTTCTTCTGCAAAATGATAAGCGATTTTAGCGGCTTCTTCTTGTATACCTTCTACGGTAGTAACGTGTTTATTTTCAATAGAAGCAGTAAGAACACTACAAGACATCACTGGTTTTCCTTCAACTAGAAGAGTACAGCTACCACAAGTAGATTCATTACAACCAACTTTAACAGATTTAATTCCATGACTTCGTAAGGTCTCGGAAAGATATTCATCTGGTCTCACATCATATGACACTAAAGTGTCATTTAAATAAAATTTCACTAACATTATTTGCTGACCTCCTCAAGTCCTCTTCTCACATAGACTTTTGCTAAGTCAACACGATACTCTTTAGAGGCATCTTTATTATCCATGAAGGAAAGTTCTTCAACCGCTAACTCTGCGGCTTTAGCAAAATCTTTACCTCCATTATTTAAATATTCCATCGCTTTATAGCTTCTAGCAGCGACCATTGGTCTAGCGCCAACTACAACACGATACTCTTTATTAACTTTAGCGACTGCAATATTCACAATTGGGAAATCTAAGGCGGTAGTTTTTACTTTCTTAAAGAAGCCTTTTCCTTCACCTTTTTTAATATGAATAGCCACTAAGATAGCGTTCAATTTACCCTTATAGTTTAAGTATTCTTCTAAGGACATCTTTTGTGCTGGATAGAATTCAAGAGTGACATCGTAAGGAAGTAATCCAGTAATCACATCAGAGAAAGGATATCTTCCCATGATGGATCCACCAATAGTAGCGAGGTTTCTAAAATTCACTCCCATCACTTCTCTCACTGCGAATGCAGGTGCGCCCGCGAATAAAAAAGAAACGATTTTGGAATCTTCAAAATCACGTTGGCTGACCATTGAACCAACTATCACTTCATCTTTAGTTTCACTAATCTTATCTAAACCTAGTTTTGATAAATCAATTAATGAGTCATAACTTTGACCCATTTTCTTCATCCAAAGTCCACCAGCGACAATCGCGTTTTTTGGTGAGGCTTGAAGTTTTTGATAAGCATCTTCTAAAGAAGAGGCTCGGTAGTATTCATTAACTTTCATACTATCTCCTTCATTAAATATTCAAACTAGAAAAATCTAAAATATTATTTAGATTCATACTTATGTTTTTGTCTTCAACAATTATTATTTCACATTTTTTGCTATCACGAAACATTTTTAGATTATTATCTAATCCAAAATGCAGTAATTCATCTTTATATTTCTGAGATATATAAAGGGGATGACCTTCTAAATCTCCACATTTTGGATATCGAATATCTCCTGTTCCCTCTAAGATTTTTTTAAATGTTTTCTTTTTAATAAAAGGACAATCTCCAGGAATAACCATAAAGTCATCTTTAGTCTCTTTTACCCCGGTTAATACACTAGAAAACATTCCTAGTTCATAGTCTTTGTTATAAACAAATTCAACTTTTTCTTCTTTTAAAGCTTCTCTAATTTCTTGATCATATTTACCAGTGACCACGATGATTCTATTTACAAATGGCTTCACACTTTGGATGGTATACCAAAGTAATGGATGCCCTTTATAATCTAAAAGCATCTTATTAGTGCCCATTCTTGTGGACTTGCCACCGGCTAAGATAATGCATTCCGCCATGAAATAATTATATATTTATAATTAGGGAATATTCAATGTTTACTCTTTAAAATAACGATCGTTTCTTCTTAAAACAAACCAATAGATCAAGAAAGTATAAATCGCTAAAACCAAGGCAATAACGACCGCGGTTAAATAATAAGAAGCATCATTATTGATTACACATCCTAAATATCGATATAGTACTGTGTTAAAGAAATTAAAAGCAAAATGTAAGAAGATACAAGCTGGTAGAGAATATGTATATTCATAGACAAATCCTAAAAGGATTCCTAAACCAAAACTATATGCTACTTGGATTAAAACATTTACTAATTGATCCACAGTTCTAATACTCACCATATTGAGTAGATGGAACAATGCAAAAATTAACGCCCCATATATAATTCTTTTAATAGAGCCAACTCTAATTAAAGACCCTTGGATAAATAAACGGAATAAGAATTCTTCGCTAATCGCTTGTAAGAAGTGATAAATAATCATCACTGCGAATAGTTCATTTGAAATAGAGGTAGCTCCATAACTTCCATCAATTCCAGTAGCGATCAAATTAGAAAAACAAACCAATAAAAATGGAGCAAATAAAAGCATCCTCTTTAAGTTATAAAATTTAAAAATATTGATATGATTGATGTAGCAGACATAGATGTAATAAATAAGAATGAGGGCTAATAAAGAAATCCTAATCACATATTCATAAATTGGATCAATATGAAAATAATCAACTGGAAAAGCCGCAACAAAGATAAAAAGTAAGGCAAATATTAATAAATCAGAAAATCTAAATTTCATCTTTTACAAACACTTTCTTCTTATATAAATATATTAACAAACCCGCCCCTAAAAATAGAACGATACACCAATATTGAGAAGGTGATAATCCAGCTAATTGTCCTCTTTCATCTCCTCTAAAAAATTCAATAACGAAACGGAATATAGAATAGGCGAACAAATATATAACCGCTGTGTAATTTGTATAGTGTTTAAAGGCGAAAACAAGTAGGAGCGCCCCTAAAATGAATAGAAAAGTCATCTCAATGAGCTGAGTTGGTAGGTGCTCTCCAATACCTGGAAAATTAATATCTAGATGAGTGTGAGTGGTAATACCGTAACAACATCCGCTTAAAAAGCAACCAATTCTACCAAAGCCATGTCCTATAGCGACACACCCTGGAGCAATCACTAATATCTTTTTAAATATTGGAGGATTATTTCTTAAGTAATAGAAGCAGTACGTTAATATAAAGGCAGGTATACCAAACACTAACCCTCCATAGAAAGTCATCGCCCAAGTCCAGTGAGGAGAAGTTCCGTGTATGGAAGCTTTAATTGCTTCATAAACATTCTCCACTAAAATAGCAAAGATAATTCCAACAATAACAGTAACAATAATCACAATTGATAAATCTAAAAATGATTTCTTCTCCACTCCGTTTTTAGATAAATAGATAAAGAAAATCACGCTCGCGGCGATCACTCCAAGAATGATCATCACTACCATAGAAAATCCATCAATTCCAAATAAATTTGGGTACATACGTTTATATTACTATTTTTTGTTTATTTATTCATTAATATCTCGAAAGGGTATATTATTTTCTCGAGGTAAAAAGAAATGTCTAGATATGTAGTTAGCTTAGGCGGTAATGCTTTAGGTAATAACGCCGAAGAACAAAAAGTTTTAGTGAGCAATGTTGCTAAATACATTGTTAAACTCATGAAAGATGGTCACGAAGTGGTTATTGTCCACGGTAATGGACCACAAGTAGGAATGATTAATAATGCTTTTACTGACGCTAAGAGCGTTCCAGATATGCCGTTCCCAGAATGTGGAGCAATGTCACAAGGCTATATTGGTTTCCACTTACAAAATGCTTTACAAAATGAATTAAAAGCTCAAGGTGTGAAAAGAAATGTCGCTACAGTGATCACTCAAGTTGTCGTAGACAAAAATGACCCACTATTCCAAAATCCTTCTAAGCCTGTCGGTGGATTTATGTCAAAAGAAGAAGCTGAAAAAGTTGCTAAAGAAAAAGGTTGGACCGTTAAAGAAGACGCTGGTAGAGGCTATAGAAGAGTAGTTCCTTCCCCACTTCCAATTGATATTGAAGAAAAAGAAGTTATTTCTCAATTAGTAAAAGCCGGAAATGTGGTTATCTGTGCAGGTGGAGGCGGTATCCCTGTTATTAAAGAAGGAAATAAACTTGAAGGCGTTGCTGCGGTTATTGATAAAGACTATGCTTCCGCTTTAGTTGGTGAGCTTGTTGGAGCAGATTACTTAGTAATCTTAACCGCTATTGATAACGTTTGTATCAACTACAAGCAACCAGATGAAATCAAATTAAAAGATGTTTCTTTAGAACAAATTAAAGAATATTTAAAAGGTGACTATTTTGCTAAAGGTAGCATGTATCCAAAAGTGAATGCTTGTGTTAAATTCTTATCTAGATGTCCTGGAAAGAAAGCTATTATTGCTGCACTTGAAAATGCAGAAAAAGCATTCGAGGAAAAAAGCGGAACAATTATTAAATAACAACAAAACAAGCAAAATAAAAGGAGTGAGAAATCGCTCCTTTAATTTGTTAACAAATTATAGCATATTAGAAATTATGCCATATACTGAAGCAGTAACATCAGCATAATTTGGTTTTTCTGTTTCGCCTAATACTTTCATTGTTGCTTGTTCGTTATATAAAGCGGTTAAACTAACTGAACCATTAATAGCAAAGGAAACTTCTTCAATTGACCCAGAAACATTAGCGGATAAACTAATTTCTTCTAATGCATAATCTTCAGAACCTTTATCCATGCCGACACTCACTAATAAGCCAGCTACACCATTTACAGGCATATATTCTGGTGGAATTTCTAAAGCAGCAGCAATTTGTGCACTACTAACATTAATAGCGATAGATGTTTTATCTAATCCTTCAACGCCTTCACCAGCTTCAGACATCTTAACACCGACAATTGGGGAGACAAATGGAAGGAATTCACTCACAAATTCATTCATGCTTGTTTCAATTTGACCAACGAATTCTTGAGCGAAAGTTAGAATTGCGGTAATTGGATGTAACATTTCTTGTTCTTCCATTGCTTCAGCGCCTTCTGCCACTCTAGCTTCATTAATACTTTCAAGTAATTTAGTGACATTAACAAGAGCAAATCCTGGACGATATTCACTGCCTTCTATTTTTTCTCCAAGTAAAGAATCAAGCGTTGTTTCAATTTGTTCTTCTGGCATTTCGGTTAAATCGAGTTCAGTTTTTATATAATCTTGAAGAACAGGATTTGATAAATCAAAATAGGCAACTGTACCATCTTCTAATTCAGTGGCATAGACAGATAAATTAACGTTGTTAAAGGCAATATCTTCTGGAATAGGCATCTTTTCTTTAACTTCATCAGGTAAATTTAAATGAGAATTAAGAGTGAAGTTATCTAAATCTAAGAATATCGATGAATAGGATTTTTCATCTTCAGTAGTCACAGTTTCAAATCCAAAATATAAGTCACCTTTAAGTCTAACATTACCTCCATAAGTAACGTTTTCGACAGCAACCGAAGTTGAAACAGATAGATCAGCAGCTAAATGATAGACTGAACGCATTTCGGATACATTTAGCATTTCTTTAAAAGCATCATCAATATATCCTTCAACAACACCTTCTTCTTCTTTTGCAGGATCAACTACACTAACATCATCCGGAAGTGTTTTTCTTACTGCATCCATTGGGTCGGTTTCTCCACAGCTAGTTAATAACGCTAATACTGGAACAACCATTAATAATCTTTTTTTCATATATTTAAAAATCTCCTTTTTAATTTTCGACTATATTATAGTTCACTTTTATTATGATTCAATCAGCAAAAAAGCAGACGCTAAAATTTCTAACATCTGCTTTATAGATAAATTATCTAGCTAATACTTTGATAGCTTCAGGAATGGAAGGTAATGCTTTAACTTCCTCACTTAATTCAAGTAGAACTGCTCCATAAGCACCCTTAACACCAGAAACAAATTTATTGACTTTTCCTCCAGCAGCTTTAACTGCTTCTAATACTTTTTCAGAAGCATCGCCTTTAGTAAGCACTACTAATCTAGGACCAGCTTTTGGACCAAGAGTTAAGTTAGGGAAGTTAACTGAATTAACAATATTTCCGTTTTCGATAAATTCGACAACTTGTTTAGCCGCCATTATCGCACAGTTATCTTCAGCTTCTTCAGTAGAAGCGCCTAAGTGAGATATAGCAACTACACCTTCAGTATTAGCGCTTTTAGCATTAGGGAAATCAGTAACGTATCTTCTAACTTTACCAGTTGCTAAAGCTTCTTTCATATCTTCATCATTAACTAAAGCATCTCTAGCAGCGTTAATAACAATAACTCCATCTTTAGCTTTGGCTAATGCATCTTTATTGATCATCCCGCGAGTGGCGTCCATAAGAGGTACGTGAACAGTGATATAATCACTGACTTTAAGTAATTCATCTAATTCAACAAATTTGACGCCTGCTAATAAATCTTTATAGCGTTCTCTAGTATTTGTTGAAGGTTCAACACCCACTACTTTCATGCCGAGTTTACTAGCTGCATCAGCTACTAATGCACCAATGGCGCCACAACCAATAACACCTAAAGTTTTACCTAAGATTTCAGTACCAGCAAAAGCTGATTTAGCTTTTTCCATGGTCTTATTAATTTCTGGATCACCTTTATTTTCTTTGACCCATTCCATAGAACCTCTAATATCTCTAGCAGCAAGTAACATCATTGCAATTGTTAATTCCTTAACCGCATTAGCGTTAGCTCCTGGAGTGTTAAAGACAACTACACCTTTTTCAGCATATTTATCTAAAGGAATATTATTGACTCCTGCTCCCGCTCTAGCGACACATTTAACAGATTCTGGTAAATCCATTTCATGCATTGCCGCACTTCTTACTAAGACTGCATCGCTTCCCTCTAATTCTTCTACTACTTTGTAGTTAGATGGTAATACACCTAGACCAACCTTAGAGATTTTATTTAAACAATAAATTTTTCTTTCCATTAGTTCACCTATTTATGTTCATCTTCGAACTCTTTCATATATTTCACTAAAGCTTTAACCCCTTCAATAGGCATCGCGTTATAAATAGATGCTCTTAATCCACCGGTTGATCTATGACCTTTTAAGTTAGTGAATTTATATTTTTTTGCACCTTCTAAGAATTCAGCGTCTAGCTCGTCGCTTGGAGTTCTAAATGTTACGTTCATTAATGAACGTGAATCTTTTTCGACACTTGGTCTATAGAACGAAGAACTATCTAAATAGTCATATAAGATTTTGGCTTTAGCTTCGTTAAGTTCTTTTCTCTTTTCAAGTCCACCAGTAGCAAGTAACCACTTAAAGACTTTTCCGCAAATATAAATACCATAAGTTGGTGGGGTATTATACATACTGCCATTTTCCACATGTGGAGCGTATCTTAAATATACTGGAAGAGGTAATTCTTTACTACGTTCCACTAAGTCATCTCTAATAATAATGATAGTGACTCCAGCTGGACCAACGTTCTTTTGTGCTCCAGCGTAAATCATACCAAACTTCTTAACATCGATTGGTTCAGATAAGAAACACGATGACATATCACAAATTAATGGAACTTTACCTGTATCTGGATATTCTTTAAATTTAGTTCCGTAAATTGTGTTATTATCGCACATATAAACATAGTCTGCTTCAGGGTCTAATTTGAGTGATTTCACATCAGGAACCCTTCTAAATTGGACATCTTCACTACTTCCAGCGACGTTTACTTGACCAAAGAATTTAGCGTCTTGCATGGCTTTTTTAGTCCAAACTCCAGAATGAATATAGTCCGCTTTTTTATTAACAGTCATTAAGTTCATTGGAATCATACCAAATTGAAGTGTCGCTCCTCCTTGAAGGAATAAGACACGATAATTATCTGGGATACCCACTAACTTACGTAAATCAGCTTCCGCTTCATCAATAATTTGTTGATAAACCTTAGATCTATGGGACATCTCCATCACGGACATTCCACATCCACGGTAATCAAGCATTTCTTCCGCTGCTTCTTTTAATACTTCTTCTGGAAGCATTGCTGGTCCAGCAGAAAAGTTATAAATTCTTGCCATAAAATTCTCCTTTTAATCTTTTATTATTTTCTTGGCTTCAAGATAATATCTTTTTTCGTTTGCGTGCCCCATTGAAAATGATTTTCTAGGTAGCACAGTTCCAGAGGCTAAATAATCAAATAAGTCCTCTTTTGTTAAAGCAGGCATTGCTATAGCAACACTGCCTTTATTTTTATCCACAACCGCAAGTAATTCTTCTTCATCATGAATGAAATCGATTTTCACTTGAGGATGTAACCTCATATAAACATCTAAGAAGGTTTGGACCATTAAATATGCTTTAGGAGCATTCTTTGGTAATTTTAATTCCTTCTTCCCCTCTTCTTTTGTATAGGTAAAGGAAGAATGTTCACCTTTACAAACATCCCTAAGTTGATGTTCAAATTCTTTATCAACATTAAATAACACACGATGAATTGGTTCAAAGATAATGCCATCATCATATAAGTTATTAGTTTCCACTAAAGCAAATCTAGCAGGATGATTTTCTCTTTCTGCTTGAGATAAACCCTTTTTAACGTTTTCCCAATGCGCTTTCGCGGTCGCTAAAGAGTGGTTACCATCTCCAACAATAAATAACAATCCATTGTTATTCCTATGGAATAACTCATCAAATTTTTGAATAACTTCTTTAGTGTTATTAACTTTATATCCACTGATATGACCACCATCTTTGTTGAGTTCAAAGTCATAAACTTTTTCTAATTTGTCCCGATTAGAGTATAACTCTTCCACAATGGTTTTTTTAGGATCATCAAATAACACTAAAATATGAGGTAACTCAATTGGAGCGTCTTTTCTAATCTTTAATCGAGGTGGAATTCTTTCTACGATTGTAGCTTCACTTGCTCTAATTAAAGCGTCAGTCCCTTTTTCATAAGAATAATCTTCTAAATCAACCGCAAGGATTAAACCTAATCTTCTTACTCCATAAGAGGTGACTCTTTCAACAAGAATAAAGCATTCACCAATATCTACTAAATCATTATTTTTTAAATAATGAGCAATATTTCTATTGATACCTTCAATGTATGTGTCGTTATCAGTATTTTCTAAATACGCTTCTGGATAAATCATGTTGAAAGTTGAGACTTCTTCTCCAATTTCTTTTTTTAAAGAATCCCAATATTCAAGATTAGAAGTGTATTGGTCACAGGCAATGACCGCATATTTAGACATATCCACTCCCTTTTTTGGAAGTAAGATATGAGGAGCCTTAACAGTTTTAATCATTAGCAAACACCTTGAGCAAGCATTGCATCATATACTTTTAAGAATCCTGCAATATTAGCACCTAACGCTAAGTTACGTGGTTGACCAAATTGAACCGCGGTATCGTGACATGCTTTAAAGATTTTCTTCATAATTTCTTCAAGTTTTTGATCAACTTCTTCAAATGTCCAGCTTAAGTGCATTGCGTTTTGACTCATTTCTAATCCAGATACCGCAACGCCACCAGCGTTACTTGCTTTTCCTGGAGCAAATAAGACATCATGAGTGTTGAAATATCTAATTGCTTCTACATCGGTAGGCATATTTGCGCCTTCCACTAACATATAGCAACCATTTTTCTTTAACTCTTCAGCTTCTTTTAATGCAATTTCACCTTGTGTGGCACATGGAAGAGCAATTTCACATGGAACTGACCATAAGCCTCTAGGTCCTTCGACAAATTTTGCACCTTTATGTGTAGCAGCATATTCTTTTGAGAACATACCTTTTTTCTTACTTAATTCAACGATATAAGGAACATCTAATCCATTAGGGTCACTAACGTATCCATCAATGTCACTCATACCAACTAAAATAGCGCCTAATTGATGGGCTTTTTCAGCGGCCATTCCTCCGACCTTACCACAACCAGAAATAATGATTTTTTTACCTTTAAAGTCAGTTTTGTAGTAAGTTTTGAGCATTTCTCTAGCGTAATAGAGTAAACCATAACCTGTTGCTTCAGGTCTAGCTAAGCTACCACCATAAGAGATGCCTTTACCAGTGAAAACGCCACTCCATTCGTCTCTTAATTTCTTATACATTCCAAACATATAACCAACTTCTCTAGCACCAAATCCTAAGTCTCCGGCAGGGACATCAGTGTCTGGACCAATGTGTCTAAATAACTCAGACATAAAAGACTGACAGAATCTCATTACTTCACCATCGCTTTTTCCACGTGGATCAAAATCAGCGCCACCTTTGCCACCACCCATTGGTAAGCCAGTTAAACTATTTTTAAATGTTTGTTCAAATCCTAAAAACTTTAAAATTGATAAGTTAACTGATGGATGAAATCTCATGCCACCTTTATAAGGACCGATAGCAGAATTGAATTGCACTCTATAACCGGTATTTACTCTAATTTTCCCCGAATCATCAACCCATGGGACTCTCATTTCAATTACTCTTTCTGGGACAATCAATCTTTCTAAGATTGAGTATTGTTCAATGCGTGGATCTTTTTCCACTAAGAAATCCATAGAATCAAAAAACTCTTCAACTGCAGAAACGAATTCCTTTTCATTGCCATATCTTCTTTTAACATCTTCTAATAAATTATTTAAATATTCACTCTTATACATAGAGGCTCCTTTCTTGAACGCATGAAAAAATGGTCATTAAAACAACTTAACACTCATTCAAATAAATAATTTCATCTACAACTATAAGAGTATCACTTTAAATTCTTTTTACAAGTAAAAGAAAAGCGGACCACTTTATCGCTAGCCCGCTATTTAAGATTAATAAATTGTGTGAGTGAGTCTAGTATATTCGCCGTATAACTTTAAACAGGCTTTTCTATCTAACTCAATAACTAGTTTTTCTCTTTCTCCAGGTTTTTGCATCTCATAGAATTTAGCATCTCTAAACCCAATTTCTTCTGTATCAATTATGTTGCAACCGTAGAAAACTTTCTCGATATTAGCCCATAAAATTGCAGACATACACATTGGGCATGGTTCACCAGTTGTGTATAATTCACATCCACTTAAGTCATAAGTTCCAAGTTTCTTACAGGCTTTGTGAATCGCCATCATTTCGCCGTGACAAGTAGGATCATTATTCTTTAAAACTTGGTTATGTCCCTTACCAACAACTACTCCATCTTTCACTATAACCGCACCAAAAGGACCACCGTGACCAGCTCTAATTCCTTTTCTTGCTTCATTAATCGCCATTCTCATGTACTTATTCATTTTTTAATACCTCATTAACTATTTTATATTTTTCATATTCTTTTTTGTAAGCCATTTATCAAAAACTCTTAAATAATAATCTTTCCATGTCTTCTTTAATATATCTTTATTATAAAAATTAGATATAAATTTAGAGTTCTCAACATTTTCATAATAGTAGGTTATATCATTTTTAAGTTTATTAAGTTCGTTATTGAATTCTTCAACTGATTTTCCACAACAATATCTTTGAAATAGAATCGGTTTATATAAATCTAGGTCACGGACCAAAAATGGTTTATAAACATTGCATGCTTCTAGGATTGTCATTGGGAATAATTCAATAAATGATGGCATAAACAAAACATCGCAAATGTTAAATACTTCGTTCATGTATTCTCTATCGATAATGGATAAATGAATCATATTTTGAGGTAAGTTTTCCAATAATTTCTTATATTTTTTGTATCCATCAGTAATTTTGCCAAAGCTAAATCCACCAGCCCAGATGAAAGTCATGTCAGGGTTTTGTCTAGCGACTTCTACAAAATCATCAAATCCTTTTCTAGTTTGAATTTGTCCACAACCAAGGACTATAAATCTATCTATTGGAACTCCATATTTTTGCTTTAATTTAACAATTTCATCATTTTTTAAAGGCTTAAACTTTTCATGATCAACAAAATTAGGTATATAGGTTATTTTTTCTCTAGGAATTCTTATCTTTTCTAATTCTGAAATAAATGATGGATTAACAACAATAATTTCATCTGCTTTTCTATATGTTTTTTCAACATATCTATTAAAAAGCTTATTAAATAGTTTAGGCAATTTAAGGCTCCCATCATTTTTAGAGGGAACAAAGTGAACATACATAATGTTTAAGTGCTTTTTATTCATACGAATCCTATATTTAGGATCAACTGTATGGATATGGTAGATGTCAAAATTAGATGACTTAGAGTTTATTTCAACTTCAAAATCATCTTGCATCTCTTGGATAAGTGTTACTTGTTCTCTAAAAGCACTAGCAACCCCTTGTCCTTTAACAGTTTCAGCACTACTAAGCATGTTAATACGTAATTTCATAGCACTTCTATTTTAATAGAATAGGCTGTGAATAAAAATCTTTATTTTAATGATATTAATATCTTAAAATATATATACTTTGTAAAGGAGGCTAGTCATGTTAAGTAAAAAATTAGCTATAGAAGTTCTTAACAAAATGTTAGAAACTGGCGCTGACTACTCTGAAATCTTCTTTGAAGATAGTATTGGAGCAGGCATTACTATTGAAAACGGTAAAGTTTCTACTTCTTCAACGGGAATTACTTCTGGAGTTGGCTTAAGAATATTAAAAGAAAATAGATGCGTATATGGATACACAAGTGATTTAACTAAAAAAGGACTTATGTCTTTAGCGGATTCATTAAATAAATCCTTTAATGGAGAGAGAATCCTAACAGTAGACCACTTAGATTTAATTAAAGCACCTAATAGAAATCCAATTAAAAAGAGTTATAAAACCTTAACTCAAGAAGAAAAAATCGCTTTAATTAGAGAAGGCACTAACGCAATAGAAGAATTAAAAGATCCTCGAATCGTAAGATATATAGGTAGTTTTGGAAGCAATTATCGTTTTGTTGCTATCTATAATTCAAAAGGTAAATGGTTTAAAAAAGAAACTGAGTTTGCTAGACTCGCCTACTCAGTAGTAGTCGCTGACGAAACTGGTATGGAAACGGGATTTGAAGGACCAGGTTGCCAAGATGATATTTCATATTTTAGAAATAAAGTTAAACCAAAAGAATCAGCACTTAAAGCGGTTGATACAGCATTATTAATGCTTTCTGCTAAAGAATGCCCAAGCGGAAAAATGCCAGTTGTTATTGGAAATGGCTGGGGTGGAGTTCTTTTCCACGAAGCATGTGGACACCCACTTGAAGCAAGTGCTGTTTCTAGAGGATTAAGTTGTTTTGCTGGAAAAGAAGGAGAAATGATTGCTTCTCCAATCGTTACTGCAGTCGATGATTCCACTATTCCAAATGCATGGGGATCGATTGATATTGATGATGAAGGTAATTTAGGAACAAAACGTGTCTTAATCAAAGATGGAAAATTAGTTAACTTCATGATTGATGACTTTAATGGCAGAAGAATGGGCAAAGAAGGAAATGGTTCTTGTCGTAGACAAAACTATAAATATTGCCCAACAAGTAGAATGAGTAACACGTATATTGATAACGGAAAATCAAATCCAGAAGATATTATTAAAGCTACCAAATTAGGTTTATACGCTGTTTCATTTAATGGAGGATCTGTTGATCCAACCACTGGTGAATTCAATTTTGGATGTTCCGAAGCTTATATTATTAGAGATGGAAAAATCGCAGAACCAGTTAAAGGAGCAACTTTAATTGGTAAAGGTGAAGATATCCTTAAAAAGATTGATATGGTAGGTAACGATTTAGCCTTGGCTCAAGGTATGTGTGGGGCTGCAAGTGGCAGCATTCGCACAAATGTCGGACAACCTACTATTCGTGTTAGCGAAATTTTAGTTGGCGGAAGAGGAGGAGAATTAAAATAATGAAATTCGATAGATTTTTTGAACTTGCTAAAAAGGCTGGAATTGAAGAAGCTGAATTTACTTTCTCCTCAACTAGTTCTTTATCATTCTCTTTGTTCCATGGAGAAATAGATTCATATTCGAATAATAAGTCTTTTAGCTTTTATGCACGTGGAATATATAAAGGAAAAATGGGTTCTATTGCTAGCGATGTTTACAATAATAAAATGGCAGAGTACTTTGTCGAGCAAATCATTGCAAACGCATCAGTTGTAGAAAATGATGATCCTGTATTTATCTTTAAAGGAAGCGAAAAATACAGAAAAATTAATACTTTTAATCGTCAATTAGGCAATATTCCTGTAGAAAAGAAAATTGAAATCGCAAAACAAATCGAACAAGAGTTAAAAAACGCAGATCCAAGAATTGTTGAAGTTGCAACTGTTGCTTATGACGAGACAAGTAACTCTACCACTATCATAAATACTCACGGATTAAAGCTTTCTCAAAAATCTAACTTCTTTGCGTATTATGGTTCTGCAGTAGCTAAAGAAAAAGAACAAACAAAGACTGGATTCGAGCTATATTTCGGAAATGATTTTGATAAATTTGTCCCAAGTGATTTAGTAAAGGCTATTGCTAAAGAAACAGTTTCCCAATTAGGAGGATTCCCTTGTGAATCATCAACCTACAAAGCTGTTTTAGCGCCATCAGTTGTTTCTTCTTTAATGTCCGCTTATGTTTCAAGCGCAATTGCAGAAGATGTACAAAAGAATTCATCTTTATTTATTGGAAAAATAGGTCAAAAAGTAGCTTCTAAAAAGGTTACAGTAGAAGATTTACCAATTAATAAAACTGTTTTTGCAAAATCGTTCGATGATGAAGGCGTTGCTACTTCTAATAGAGCAATTATCAAAAACGGTGTCTTGCAAACTTATCTATATAACTTAACAACCGCTGCAAAAGACGGTGTTGAATCTACAGGTAATGGTGTTACTTCAGGTAGTAAAGTCTATACTGCACCAACATATTTAAAAATGAAACCTGGAAAGAAATCTCAGGAAGAACTATTCGAAGAAATTGGTAATGGCGTTTATATCACCGATGTTTCAGGTTTACACGCTGGATTAAACTCAAGAACAGGCAATTTCTCACTTCAATCAACAGGATTCTTAATTAAAGATGGAAAAATTGATCATCCACTCGATATCATTACTGTATCCGGTAACTTAGTTAAACTATTTAACTCAGTGTCTTATGTAGGTAATGACAGTAAAGAGTTTATGAGCGGCACTAATTGCCCTTCTGTCATTGTTTCTAAATTAGTTGTTTCAGGAAAGTAAAAAGTAATAAGTTGGTAACTAAACAAAAAAAGTTTGTTATCAACTTTTTTAATGCTTATAATTTTGATTAGATATGGAAGAAATTGAAATTGAAGAGTTAAAAGAGCAGCTATTAACTGCGGTTGAAAAGCGCGATCGACAAAAAGTCATCGAAATTTTTGATACTGTTCCAAACATTGATATTGCAGAAGCCGTTGAAGATGTTGACGATGTCAAAACTCTTTTATACATCTTTAAAGTCGTAAATAACGAATACGCTGCTGAGTTATTCGCAGAATTATCTTCTGACCAACAAGAATTAATCATTAATGCTTTCTCAGATAAAGAACTCGTTGAACTTATTAATGAATCCTACGCTGACGATATTACCGACGCTATTCAACAATTACCAGCTAACATTGTTAACAGGGTTTTAAAAGTTTGCCCTAAGGAAATGAGAAACGACGTTAATAAGCTTTTAAACTATAAAGAAGACACTGCTGGCAGTGTCATGACAACAGAATATATCGAAATGAAAGAAGATACTTCTGTTAAAGATGCTATTAAATTAATTAGAGAAAAAGGCAGAGATGCTGAAACCGTATATACCATCTTTGTTAGAGATTCTAAAAGAACTCTAACAGGAACTGTCGACTTAGATGATTTAATCTTTGCAAAAGAAGACGAGATTCTTTCAGACATCATGAACAAAGACTTCGTTTCTTGTAATGTTAACGATGACCAAGAAGATGTCGCTAAAATGTTCAAACGTTATGACTTAACTGCAATGGCGGTCACAAACGATGAAAATAAGATCGTTGGAATTATTACCATCGATGACGTCGTTGATATTATCGAAGAAGAAACCAGTGAAGATATTGCTCACATGGCAGCTATCTCTGATATGTCTGATCCATATCTAAAGACACCTGTATATAAACTTGTTTTGAAATGTGTCCCTTGGATTATCGCCTTAATGGTGTTACAAGTATTCTCCACTCTTATTCTTTCAGGATTCGAAGCAGAGATTGGTAAATTTGCTATATTAGCGGTATTTACTCCACTTATTATGGATGCTGGAGGGAACTCTGGTGGACAAACCACTACCATGATAGTTAGGTCTTTGTCTCTTGATGAATTTGATGGAAAAGATTATTGGAAAGTGGCATGGAAAGAACTCCGTGTTGCTGCATTAATTGGCGGCATCGTGGCTGTTTTTGCTTTTGGATGGCTAATGTTTGAGATGAGTGTTGGTATTGTTGACACCACCTCTTTACAATTATCCGATAAAGTTGGTTTAATCCATGGAGAACTTCTTATCGCTGCATTAGTAGGATCAACATTATTTGTCACAATGATTATCTCTAGAATGGTTGGCTGTTCTCTTCCATTTATCGCTAAATTAGTAAAATTAGACCCAGCAGTGGTCTGTGGGCCTTTTACTACAACTATTGTTGATATCGTATCTTTAATTACTTATTTCTTAATTTGGACTCAAGTTTTGAATCCGCTATTCTTTAATATTTAATTATTCGTAAAGTTTATAAATATCTAATTCCCATTTAGGGTGTGCTTGGCACACCTTTTCTAATGCATCATTAAATAACACTAGTTCAGCGTGTTTACGACTTGGGAGAGTGTTTTTATATGCTTTAGCAACCTTTGATAAGGCTAATGCGCACTCACTACGTGATTTATCAAATAAACCCGCCATTAAAATATATGTTCTAATTCCAATTAAAGTGTGATCACTAGAAATATCTCTTTTTAGAGATAAAGATATCTCATTATTATAATATTCACTCATTTCTTCAAATGGAGTAGTCATAATCTTAATGTATATTTTTTGTTCGTTAACTTCTAAGAATGGTTTATTTGTTAACTCTTCAGGTTTCGCTAATATTTCTTCAATTAATTTAGAAGCTTCATCATATTTCTTTTCATCAATAAAAGTCGCTACACTTAATAATTTTCCTTCAACACGATTAAGATTAACTTGTTTAACTGGTTTATCGACCTTTTTATCATCGCTAATAGCGATAGAACCATTATTATCATTGCTCGCGGCTAATAAATCGTTATACCCTTGATAATCTTTGCTTTTTAATAAAGAGAAAAGTTGATATCCGTTAGTGAATACATCAGTTTTAATTGGAACAATATCATAGATAAATAAAATTAAAGAGATAATCCCAACGGTTAAGAAAGCATATGCGACATCTCCGTCGAATCTAGATCCAGTTTTATTAAAATAAAAGAAACAAATTAACGCTCCTACAAACCAAGATAAGTTAAAGAAAGGACCATATAATAAATATGGAAGAGGATTTGGTTTCTCTTTCTTTGCGTAATTAGGAACAATTAATGTTTCTCCAGTTAACCCATTAAATCTTCTAAAGCCAAACTTATGTTTACCGTTATCAACATAAATTGTGAAATATAAGATAGTAAACTTAACAATCTTATATCCACCAGCTTTTGCTCCTAACGCGTGACCAAATTCAAATAATATCGCGCTTAATATAATTCCTACAACAATACAACCAATGATATATAAAGCATATTGCCAAACAGCAGTCATTGCCGAATCTTGGAAATGCCTTTGAAGAACAGTAAAACCATACACCACCGCAAAGGCGAAGATGAGTAGGTACATGACAATTCCAAAAATGCTCTCTTTTTTCATAATTTGTTATAAACAAGAATAATATATTTTGCGTGCGACTTCATCATTTATCGGTTTTGTATGATGATATACAGTGCGTGTGTTATTGTTTGTGACTTTATTCACTAAAGATTCAATATCTTCTTTCTTCACTCCTAAATCAGATAATTTATTAGGGAGTTCCATGCGAGCAAAATATTCTTCAAAAGCAGATATTGTCGCTAAAGCATCTTGTTCTTTATCGCCAGAATATATATCAAACACTCTTTCACCTAGAGTGGTGAATTTATCGATATCGTATTTGTAATAATATTTGCACCAAGCAGGGAATAAAATAGCAAGTCCAAGACCATGAGCGATATGTGGGAAAGTTCCACTAAGAGGATGCTCTAATTGATGTACTGGCATATAGTATTTTTTGCCAATACTAGTTAATCCATTATGAGATAAAGAAGAGGCAAGCATTAAAGCAGATTGATATTCATAATTTGTAGGATTTTGATATGCAAGTAAGCCAACTTCTAAAACATTCTTAATTAATCCTAAAGCAAACTCATCTGCGAGTTCATATTTATCGCTCTCAGAAAAATATCTTTCTAATGTATGCATTAAAATATCCACTACTCCATAAGCAATTTGTTCTTTTGGTAATGAATAAGTTAACTCAGGATTTTCAATTGCAAAGACAGGTCTAACTAAATCAGAGTTAAATCCAACTTTAATACCAGTTGCATCATCTTGAATAACACAAGAATTTGATAATTCACTTCCTGCAGCGGAAATAGTTAATATAGCTCCAACAGGCAATGCTTTAGTTGGTGCTGCTTTATGTAAATTAATATCTTTGACTCCACCATTATGATAGAAGTTAACCGCAATACATTTAGCGGTATCAATCACACTACCTCCACCAATTGCTAATATGAAATCAATTTTATGAGTGCGAATAATAGACAATCCTTCTTCAACTAAATCAAATGTTGGATTTGCCCTTACTCCTCTAAGCAATTCAAAAGGAATAGAAGCTTTTCCTAAAGAGACAACCACTCTTTCTAATAAGCCACTTTTAATAACTGAATTCTTTCCAATAACGATTAAAACTCTACTAGCTCCAAAGTCTTTTAAAATGGAACCAACATCGTTTTCTTTTCCAGGTCCAAAATATATTTTTGTGGGAGATACAAATTCAAAGTTTTTCATTGTTTTTTCTCCAAATTGATGGCTTTTTGCACATTTTTCTTAAAATTTTCCTTATCAATAAAGTTGAAAGAATTCATTAAACCGATAAGTGTTTTGTTCTTGTAATTAGTCAAATAATAAACAGTGGAATTGCCATATCCATAAGCGTAAAATCTAGCAATTGATTTCTTGGTATTTGGGTGAAGAATGTTGTCCTCATCAATCTTCTTAATGAACTTTAAAGCAGTGGTATAAAAGACGTTATAAACAAATTCTGAAAATAAGTCACTACCTGCACTTTGTAAAGTTGCATCTACAAACGCTTGATTATCTTTATAGTATTCAAAAACAAAGACTATAAGTTCTTGAAAGGTTGTTGCATTATTAACTCCAGGAATTTTTTCTTCTAAGAATACTTGAGTTAATAAATCATATGTATCGTGATATCTTTTAAAGTAAGAGCAAGTGCGTGTCCTGTTTTCATAAAGTTATTTTATTTTGCAATATTCCTTAGCTACTTCGCTACCTACAGCAGCGTTATTAAGCACTAATTTGATGTTACTCTCTAAAGAGTCACCACCAGTTAAATCGGTAATGGTCTTAAGTAAGAATGGGGTACATTCTTTTCCTTTGATACCTTGTTTATCCATTTCTTTTAAAGCAGTGGCAATCGCTTTATCGATGACATCTTTAGGCATTTCATATTGTTCTGGAATTGGATTGGTAAGTAAGATACCGCCTACTAAACCATTTTCACGTTTAGCTTTAATAATCTTTGCCATTTCATAAGCGGACTCAACTTTATAATCTACTTTTAATCCAGAGTGAGAATTATAGAATGCAGGAAGTTCTTCGGTTTTAAATCCTAAGACAGGAACACCCATAGTTTCTAAATACTCAAGCGTTAAGGGTAAATCTAATATAGCTTTTGCTCCGGCACAAACGACAGTGACATTAGTTTTAGCAAGCTCTTGTAAGTCAGCAGAAATATCCATAGTTTCTGTTGCCCCTCTATGAACTCCACCAATACCTCCAGTAACAAATACTTCGATACCAGCTTGGTTAGCAATAATCATTGTGGTTGCTACTGTAGTAGCTCCCCATAACTTTTTAGCGTACACCACAGGTAAATCTCTTCTAGATACTTTAAGGACGCCTTTTCTTTTGCCAAATTCTTCAATTTCTTCTGGTGTCATACCAACAATTGGTTCACCATCAATAATTCCGATAGTGGCAGGAACTGCTCCGTGAGATCTAATAGTCTCTTCAACTTTTAAGGCAGTTTCGACATTTTTTGGATAAGGCATGCCATGGCTAATAATTGTGCTTTCTAATGCGACTACTGGTCTATTTTCTTTTAAAGCTTGTAATACTTCTGGATTAATTTTCATTTTCTTTTTCCTTCTTTTTAATTTTTTGCATATTTCCATAAATGGTTTTTATTGTAACAGCTAAGAATCCTAGTACCGTCACTATCACTACAATAGCGACCCAGTTTTCTCCTGTTAAACGATCAAAGTTAATATTTAAAACATTGGTTTCTCCGCCTAAGAAAGTAAAGGCAAGAATAATTCCAATTTGTAAAGCAGCAAATGCTCCAACGACTACTCCTCTATAAAGATTTAAAGGTTGACAAGTAAGATATAAAACAAACATAGACAAGATAGAGAAAGACAAGATTGCAATTGAAGTAGCACCGTATCTACCAGCAGCGGTGTCAGTAATAGAAACACCATATTCTCTAACACCTGTATAAATACCGTTTTTATTTAAAACGAGACATAAGTAGCTAGCTAAAACCGCAAATAATAATAGGGCTGCATATGGAATAGCGTTTTTCATAATGTTTCTTAAGAAACCACCTTTAATTGGCTTACTATCAGGTTCTAACGCAATAAAGAAAGAAACTAAACCAATACCAAACACTTCCCAAAGAATCATATTATTTGTGGAGAATGGGTAAACAATTTCTTTATCAATCAAAGAAGCGATTAAGAATACAAAACTTAAGACCGCAACAAATATTGTTTTAGTGACAAATAAAGATCCGGTTCTTTGTAAGTTATTAATAACTCTTCTTCCTTCACCAACAACCGAAGGCATAGTGGAGAAGTTATCATCTAATAAAACAACGTGAGAAACGTTTCTTGCACCTAATGAACCTGAATTCATTGCAATTGAACAGTCCGCTCTTTTTAAAGCGAGCATGTCATTAACTCCATCACCCACCATAGCGACTGTATGTTTAGCTTCTCTAAGCGCGATGACTAAAGCTTCTTTTTGTTCTGGGGTGACTCTACCAAAAACAACATAATCGTTAGCGATACTTTTAACTTCTTCAATGCTCATTCCTTCTAAAGAAACATATTTTTCCGCTCCAGCAATTCCTGCAACTCGAGCAATCTCACTAACAGTAAGAGCGTTATCTCCAGAGATAACTTTGACTTGAACATTATTTTCTTGGAACCATTTAAATGTTGCTAGTGCATCATCTTTTACATGGTCTTGTAAAACGATAAACGCTAAAGCTTCTACTTCATCGGAATATCGATCTCCACTAATTGGAGATGAGCCTTTAGTTAAAACTAATAATCGATAACCTTTAGATGTATATTCTTCGCTTTGCTTAATTAAAGCTTCTTTGTTTTTAACATTTAAGAATTCAATCGCACCTAATAAATAGGTGATACCTAAATTAGTGGATACTGCAGAATACTTATTATCGCTCATGAATGGGAGCACCTTTTCACATTCAAAAGTTTTTGCATCGCCAAAGCGCTCTAATAAAGCTTTTGCGGTAGCGTTGGTGTCTCCAGTGGCTACTTCAATAGAGTGAATGATCTGCCCGATTTCAGCGTCACTAAGTTTAGAAAGATTAACTAATTGAATAACATTTAAATTTCCATCAGTGATAGTGCCAGTTTTATCAACACAAATTACGTCACTTCTCGCTAACATTTCTATAGAATAGAAATCTTGAACATTAGCCTTCTTTTTGTATAAGGATAAAACTCCACTTGCTAATGCTAAAGATGTTAATAAGAATAAGCCTGCTGGAATCATACCCACGAATTGACCAGCGATTGGTCTAATCATGCCGGCAAACGATTCAACAGAATTCATTAAGCCTAATCCTGCGTAAACAGAGAAAATAATCACTGCAAAAGTGATAATGATAATACCGAGGTATCTAAATAAAAGTTTTAAAGATCTTAAAATATGAGATGGGTTTCTTTTAAAAGCTTTAGCCTTTTCAGTTAATGATTCAATATAGTTTGCTTTACCAACTTTATCCACTCTTGCATAGCAAGTGCCACTAGTAACATAGCTACCAGAATATAAAACATCGCCAAGAGACTTACCAACATTTAAGCTTTCTCCAGTTAACATTGATTCATTAACGAAAATATTGCCTTCTAAAAGAATTGAATCTGATGGAATTTGTTCTCCTGCAGTTAAAACAATAATGTCATCAAGAACTATTTCACCTGGATCAATTTCTAAAGTTCCACCATTTCTAATCACTTTACATTTGCTAGTGGTGATAACTTTAAGTTTGCTCATCAAGTGTTTAGCTTTTAAATCTTGATAAAGGCCAAGAATGATATTACACGCTAAAACGATAGTGAAGAATAATCCAGAATACCAGTGGACCTTGCCAGATTGATCCATGCAGTTAGCAAAGATGATAAATCCTGCAATGACAAAAAGCATGATGTTAAAGAAACTCAAAACATCAGTGCGGATAATTTCCCAATAAGTTTTACCCGCAATCATTTTGGTTTTATTCACTAAACCAGTTTTAATTCTTAAGTCAATTTGTTCTTGATTAAGTCCAGTATTGATATCAGTGGACACTCTTTCCACTTCGATATTTTGCTTTTTCTTCGAAAACATAGAATCATTATACAATAAAAAAACTTGGAATTAACCAAGTGTTTTATTTTTTCTTTTCTTAGCAAAGTATTGTTTCACTATATTTGAGCATTCATCTTTCAAGATGCCACCTTCAATATTGATGTGGTGATTTAAGTTTTTAGCTTCATTAATATTTAATGAACTCACTAACGCTCCACCTTTAGAATCTTCACTTCCATAATAGACATTTTTTATCCTCGATTGAATGATTGCGCCAGTACACATTAGACAAGGTTCAATAGTGACATATAAATCGCAATCGATTAATTGCCAGTCACCAAGTTTTTTGCTTGCTCTTCTTATCGCCTCTATTTCAGCGTGACTAGTAACATCTTTTTTTAATTCTCGTTTATTAAATCCACGAGAAATAACTTTGTTATCTTTAACAATGACACAGCCAATAGGAACCTCATCAAGAAGCTCTGCTTTTTTTGCTTCCTTAAGAGCGAGCCTCATATATCTTTCTTTAATATTTTTCATCTTACAAAAACCGTCGCACATGACTAAGTTACTTAAGGCTGCTACATTCCTGTCCTGACCTGGTTCATAGTTAACCATCGCGACGGCATATCTATTATATACAATTTTGATTAGAAAAAGATACCCTCTAATAATAATTAGAATAATTGTTGTCACAAATTATAAAAATAAGTATAATCTTTGTTGCGAGTTAATAAACTCACATGGGTCTATAGCTCAGTTGGGAGAGCACCTGATTTGCATTCAGGGGGTCGAGAGTTCGAGTCTCTTTAGATCCACCATTAGCTTAATACCACCTCAGCAAGAGGTGGTTTCTTATTTTTGGTCACAATTATTATATTGTTATACTTTGTTAATGACTCAAAAATAAAAAATAATTAATATAATGTATATTTTTTTCTTTGTTTAGAATATCTATAGTAAAAAATATGTTATTTAGCGTATACATCAAATAGAAACTTTGATTAAAAGCTAATTTATGTTATTTTGAATAGGAAATAAAGGAGAACGAATGAATATGAAGAAAAAAGTATTATTACTTTCTACATGCGCAATTACTTCTTTAGCTATCGGCGGAGGAGTCGTCTTGCTTTCAAATAACGACTTTAATGCGGTCAAGGCTAAAGCTAATACAGATTTCGGATTAGTGAGAGAAAGCGTTGTCGATGAAGGTGATTATTTGACTGCTAACTGTATTGATGGAAAGGGCAACACAGTTACGACCAAATTCACAGGATTCACTCTTGTTAATGAATACGATATTACTACTGAAGTAAATAATATTGCTTATTTCACTAACCTTAATCCAATGAAAGGTATCTCAAATATCTACTGTGAATTCGAAAAAGAAAACGAAACCACAACACACACTCTTAATTTTGCGGTTTATGCTTCTAGTAATCCATTAACAATAAGTGATATCAATAGCGGAGTTCACACCGATTTATACTTCCATATCGAAGATTACGCTTCTGGACAAGGAAAAAAGATAGCCAGATATTTTGGTGGTTTAAACAAATATCGTTATGTCTTAATTGAAGTATTCACTTTTTCAGAAACTTACACTTTAACTGAACTTACTTATAATGTTGTTTGTGAAGACGAACCTAAAGTCGTTGATGTTGAAACAAAGACAACATGGAGTAAAGAAGAAGCTACAACATTAGCCTCTTATGGCGCCCCAAGTAATTTCCCTTATCCTGGAGTTAGTGGATATAATCTCAGCAACTCAGAACAAATGGGAGTAATGGTTCAAACACTCGTACCATATGATAATTTAATTAATCTTGTTTCTTTTGTATCTCAAGAAGGATACGTTCAAACAATGGATGCTGAAGCGGAAGGCCGCCAGATCGCGTATATGCAAAAGCAAAATGAAGATAAATCTGTAACGTATACTTATGGATTTAACATGAAGGAAATGCCTGGAAATTTGTTTAGTTTACAGTATTTATATTCTACCAATCTTCCTTATATGGGTGGTGCAACAACACCAACATGGCCAAAAGATAAAATTGCAGAAGTTTCCGCTAATTTATCAACTGCCTTCCCAGATTTCCAATTAGAAGATGTTGAATATCAATTCTATAGTAGTGAAGAAAGCCCAATGAACACTAAAGTAAATATTTTAGTTTATTCAGAATCTACTATGAAAGAGAAATATGTTGCTTACTTCAATAGTCTTGACCTTGATGTCTATAATGTCACAATTAACGCTGGCGATTATAGCACCGCTTCTACTAAAGATGGTCTATATAGACTCGAAGTATATGATATGGATAATCGATTAGGTGTTACACTTACCGAAAACAAAGTCTATGATTACTTACCAATTAATGAATACGCTCAATATAATGAATATAATCTTCCAGAATTCACTGATGCTGTAAGTGGTACATTCTATTTTGAATATGGAGAAATCACAGCAGACTCAATCACTGAAGAACAACTTAACAAAATTGTTAAGTTATTCACTGATATTGGTTATGTTAACCCATCAGATGATCCATATTCTAGAATTTTAAAAACACCAAGCACATCTAACTATGATTACAATAACATTGAAGTGTATATTCGTGTCGATAGCGAAACTGGAAAATTTAATTTACATATCGAAGCTAAACAAAAGATAGTAAATTCAAATTTATCTGACGCTCTAATTAATATTACGACTTATCAGAATTTCAAAGACTATGTTGCACCAATAACTTACGAAGGTGAAATCACTTCTATCTATCATAGAGTTGCATACATTGAAAACGCTACTAGCGATACAATCCAAGAAGTCTTTAATTCAATTAACAATGAGACCAAGAAAATAACAGACACACAAATCTACTACGATATAATAATCAATGATGTAGAAAGAAGAGTTTGCATTGATTATGCCTTAGTCGATGGAGTCTTATACTTCACAGATATATATACTTTGTAACATAACTAAAGATAGTATTTTTTAAAATCTAACACCACTCAAAACTGGGCGGTGTTTTTCTATTTTTTTTAAAAAGTATTCCACATATTTATATTAATATTACTCAACTTTTGTATTTTCTTAGATAAGTCACTATTTTAACAATGTAGGAGGTAGATAGAGCCAAAATCAAGGTGTCTAACAATTATCAAATACATATTGTTAGAGAAGTTTAAGAAAATATTTCTATTAATAAAAATCAAATGTTTAAAAATACATATGAGGCTTTTATAAATAAAATATTGAAAAAACATTTAATTTTGACTATCATTATTAGGCTATTTCTAACTGGGTTTATAGCTCAGTTGGGAGAGCACCTGATTTGCATTCAGGGGGTCGAGAGTTCGAGTCTCTTTAGATCCACCAATTATGGCTGAGTAGCTCAGTTGGCTAGAGCAGGAAGTTCATACCTTCAAGGTCGGCGGTTCAAATCCGTCCTCAGCTACCATAAGAAAACATCCTCGAAATTCTCGAGGTTTTTTTATTGCAAAACAAAGGCCCTACCTTAAAAGATAGAGCCACTTTAAAATAGAGTTTTTATGTCAAAAAACACAAGTTTTATCGGTTTTTTTGTATTTTTTTTCTAGAAATTTACTTAGTTGCAAAAAGGCCGTGCAAGTTGCAATGTTCTAAAACTGCGAGCACTTTTTCTCCAGGTAATAAAGCGAATTCTGCTTCTGGTTTTTCACCTGGTTTTAAAACTTTTCTTTGGTTGCCTAAATTGGTTTGAATAGCAATCCATTCGATGTAGTGATTGTCTAGCATTGGGTGTTCAACACTTCCAACTTTAACACGAACAATATTACCTTCAACTTCAAATACTGGGACATGTTTTTCAACAGCGCCATCGGAAGTATTAGGCACCATTTCTTCCATTGGTTGGCCACAACAAATTGTTGGCACTTGACGGTCATTAACGACTGCGACAATCTTGCCGCAAATCTTACATTTTAAAAATTTCATAACGAATCCTCTTATATTTATTATACCTATATATGCAATTTAAATAAGTAAAATTATTTATAATCCATTATAATGTTAAATAAGCTATGAAATTCATTAGAAAAGATAATTCTGTAATTACATTAGAAGATAGATTCTCTTTAGTTAGTAAGGAAACATCTCCAATCAAAGAGATTATTAATCGAAAAGATCTCTCTGAATTTTATTTTGTTAGCGATAAAACAATTTCTTTTAAAGAACTTATTCAAATTCAAGTTAACGTTATAGATGTTGGGGTGATGATTTTTGTATTTGAGACTGCTTCATTTAATAAAGATAAATTTATTGAAGATGTTTCAAAACTTAAAGAAATTCAAATATCATCATTTTATGATGTGCTTTCCAAAATGAAAGCGTTATACGCAGTAAGTGAAACTTTTAATCCATTATTTGTGATTTATGTTCCTAACGGCAAATATCAAATCTATGATGATTGTTTTAGAACAATCGTTGGAAACGTTAAAACAGTATACGCGACCAACGAAAAAGATAATTCGATTATTGAAACAAACAACATTTCTTTACCAGCAAAGGAAAAAAGCAAAGATAAGCCAAAAGAAAAAGGAAAGTTTAGTTTTAAAGAAACTATTGAGTTATTCAAAAAAGAAAAATTTCATTTCTTATTTGCGTTTGTTGCTACTTTCTTATTAAGTGTGACTTTAGACATCGGCATTTTTGATGCCTATGCTGGAAAAATGCTTTGCATCTTCTTCTTTATTTGCTCTTTAGCAGGTGCGTTCTTAAATTTCATGATCTACAAAGACACATATAAACAAAGTGGATTTAAAAGTTTGTTTAATATATTAACTGTAATTATTTCCGTAATTGGTTTACTTGGTGGATTTGGAGTATACATGATTTTTAAAAGTATCACCAAAGATGTCCCTGCAGTTATTCCACACGTATTAATGATTTTAGGAATGATGATTTTGATATACGCAATATCAATGTCTCTACCTTTACTATTTAACTTTATTAAAAAAAGGAAGAAGTAGTTACTTCTTCCAAATTTCTTTGTTTACGACATCAATTTTGGTTTTGATGTGATTTACAACTCTCGCCGAGACATCAGTAACATCATAGTTTTCAGGTGTTTTCGCAAATTTGTATCTCATTAATTCGGTATCAATAGCTAGCATAATACCTTGTCTATCAATTCCAGAAACAACAATACTTCCTGCTTCTACTCCTTCAGGTCTTTCAGTAGATGTTCTAATTAAAACAGCAGGAAAGTGTCTCATTGCGCTTTCTTCAGTAAGAGTGCCACTATCACTTAAAACAATAAAAGCATTTTCTTGAAGTTTAACGTATTCTAAGAAACCTAATGGTTTTAAGTTTCTCACAAGTGGATGCATTTTAAAGTTATTAGCCTCTAATCTTTTTTTAGTTCTAGGGTGAGTAGAGAAGATAACAGGCATTTGATATTTTTCCGCAATATCATTAATTGCAGGCATTAACTGGTTAAAATTCTTTTCAATATCGATATTTTCTTCTCTATGAGAAGAGACAACAATATATTTGCCTTTTTCTAATCCTAAATCTTCTAATACTTTACTTGCTTCAATCTTATGATTTTGAGCATTTAAGACTTCAAGCATTGGGGATCCAGTTACAAATGTATATTCTTTTTCAATGCCTTCTTTCATTAAATTCGCATATGCGTGATTAGTATAAGGAAGATTAATATCTGAAATATGGTCCACTATTTTTCTATTAATGGTTTCTGGAACATTCCAGTCACCACATCTATTACCAGCTTCCATATGGAAGATAGGTAATTTTAATCGTTTAGCTGAGATTGCACATAAAGCAGAATTAGTGTCACCTAAAATTAATACAGCATCTGGATTTAATTCTTTTAGTAAATCATAAGATTTAGATATTGCATTACCAATAGTTTCACCTAAATTTTTACCAGCGCAGTTTAGATAATAATCTGGCGATCTTAAATCTAATTCTTCAAAGAAGATTTGATTTAATTCGTAGTCATAGTTTTGGCCTGTATGAACTAAGATATGATCAATTTCTTCATCTTTATCTAAAGCTTTAATGACTTCAGATAATCTTATAATCTCTGGACGAGTTCCAATAATTGTTACTACTTTAATTTTCTTTTTCATTTTTCTACCTCTTCTTTATATGTATCGTGGGTATCAGGATTATAAATTTCACTAATCCACATTATAGTGTGCGTGTTTATTTTACCAATGTTGGTAATTTGGTGGGTATAGCCCACTTTTATTTCAATTGGTTCAGGTTTATCTCCACTAACTTTATTAACAATCATCTCATTAGTTTTGATATTTCTTTGTTTAATTTCGCTTTCACCAATCACTGTATAAAAGATTTCTTTTTTATAAGTGTGATAATGTCCACCTTTGGTGATACCAGGATAAGCTACATTATCAGATATTTGTCCCCACTTTTTAGACTTATATAATTCTTCAAAACTTCCACGGGCGTCTTCTGCAAAATTATATGTATATCCTTCCTCAGAAAGATAATCGCAGAAAGTTTTAAATAATTTTAGTTCAAATTCATCATGAATGAGTGGTAGGTGTCTATCTGATTCAATTTCTTTTTTAAAGTAATAGAGAAGATCCGCTAATTTACCAAGTGAACAATCATAAACTGGTCTTACTTTTAGAATATCTTTCGATCCTCTTATATCACTTTTAATAACTCTAATAAATTCATCAACGATATCATCTACATAATTATAGTGAACAACATATTCTCTATCTCTAATAGTAATATCTAAATCATGAGCGATGTTATAGCAGAAAGTGGCGGCCGCAGAATTATAATTTGGACGGCACCATTTGCCAAAAACATTAGCGAGTCGATAGACAAAAACAGGTAATCCAGAATTTAATAAATAATCCTCTCCCATTTTCTTACTTTTTCCATAATCATTATCAAGTTCTGCTTGAGTTGAACTCGACATAATTACGCGCAGCTCCGCGTCTCTTTTTGCTTTAATTAGGTCAATTAAGTGCTTAGTAAAGTTAGTGTTTCCTTCATAAAATTCTTCCACTGTTAAAGGTCGATTTATGCCTGCTAAATGCACAACAAAATCACATTCGGAAACAAATTTTTCTAAGTCTTCTTTATTAGAATCGATGTCATACTTAAAAATAGTAAAACCAAGTCGTTCTAACTTAAGACAAAGATGTTTACCGATAAAGCCTTTTGCGCCTGTAACTAAAATCTTATTCATGTTGTCTAACTGGTCCACCAAATAATTCTAATTTTTTAAGGAGATTTTTCATTCCTTCAACGTCTAATCTACCAGTGTTATGGGAAGTATAGCTTTCACCTAAATTTAATTTCTTATTTCCTTTGGAGAAATATTTATCGTAGTTAAGATCACGGTTATCCGCTTTAATACAGAAGAAATTACCCATATCTACAGATTTAAGCATCTCCTCTTGTGTAACAAGAGTCTCATATAATTTTTCTCCGTGTCTAGTTCCAATATATGAAACGCCAGTTTTAGAACCAGTTAATTCAATAACTGCTTTAGCAAGTGTTTCAATTGTGGCAGCAGGTGCTTTTTGAACAAATAAATCACCTTGCTCTCCGTGTTCAAAGGCGTATAGCACTAAATCCACAGCGTCATCCAAAGTCATCATAAATCTAGTCATATCTGGATTTGTGATTGTAATTGGCTTACCTTCATGGATTTGATTTAAGAATAATGGAATAACTGATCCTCTAGAGGCCATAACGTTTCCATATCTAGTTAAACAAAGTACTGTGTCTCCTGGAAGAAGTTGTCTACTTCTAGCAATAACATTCTTTTCCATTAATGCCTTGGAGATACCCATCGCGTTAATTGGATAAGCAGCCTTATCTGTAGATAAGAAGATAGCCTTCTTAACTCCATTACGTACACAAGCAGTAATAACATTATCGCTACCAATTACATTTGTTCTCACAGCTTCCATTGGATAGAATTCACAAGATGGTACTTGTTTTAAAGCAGCAGCAGAAAAAACATAATCAACACCTTTAAAGGCATCAATAATAGAATCAAGATTTCTCACATCGCCAATATAAAATTTAAGTTTGGAGTTATTATATGCTTTACGCATATCATCTTGTTTCTTTTCATCACGAGATAAAATACGAATCTCTTTAATTTCGCTATCTAAGAAACGGTCCACTACAGCGTGACCAAAACTACCAGTACCACCAGTAATTAATAAAACCTTATCTTTTAAAATAGAAGTATCTTTCGCGGCGTATTCCATTAAACGATCTTTAATACCTTCTAATTTAATTTGATCAGCCTCTTTTTCTTTAGTTTCATAATCAACATAAGTTCTTAAAGGCATGCCAACAACATCAGCAGCTTCCTTTTGAGTTAATTTGCAATTTTTGCGTATTTCTTTAAGTGTCATAATACAAACCTCGGCATTATATTAATATAAATAATGATATATATAAATAAAAAAGTGCAATTTCTGCACTTCTTAATATTTTTCTTCGAATAGCAATGTCAATGCGAACATTAGCTCTATTCTAGATAGATATCCATCGATTTTATATAAGATCCTGCCATATATATCTTTGATATAATTGTCTTCAACTTTATACTCATCCATCCCTGCAAAATGTCTTAATCGATTATTTCTAAATTGAAGAATGATTCTCCCATAGAAATCTTTAATATCGTCTCCTTCGATTTTATAGATAATTCTTCCAGAGAATTCTTTTAAGTAGTTTCCATCAATTTTGTAATCAATCATTCCACCAAACTTTTTGATGTAGCCACCATTAATTTGGACATAGATAAGTCCTGAAAATTCTTTTATATTCGCCATGTTCTTATTATAACAAAAAACCTTCTCGTAAAGAGAAGGCAATTTGTATAATTGTTTAATTATTTTTTAACAGGTCTAATGACTTCAAGTCCGCCCATAAATGGTCTTAAGACTTCAGGAACGACGACTGAGCCATCTTCTTGTTGATATTGTTCTAAGATTGCAGGGAAGACACGGCTAGTAGCAAGTCCAGATGCGTTTAATGTATGAACAAATCTGGTTTTACCAGTAGCGGAGTCTCTATATCTCACTCTTCCACGTCTAGCTTGATAGTCTCTAGCGTTACTAGCAGAGCTAACTTCTTTATAAATACCAATTGAAGGAATATAAACTTCAATATCGTAAGTTCTCGCCATGGAATGAGAGATATCTCCAGCTGCTAATTTAGAAATTTGGAAATGTAATCCAAGTTTATCAACTAAGCTAGCGGCTTTTCCTACTAATTCTTCGAAAGCTTTATCACTATCTTCTGGTTTGGTATATTGGACCATCTCAACTTTATCGAATTGATAGCCTCTAATCATCCCTCTTTCTTCAGTTCGATAGCTGCCAGCTTCTCTTCTATAACATGGAGTATAGGCAAAGTATTTTTTAGGAAGATCATCTTCGCTCATAATCTCATCTCTATGAAGATTAACTAAAGCAGTTTCAGCAGTTGGTAATAAGAATCTTTGTGGCTCTAATCCTTCAAGCCAGAAAACGTCTTCTCTGAATTTTGGGAATTGTCCTGCGACATATCCACTTTGTTCGTTTAATAAATGTGGAGGTAGTATAAATTCATAGCCATCTTTTAAATGTTCAGAAATGAAGAAATTGAGTAATGCCCATTCGAGTTGAGCGCCTAAGTTTGTATAGACCCAGCTGCCTCTACCTGCCACTTTAGCACCTCGATCATAATCGACTAATCCTAAAGAGGTAGCGAGCTCAACATGGTCCTTCATTTTGAAACTAAATTCAGGTTTTTTACCATAGACATGAATGACCTTGTTATTTTCTTTACCACCACCCACTAAATCGTCATCAGGAATGTTTGGTAAAGCTTCAAGAAACTCGGTCATTTTAGCGGAAATTTGCTCTAATTTTGCTTCAAATTCGGCATTTTTCTTGGCAATTTCTTTAACTTGCATAAAGATTTTTGAAACATCTTCGCCAGCCTTTTTAGCAGCAGGGACAGAGGCGGAAAGTCTATTCATTTCTGCTTTATTATCTTCAACTACTTTTAATAGTTCTCTTTTTTCTTTGTCCCAAGAAAGTAATTCAGTAAAATCAGTATCCCAAAGCTTCTTTTTAAGAGCTTCTTTTACGTATTCTGGTTTTTCTCTAATTAAATTAATATCTAACATAATATTTATGTCCTTTTTATAACCAATATTTAGGTTAATTATTCTAATGAAGTATCTTTGAATTCTTCACTTGCTGGAGCTTCTTCAGCACTTGCTTCTCCAGCTTCAACTTCTTCTTCTGTAGAAGGTTCTTCGTGTGGAACGATAGCGATAGAGACAATCTTTTGTCTACCTTCTAAGTTCATAATCTTCACACCAGAAGTATTTCTTCCACAAACTCTAACTTGAGCAAGTGGGGTTCTAATAACGATACCAGCAGAAGTAATACACATTAAGTCATCTTCTAAAGAAACGGCTTTAACAGCAATTAAATCACCAACTTTTTCAGTGGCTTTTAAGGTTGTAACACCTTTAGCACCACGTTTTGTGATTCTATAAGTGGTTTCTCCATCAGCATCAAAGACAGGGGTGAGTTTACCAAAGCCTTTAGAAGTCATTGCTAAGATGTGTTCTCCTTCTAAGGAGGTAGTAACACCAACAACTTCTTCGTTTTCAGCAAGTTCAATACCCTTAACACCACTAGCGGTACGACCCATTGGTCTAACTTCTTCGCCTTTAAAGTTCACCATCTTGGAATTACTTGCAGCAATACCAATAATTGTATCTTCATGAACTTCTTTAACTGCGAATAAGGTATCGCCTTCTCTCATGGAGATAGCGATTTTTCCGTTTTGACGGATGGATTCATATTCACTAATAAGAGTTTTCTTAACTACACCTTTTTTAGTGAAGAACATTAAATAGTGATCTTCTTGATATTCATCACAGGCAATAATTGCTTTAACACTTTCACCTTTTTCAATGTTAATTAAGTTGATAATTGGTACACCTTTACTAGCTTTAGAGAATTCTGGAATCATATAACCACGAATTCTATAGACTTTACCGAAATCGGTAAAGAAGAGTAAATCAGTGTGGGTTTTGGTATAAACCATATTGTCCACGATATCGTTTTCGTTAGTGGACATGCCTCTAACACCTCTACCACCTCTATTTTGAGCTTTGAAGGAATCAGATGTTAATCTCTTCACATATCCACCACGAGTAATTGCAACAACGATATTTTCTTGTGGGATTAAATCTTCATCATCAATGTTAGCGGCATCATTAGTGATTTCAGTTCTACGCGCATCTGCGTATTTCTCTTTAATTTCTAATAATTCTCTAACCACGACTTCGATTTCGTTTTCTCTACTAGAAAGAATGTGGTTGTATTCTTTAATGTTAGCTTCAAGTTGAGCTTTTTCAGCTTCTAACTTATCGGTTTCAATACCAGTTAATCTTCTTAAAGTCATCGCCAAAATTGCTTGAACTTGAGCTTCAGAGAATTGATATTTTTCCATTAAGACAACAGTAGCGTCTTCTGGAGTTTTACTTGCCTTAATGATATCAACGATTTCATCAATGTTATCGTGACATTTAATTAAACCAGAAACGATATGATGTCTTTCTTCATCTTTTCTTAATAAGAACTTAGTTCTTCTTTCAATAACTTCCACTTGGAAATCAAGGTAAGTTTGTAAAAGAGTTCTTAAAGGAGCAATTTTTGGTGCCCCATCAATTAAGCAAAGCATGATAATGCCGTAGCTAGTTTGTAAGGATGTATTTTTATAAAGTTGGTTGAGTAAAACTTCAGGAATGATGTCTCTTCTAACTTCAATAACAATACGAATACCCTTTTTATTGGTTTCATCTCTAACTTCAGTAATGCCGTCCACTACTTTATCTCTAGCGAGTTGAGCAATGGATTCTACTAAAGTAGCTTTGTTAAGTCCATATGGGATTTCATCAACGATAATACGTTTTAATCCATGTTCTCCTCTTTCTTCAATGTGGCATTTTGCTCTTAAACCAATACTACCTGTACCAGTTTCATATGCATCTTTAATGCCGCCTCTACCTAAAATAAGAGCACCAGTTGGGAAATCTGGACCTTTAACATATTGCATTAATTCAAGAGTAGAGATTTCTGGGTTATGTGCAATAGCAACAACACCATCAATAACTTCACCTAAATTATGAGGTGGAATATTAGTTGCCATACCTACGGCGATACCACTAGAACCATTAACTAATAAGTTAGGGAATCTAGATGGTAAAACACTTGGTTCTTGTTCACTACCATCATAATTGTCGACAAAGTCGACAACATCGCAGTCAATATCTCTAACCATTTCTAGAGCGATCTTAGTCATTCTAGACTCGGTATATCTCATAGCAGCTGGTTCATCACCATCGATACTACCAAAGTTACCATGTCCGTCTACTAAACAGTGTCTCATGTTCCAATCTTGAGCAAATCTTGCTAAAGATAAGTAAATTGCAGAGTCACCATGTGGGTGATATTTACCCATGACATCACCAACAATACGAGCAGATTTGACGTGTGGTTTATCAGGAGTAATTCCAGATTCATCCATGCCGTAGATAATTCTTCTATGGACAGGCTTTAAACCATCTCTAGCGTCTGGAATAGCACGAGAGACGATAACACTCATTGCATAATCAAGGAAGGATTCTTTGACGATATCAACAGTGTTAACATCTTTTAAGCCAGATACAATACCGGCTTCGATTTTTTCAAGTTCTTCTTCGTTAACTTCAGTTTCTTCTTCAGATTCTGCAGCTTCGTTTTCTAACTTTTCTTCTTCGAGCAACATAACTTTTTCCCTCCTTTATTAGATGTCTAAGTTCTTAACGAACTTAGCGTTTGTATGAATAAATTCTTTTCTTGGATCAACATTGTCACCCATTAAATCAGTGAAGACTTGTTCAGCGGCAATCGCATCATCTAAAGTGACACGGAGCATTTTTCTGTTTTTAGGATCCATTGTGGTTTCCCAAAGTTGTTCAGCATCCATTTCACCAAGACCTTTATAACGTTGGAATGGATATCCAGGTTTAAGGTTGAGTTGTTTCTTTAATACTTCTAATTGCTCATCGGTATAGGCGTAATAGTCTTTTCCGTGATAGGCCACTTTATATAGTGGAGGTTGAGCAATATAGATATATCCGTTTTCAATTAATGGGCGCATAAAGCGGTAGAAGAATGTTAATAAAAGAATACGGATATGGCTACCATCGACATCAGCATCGGTCATAATAACAATTTTGTGATATCTAATCTTGCTTAAGTCGAAATCAGGATCAATGCCTCCACCAATGGCTTGGATCATATTTCCAATTTCAGCATTAGCGAAGATACGTTTAGCTTGAGCCTTTTCAACGTTTAAGATTTTACCTCTAAGAGGTAAGATAGCTTGAATTTCACGGTCACGTCCGTTTTTAGCAGAGCCGCCAGCGGAGTTACCTTCAACAATATATAATTCACATTTGGATGGGTCTTTTGAGGAACAGTCAGCAAGTTTACCTGGAAGAGTAGTAAGCTCAAGTCCTCCTTTTCTCATGCTATCACGTGCTTTACGAGCAGCAAGTCTCGCATTAGCCGCCATAACAATCTTTTCCATAATGACTTTAGCAGTCTTTGGATTTTCCATTAAGAATCTATTTAATTGGTCACCAACAATACTAGAAAGAATCTTTCTAACTTCAAAGTTACCTAACTTAGTTTTGGTTTGTCCTTCAAATTGAGGATTTGGGTGTTTAACAGAAACAATTGCGGTTAAACCTTCACAAATGTCATCGTAGGTTAGGTTATCTTCGTTATCTTTTAAGAATTTATTATCTCTAGCATAGGCGTTAACAACACGGGTTAAAGCAAGTCTTAAACCTTCTTCATGAGTACCACCTTCATGAGTGTGGACGTTATTACAGAAGGAATAAACGTTCTTGCTATAGCCATCGTTATATTGCATAGCGACTTCGGCATAGACATGGGAAACACTTCCACTAGCGAGTTCGATTGGTTCACTACCTTCGCAGTAAATAACTTCTTCAAATAGAGGAACTTTATTGTGGTTAATGAATTGAACGTATTCTTTAATACCACCTTTATAGCAGAATGATTCAGTGACTGGTTGTTCACCTCTAGCGTCGGTAACAACGATAGAAATACCTCTATTGAGGTAAGCCACTTGTCTTAATCTATCTCTAATTGTAATGAAATCATAAGTTGTGGTTTCCACAAAGATAGTTGGATCTGGTTTAAATGTAACTTTTGTACCTGTGTCATTACATTTACCAACTTGTTGTAATCTACCAGTTGGATGTCCACCATTTTCAAAGCGCATCTTATAGATGCCACCATTTTTATGGACTTCAACTTCTAACCAGCTAGATAAAGCGTTAACAACAGAGGCACCAACACCGTGAAGACCACCAGAGACTTTATAACCTCCGCCTTCACCGAATTTACCACCAGCGTGTAAAACTGTATAAACAGTTTCAACACCGGATAAACCTGTTTTACCAACGATATCAACTGGGATACCACGACCATTATCAACAACGGTAATTGTTTCGCCTGGATTAATAGTAACCTTAACTTCAGTACAGTATCCTGCTAAAGCTTCATCGATTGCGTTATCGACAATTTCCCAGACGAGGTGATGTAATCCTGGACCAGCGGTTGTACCAATGTACATACCTGGTCTTTTTCTAACAGCTTCCAAGCCTTCAAGAACTTGGATGTTAGTAGCGGTATAGCTAGCGTCAGCTTTTTCGAGTTCGACTTCAGTTTCATTCAATTCTGAAACAGAAACATCTTTAGCGACAAAAGCTTCTTCTACAGGCTTTTGTTCTTCACTAGTAGCCGCTTCAACTTTCTTTTCTTCTTCCATTAGAAGACCTCCTTTGATTCTTTTAATTTAATATGGGTTGCCCCTTCTATTTCAAGTTCAGTGCCAGTAATAAATACTTGGGAGAACTTTCTTAGAAAACTGATTAGTCGTTTTTGATGAACATCATCTAATTCAGACATCACATCATCTAGAACAACGACTGGTTTTTTATCTTCGTCCTTGACCATAAAGTAAGGAGAGATTTTTAAGGCAAGAGCGACAAGTCGATTCTCACCTTGAGATCCATAAGTCCCGATATCTCTTCCATTTAGGCTCACAGAGATATCTTCTCGATGAATACCTATGGAAGTTGCTTTGTGCTTCAAATCGCTGTCTAGAACGCGATTAAATGCCTCTAAAGCTTGACTTTGGTAATCACTACTCATTGGGATGAAAGGTTTGTAATGAATTTCAATCGCTTCTTTCACGCCCGTGAGTGCGCGCGCTATTTTTATAAGGATATCATTGATATCCTTGACGTACATAGCCCGATAATTGATAATTGGACCGGCGTATTTCACAAGTAATTCAGTTGTGGTTTTTAATAGATTTTCATCATATTTTCCACTTTTGAGTAACTCGTTTCTTTGTCTAAGAGCCTGATCATATCTAGTCATGTATTCTAGATAGAGTGGGAACTGTTTCGACAAGTTGATATCCAAGAAATTTCTTCTATCTCTTGGGGAGCCTCTAAATAACAAAACGTCTTTCGGCTCAAAAAGGAGCACATTCACGCATTTCGCAAGGTCGCTTAACTTTGATACCTTTTTGCCATTAACAAGGACTGAACGCCCTTTTTTAGTGATAAGAATGCGAATATTGCGTTTTAGTTCACCTTCAATTACTTGAGATTTGATTTCAGCGTATTCCAAACCTCGGGTAATTAAGTCTTCATCATCCACCCCTCTAAAACTTCTGGCTAAGGAAAGATAATATACAGCTTCAACAATATTAGTCTTACCACTAGCATTAGGACCAGTTATCACATTAATACCTGGTTCAAACACAAAGTCTTTGGAAGTGTGATTGCGGAAATCGCGAACAAGGAGAGTTTTAACAATCATGGTTATTCAACAACTAACTCAATTTTGTTTACCTTCACCACATCGCCACGATATAGCTTGCGGCCTCTTCGAGTATCTCTTTCTCCGTTGATGTAAACCTCATTTTCGTTTAAGAACATTTTGGCGTACCCGCCAGTATCGATAATACCTGCCACTTTGAGCAAATTTCCAAGCTCAATATACTCTTGATCGTCATGAATCTTAATTCTCTTTAGTGACATAAAACGTTCCTGTAAGGTATTATACACGATATAAATGTAAAATGGAATAATATATTCCATAAAATATTATAGGTCTTAAATAGGCGTTTTTGAGCATTAAAAAAGGCACCAGTATAACGACTGGTACCTAAATAAATTTTAAATTAGAAATTAATAGGTTCTAACAGGAGTGACGATTTGGACAACTGATTCATCTTCAGGATTCTTGATCACAAATGGTTTCATTTCACCAACGAATAAGAAGGTCACATCTTCACTATTTAAGGCCTTAATTGCAGAAGAAACGAACTCACTGTTGAAACTGATTTGTAGGTTACTTCCTGTGAATTTAAAGACATCAAGTTTTTCACTAGCAGATCCAACTTGAGTGGACTTAGCGCTAATTTCTACAACGTCTTCAGATAAACTTAAATCAACAACGTTTTCACGATCAATAGAAAGAATATTGACTCTGTCAATTGCCTTTAAGAAATCAGAGGCATTGACTTGTAATTCGTAGTTTGTGATACGTGGAACAATGTTTTTGGTGTTTGGATAATCACCAGCAATTAATCTAGTAGCAACAATTGTGGATTCAAATTCAAATAATGCTTTCTTATCAGAAAGAGCAACTTTAACTGATTCAGCATTCTCTAATAAATGATCAACTTCCACCATCATCTTCGCAGGAACATTAGCAGAGAATCTTAAATCTGTTGAAATTGAAATTTGTTTTCTATGTTCTTTTAAAGAAGCAGCAAAAGCGGTTTGAGATACTAAAGATGAGAATTCTACTCTAGTGAGATTAATTTGAATTCCGTTTGGTTCTAAATCGATATCAGGATATTCATTTGCTTTAATACAATTTAAATTATATTTAATCTTACCAGCTGTAATAACTGCAATTGTTGAATCAACTACTTCAAAATTGATTTCATCCACATCAATCTTTCTAGCCATATCAGTAATGATTTTAGCGTTAACTAGTGTTGCACCTTCTTTAGTGTTTCTAATTATTTCCACATCATTACGTGTATAAGGAATAGACGTTTTAATAGTTAATTCATAGTTACTACCTGTAATAGATAATCCTTTTTCATCTAACTCAAGTTTTAAATTAGCTAAGACAGGGACAGCAGATGATTTTGAATTTACTGCTCTGCCTGCGATTAGCAAGGCTTTTAATAATTCATCTCTTTTGATTACAAATCTCATGATTTAATACCTTCTTTTTTATTTATATTATTTATAATAATAATTATTATGTGTGTGGATAATGTGGATAACTCATTAAGCACTTATTAAATTTATTCTATCACACATCAGATTTTACTAACTATTTATTTTTAATAAATCTTTTACTTTAATTTGGCTTCTAATTCTTCAATTGCTTCTTGTAGTTGCTTGTTAGTTTTCAACTCTTTGTCCACTTTTGATATTCCAGACATTACAGTTGTATGATCTTTACCTCCAAACATATCTCCGATTTTCTTTAGTGGAACATCTAAGTGTTTTCTAATTAAATACATTGATATATGTCTCGCTAACGCTATCTGTCCGGTTCTAACCTTCCCTGTAATATCGCTTGGAGAAATATTGTAATAGTCTGCAACAACATTAATTATCTTTTGTTCGCTTAATTGAGCTGCGATATTTTTACCACCTCTAATTGAGCCAACTGCTTTAATGGCAACATCCATTGTGATTCTTTCTTCGTCAGATAAATCAATACAGCTGAAGAAAATATTTTTAACCGCTCCTTCAAGATCTCTTACGTTGCTTGAGTATTTTTCCGCTAAAAATAAGAGGACATTTGCGTCGAATTTCTCCACATCCATCCCATAAGTAGTGATTTTTTGTTTTAGAATTTCAACACTTGTATCAATATCAGGTTCTCCGATTTTAACGGTTAATCCTTGAGAGAATCTAGTAATCAATCTTTCTTCTAATCCTTTTAATTCGCTTGGTTGTTTATCTGAGGTAATGATGATTTGTTTTCCACGATTAATGAGGTCTTGGTAGATAGAGAAAAACATCTCTGCGGTTTTAACCTTCCCTGCCATAATTTGAACATCATCTAAAAGTAAGACATCGACAGTTTTGAAGAAGGACTTCATTGATTGAGATTCCTTTTCACCTCTTACAAATCTTATGTATTCTTCAACGAAATCATCGGTGTTGATATAGATGATTTTTGCATTAGGCATTCTACCTCTTTTAATCTCATTTCCAATTGCGTGAAGCAAATGTGTCTTACCTAAACCTGAATGTGAATATATAAATAAAGGATTAAATAAAGATCCTCCATTTTTAGCAACATATAAAGCAGCCTTGTGTGCTTCTTTGTTACAATCCCCAACAACAAAAGTATCAAAAGTTAATTCTGGTTTAAGAGCAGAGTCTTTAAAAAATACAGGTTGATCATCTTCTTGAACAGTAACCTTTTGATTAGATTTACCCGATTCATGTTTTTTATTAGATTGTAATTCATCTTCGGTCACGATACGAATTGTGTAGATATCATCTTCAAATTCTGAGATTGTATCTAAGATTAAATCAGTGTGTTTATTTTTTAATTCAGCTTTAGCGACAGTGCTTTGGGCAACAATAATTAAAGTATCACCATCTCTACTATCGATATAAGAGTTAGCGAAGAAGTAATCAAATGTCCATTTGTTGTCGATTTTTGATTTAATGCTTTTCAGGACGTTGTCCCATAATTTTGTCATCTCAGATAATGTTGTAACCATAAAATAAATTCCTTAATTTTCGTTATTCAATTATAGATGAAAGCCTTCTAGATTTTAATGATAAAATCGAGAAAAAAAGTTTTCCACAATTCACAAAAATCAAATAGACTTCATCAAATCAAGAAAAATAGGCACTTATCAAGTTTTCCACATTTTTTCGATGTGGATAAAAAGTGGATTTTTGGTGAAAATTGTGAATAAATGTGGATTGATTTTTATGTAGTTTAATAGAACTTATATGAATAAGCAAAGCTTATTCTTATTACACTACAATTATGGTTTTGAGCATTAAATTTGTGTGGAAAGTCAAAAAATGAGGATTGTGGATTATTTTTTGTTGATTCGATAAAAAAACACTTTGGATAACTGTGTGGAAAAATCAAATTGAATAATTGTGTATTTTGTTTTTTAAATAAATAAAAAACCATAATCCTTTGACTTTGATTTATAAATACATTTATAATCTATACTGCGTAAATTTTGGAGGAAACGTATATGAAAAGAACTTATCAACCAAGTAAAGTAAAACACTCTCACAAGGCTGGATTCAGAGCAAGAATGAAATCCGCTAACGGACGTAAAGTCTTAGCCAGAAGAAGAGCAAAGGGACGTAAACAATTAACTGCCTAATTTTTCATTGGAGAAAAAATGAAAGTTATTAACCGTATCAAAGATAGTCAAGAATTTGTGTTTACGGTTAGAAAAGGTCATGTCCTTAAACACAATCCCTTTTTAATTCATTACATTAATAATGATAAAAATGTTTGCCGCATAGGGATCAGTGTTAGTAAGAAAATCGGCAATGCCGTAACAAGAAATCGTGTCAAAAGGCAAACTCGAGCTATGTGTGACTCGCTCGTAGAATATACTTCTCACACATTCGATATTGTTATTATCATTAAAGCTGACTTTTTAGATAACTCTTTTGATGATAACAAGAACATTCTCAATTATTTATTGAGTAAGATAGGAATTACTAAATGAAAAGAAGAACAAAATTAGGACTTGCTTTAGTCGCAACCGGCTTTGGCGTAGCCGCTCTAAGTAGTTGTACTGCTTCTTTCTGTTCAGGAATTGATGTTTCTAGAATGAAATATGCCTTTGAACCAGGCATTATCCGTATCGAGAAAAGTGATGTTTCAACCGACAAAATTGTGTTCCATGGTCAAACTAATGATTACACAATTGAAGGAGCAAAACTTGTCACTGCAGAATGGGTTCCAACTGGAAACGATATGCATGTTGGAAACTTTGTTTTTGATAAAGACGGAGAGAACAAGAAAGAACTTACTTTTTTAAACGGCATTATCAAATCTGCTAGAGATTCTGGTGTTAAAGCTATTGATGGTTCAACAGTGGAATATATGCAAAGATTTGATTTCTTAGCGTTGAACACTATTTTTGGTAAAGTTGCTGATCTCGCTAACAATTCCCTCACTTATACATATGAAGATTTAGGGAAAGCTACTGTTGATCGTGATTTATCTTATTATAGCTATTTAAGATTCTTCTCTGGTGGCGCTGATGGATTAGATAACTGGAATAGTTTTGATAAAGCAGCTAGAGCGGAAGTTGACCCAGCTTCTCCATTAGGAGAATATATTACTGGTTATGCTATTGGAACCTTTGATGTATTATCACCAGATAAGTGTCCAAGTAGCGATTTTATTAAAGGCTACCATAATCAACTTAATTCCTGGGCTGCTACATTTAGAACTTGTATGACAACCAAAACAGATAAATACGGTTCTTATGGATATAGCACTGATGGTATTTTTATCGATGAAAAAACCTGGGGATATGCATGGGGTAGAGGCTTCTTTGAAGGTTTACTTGTTTATCCAATTGGATGGTTAGTTGATGGTATTGTTCTGGGATTCCGTGGAACAGGAGCTAGTGCCGGATTAAGTGCCTTCTTAGGCATTATGTTTGTTACATTTATTATCCGTGCAATTATGCTTCTTGCAACTTGGAAACAAACCACATCTAACGCCAAGATGACAGAACTTCAACCTGAAATCACTAAGATTCAAAACAAATATCCAAACTCAAATACATCTAAATCGGAAAAAGCTCGTATGGCGCAGGAAATGCAAGCGCTATATAAGAAAAACCACATCAACCCATTTATTACAATTATTGTAATGGTGGTTCAATTCCCTGTCTTTATCTGTGTTTGGGGTGCATTAAGCGGTTCGTCTGTTTTGACTCATGGAACATTCTTAGGCCTTAACTTATCTATGACTATTAAGGATGCTTTATTTACTGGAGCCAACTGGTCTGCTGCTGGAGGATATGCTGCAGTTACTGCTTTATTCTTATTCTTATTCATGGCGGCAGCGCAAACTGTGAGTATGCTTTTACCACAATGGATTCAAAAGAAAAAAGCAAAGCAAGTTGCTAAACTCGGTAAGAATCCTGCACAAAAGCAACAAAATAATCGTATGAAATGGTTCACATACATTATGCTCGCATTAATTATTTTTATGGGCTTCTCACTTGTTAGTGCTATGGGTCTATATTGGTTTGTTGGTGCTATTTTCTCAATTGTGCAAACAGTTGTTATTCAAATTATCAGCGAAAGAAAAGCTGCTAGAAAATAATCGGAGATTATTAAAATGGAAATTTATACTGGAAAAACTGTCGAAGAAGCATTACAAAAAGCTTCTGAAGAATTAAACAAACCTGTCTCTGAACTTATCTATTTAGATACAGGTAAAAAATCTGGACTATTCTCAAAGAAAGTTCAAGTTGAAGTCTATGACTTATCAGATATCGTCAGATACGCTGAAGATTATTTATTAAATGCTACTGATGCTTTAGGAATTGAAAGCTCAGTTAAAACAAAATTAGATGATGATGTGATTCACATCACTCTTGATAGCACTCATAATCCAATTTTAATTGGTAAAAATGGTGTGACTCTACAAGCTCTTAACGAATTAGTGAAGCTTGCTACAAGCAATCACTTCCATAAGAGATTTAGAATCTTATTAGACATTAATGGCTACAAAGATAATAAATATTCTCGTTTAGAAAGACTTGCTAGAAAAGTCGCTAAAGATGTGCAAAAAACAAAGACTACTTATACCTTTGATCCAATGCCAGCGGATGAAAGAAGAGCAATCCATAACGCATTAAATGGATGGCATAATATTAAAACTGAATCCACAGGCGAAGGTACACATCGTCAAGTACAAATTATCTACGTTGAATAATTATTAGCACCCTTTGGGTGCTTTTAAGATTAAATTATGGAAACAATTGTTGCATTAGCTACCGCTCCTATTAAAAGTGCTCTTGCCATCATTAGAGTATCTGGTGATGACGCTTTTGAACTTGTTTCTAAATGTTTCTCAAAAGATATAAGAGATATAAAAGAAAGAACTCTTTTATTCGGTAATATTGTTGATGATAACAAAGTTATAGATGAAGTGGTTTTAGCGATTTATAAAGGACCTAAATCTTTTACAGGAGAAGATCTAGTAGAGATTATGTGTCACGGCTCAATGCTTATTGCTAATGAAATTATTGAATTATTGCTCTCTAAAGGAGCGAGATACGCCACCAACGGAGAATATTCTTCTAGAGCGTTCCTTAATGGAAGAATTGATTTAATCCAAGCAGAAGCCATTAATGATGTAATTAACGCATCTAGTAAAGAAGCAAAAGAATTATCTATTCTTTCCTTAAAAGGAAAAACTAGTGAATTAATCTTACCAATTAAGAAAAGAATCGCCGATGTTTTATCTTTAATTGAAGTTAATATTGATTATCCAGAATATGAAGATATTGAAGTTGCTAATAAGAATCACGTTATTTCTTTAGTAGATGAACTCGTTCCTCAAATTAACTCTTTAGTGGATTCTGGAGAAAAAGGATTAATCATCAAAGAAGGAATTAAAGTAGCTTTAGTAGGAAAGCCTAATGTTGGTAAATCATCCTTATTAAACGCTTTATTAGGTGAATCTAAAGCGATAGTTACTGATATAGCGGGCACCACTAGAGATGTAGTGGAAGGTGAAATTAATTTAAATGGAGTTGTACTCCACTTATTAGATACAGCAGGCATTAGAGAATCTAACGATCAAGTAGAATCTATCGGAGTAAATAAATCTAAAGAGGCAATCAATAAAGCAGATTTAGTTATAGTGTTATTAGATGCTTCAAAAGAATTAGATAAACAAGATAAGGATATCTTAGATTTAGTTAAAGATATTCCTCACGTCATTGTATATAACAAAGCCGATAAATTAACCGCTAAGGACAAAGATAAACTCTACATATCCGCGTTAAATAACGATATTAATCCTTTAAAAGAAGAGATTTATAAGGCTCTTGGAATAAAAGAAGAAGCTTTTAGAACCCCTTCACTTAATAACGTTAGACAATTAGGTTTGTTAAAAGTTGCAAAAGAAGCCTTATTAAAAGCTAAAGAAGACGCTGATAACGATTTATCTATTGATTTAGTTAGTGTCTCTTTAATGGATGCTTATAACGCGATTTTAGAGATTTTAGGAGAATATAAACAAACTGATATTTCTAAAGAAATATTCTCTAGATTTTGTGTTGGTAAATAATTATGATGTTTGATTCTCATTGTCATTTAAATGATGAGGCTTTATATCCTCGAATCGATGAAGTGATTAATGACGCTAAAAAGACTGGTGTCAGCAAGTTTTTAGTTGTGGGCTATAACAAAGAATCTAGTGAACTCGCTGTTAAGATTGCTAGTAAATATGAAGAATGCTACGCTGCAATCGGATTTCATCCTTGCGATATATTTGATATTAGTGAAGAAGATTTTCTTTCTACTATGAATTTAATATCCAATAAAAAAGTAGTAGCAATTGGAGAAATTGGCCTTGATTACCACTGGGAAAAGGAAGAATCTAGAAGAAATCTTCAAAAGGAATACTTCATTAGACAAATAGAATTCGCTAATGAACATCATTTGCCTATTTCTATTCATAATCGCGAATCTAATGAAGATTGTTTAAATATATTAAAAGAGCATAAGCCTCTATTTGGAGGAGTGATGCACTGCTATTCTGGAAGCGTAGAGATGCTTAAAACAGTATTAGATTTAGGATTACATATTTCTTTAGGTGGACCAGTTACTTTCACCAATGCTAAAACTCCGAAAGAAGTTGCAGAAGTAGTGCCACTAGAAAAATTGTTAATTGAAACTGATTGTCCATATTTAACTCCTCATCCACATAGAGGAGAGAAAAACGAACCAAAGTATATTTGCCTTGTAAGTGAAGAAATTGCGAGATTAAAAGATATTTCTAAGAAGCATGTCGATCAAGTTACTTATGAGAATGCTTGTCGATTATTTAATATTCATGAATAAGTATTATTTAGATGGTGTTTTAGTGGTTGAAGGTAAAAGCGATGTAAGTTATTTATCTTCTTTTATCAAAACTCATTATTTTATTACAAATGGATGCGATATATCTGACGAGAAAATTGACTTTTTATCTAGAGTAAGTGAACGTAGAAAAGTAATTGTCATGAGCGATAATGACAAAGCCGGAGAAGACATCGCGAATAAGATTAAAAATAAAATTAGCAGGGTTTTTGTCATAAAAAGTGCAAAAATTCCAAGAAAATCATATAAAAAGTGTGGAGTTGCAGAAACTGAATATGAAGCGATTATTGACGCTTTAAAAGAACACTTAACGGAGTACAAAAAAGAGCTTGATGTTAAACCTCTTTACGAACTCAATTCAATTATCTCTTTAAGTGAAAACCCTGAGATAATGAAAAATAGAATTATTAATGACTATAGGTTAATCTATGGAACTACAAAATTTTTAGAAAATCAATTACAAATGTTAGGTGTTAAGCCTAGTGAAATCAGTGAGAAATATGGAAATAAATAGATCTAATATTTTTGAAATTTTAAAAAACACTAATATCCGTCCAGATAAGGATTATGGACAAAACTTTTTGCTTGAACCAGAAATTGCAAAATCCATCGTGGAGCTTGCTGATATTCAGGAATTTGACAAGGTATTAGAAATTGGACCTGGTTTAGGAAGTTTGACTCATTTTATTGATATGAAAAATGCTAATTTTAGTGTTTGTGATATTGATTCAAAGATGATTGATTTTTTAAAGATTTTCTATAAAGACAGAATTACTTATATCAATGAGGATATTCGTAAAGTAGATATCTCCACATACGACAAAATTATTGGTAATCTTCCATATAATATCACCACCGAGTTAGTGGAGTATTTATTGTTATCCGCTATTGATGCTGATGTGATGGTTTTAATGATTCAACTAGAGGCATTTAATCGTTTTTATGATTTAAGTGGAGAAAATTATGGGGCGATCTCTGTATTAACAAGATTATGCTGTGATGTGGAAAAACACTTTGTGGTTAAACCAGGAAGTTTCCATCCTGTTCCTAAATGTAAATCTGTAGTCTTCACTTTAAAAAGAAATTATAAGTACTACGATGAAGATCTTATTGGAACATATAAACTTGCTAAATCTTTATTCTTAAATAGAAGAAAGACAATTTATAACAATTTAAAGAATTATCTAGGAGACGCCACTAAAGCTAGTGAGTTATTATCTAAATTAAATTTAGATCCTAATTTACGACCAGAGAACATTGCTCCAGAAATATATTTTAGAATGTATCAACTGATACAAAAGTAGATATAATATAGGTGAACTAATATGAGTACTAGAAGTGTTAAAAGTTACGCAAAAATCAATATTTCTTTACGTGTAGTGAAGAAAAGAGAAGATGGATATCACGAATTAGATTCGGTGATGGTTCCAATTGAATTACATGACTCTATTATTATTTCCACATTAAAAAATAGTGGTGATAATTTCGTTACTGTCGATGATTTCTCTAATGGACTAGTCCATTATAATCTCGCTACTGAAGGAATTAATGCGTTAGCGAATAAATATGGATTCTCTACTAAGTTTAGAGTCTATATTCATAAAGTTATTCCTATGCAAGCTGGACTAGGCGGAGGTAGTAGTAACGCTGCTTTTACTATGAAAGCGGTTAATCAAATGTTAAAACTTAACGCTAGCGATGAAGAATTAATCGACATGGCTAAAACCTTTGGAGCGGATATTCCTTTTTTTGTAAAGTGTGTTCCTGCAAGATGCCACGGCATTGGAGAAATAATGGAGCCAATTGAAATTAAGAATAATTACTCTGTTTTAATTGTTAAACCTGCTAGCGGATGTTCTACTAAAGAAGTATTCGCTATTGCAGATAAAAAAGATTACAACTATGTTGATATAGATAATGTTGTTAAAGCCTTAAAAGAAGGAGACGATGATTTATTAGCCGCCTCTATTGGTAATTCTTTAGAAGAAGCTGCTAGTATATTAGTCCCTGAAATTAAGCAAATTAAGGAAACACTTAAAGCCGCTGGATTTAAAATTGTTTTAATGTCTGGAAGTGGCTCAACTGTTTTTGCCTTATCAACAGACTCTTCACTTGTGAAGAAAGTCGCCAAATCATTAGAAGATAAATATCTAGTCGAAGTAACTAAAGTTATTAAAAAATAAGGAGAAGTTATGGTCGAAAAATATGTCGTCATTTTAGGAGCTGGTCGTGGCTCCCGTATGGAAAGTAGAGATCCAAACCACTCTAAAGTCGCTTATCCAATCTTAGGAAAGCCATTAATTAATTATGTAATTGATGCTTGTAAAGCAATTAAACCAAAAGAAATATATACAGTTGTGGGCTATGGCGGAAAACACACTGAAGAATGTGTCAAAGACCATTCTAAAGTGGTGTGGCAAAAAGAAATCATTGGCACTGGTCACGCTTTAAAACAAGTCAAAGAACTCGCTGATAAAGAGGGTGATGTTATTGTCGTAGGTGGAGATACTCCTTTATTAACTTCAGCAACATTAAATAAGGTCTACCATAAGCACCATAAAAACGGTAATGTCTTAACTATTTGTACTTCAGTACTAGAAAATCCTACTGGATACGGTCGTATTTTAAGAGAAAGAGGTTCTTACCGTTTACTTGAAATTAGAGAAGATAAAGACTGTAACGAAGAAGAAGCAGAGATTAACGAAGTTAACGCTGGTATCTATATTATTAATAATAAGTTACTCCAAGAATATCTTCCTAAATTAAGCACTAATAATGCTAAACATGAGTATTATTTATCTGAACTTGTTAAACTCTTTAGAGAAAAAGGTTTACCAGTAGAAGCGTATGTTTTAGAAGACGCTCAAGATATTTTCTGTGTCAGCGATAGAACTCAGCTAGCTTACGCTGCTAAAGTGATTAGAAAAAGAGTGAATAAACAATTAATGTTATCTGGTGTGTCAATTGAAGATCCTGATACAGCCTATATTTCTCCAGAAGCAGTAGTAGGTAGAGATACGGTGATTATGCCTAATACCACTTTACTTGGTAAATGTAAGGTTGGAGAAGGATGTTATATTGGTCCAAATACTACCTTAATTGATGTTAAAGTTGGTAACGACGCTCACGTCAAATTATGTTATCTAGAAAAAATGACTGTGAAAGACGGAGAACATGTCGGTCCATACTTCACAAATAGAAAATAAGGGGTTTCCTGCGTGTTAATTATCGATTCCTTTGGTAGAAACATATATATCGATGACCAATTAGTGGGCTATATCGGTGAGAATGTTTTATATATCAATGGACATAAATTTGCAGAGATCACCGATGAAGGAGAAATATATTTTCCTCCAAAGAAAATTGGCTATGTTGATGACGATGGCTCCATCATAGTCAACGGTAGAGAAGTTGGCTACATAGACGGAGATAACAACTTCGTCTTCTATAAATCACTAGCGTTTAACAAATAGAAATCAAACACAAATGATTAAAGAGCCTCAATAACAAATATGATGGGGTTTTTCATAAAAAAATGTCCGCGAGGGACAAGTTTTTGCCAACCAGGCCAGCATAACCCTGGATCGCCGTGTACCACCTTTGTAGGTGCGCCGTGGTCGTACGCTGACGTTACCTCACCGGTTTAACGCGGGAAAGGACGCACATTTCCACCCTTGGCACTCTTATTATAGCAATATTCTTTGCTAATAAGTCAATTATTTATTGTTTCTAGTAATGTAAATTGTTTTTACGAACCCAATGTTTGATTTTTTAAAATCTATTTCTATTGATATCTTGATATATTCTCCGACATGACCATTTCTAGCAATGTATATGTTATAAGTATTCGTTCTTTCTTTATCTTTTTTGAGTATAGATGTTTCGATTCTTTTTGGAATTTGTTTTATATCGCTTGGTAATAACTCATGCCTAGAGACAGCTATATGCTCAAATCTACTTTCATTGCTTCTTGCACGATTATTATCTAATACTATGATAATTCTGTGTTTGTTATCTATTAGTGGATTAGGAAGCGATTTCAAAGCTTTTATTATTTTTTCTTCATAAGTTAAGTGCTTTTTATTTGCCATAAAGTAACTATATAGTAACGAACAAAAAACAAATAATCCAAGATTATTTTTTCCAACACCAACTTATCCCTATATTTATATTTAGTTATATACAAAGTATTAATTAAATAGAAATATTAATATAAATATGGGGATAGGATTTATCCACAATTTTTATTTCACAATTAAACAAGCTATTTTTCTTGATTCTTTTTGATTTATCTACATAATTTAATTGTAGATTATGAATAAAATTAATATCAAAACACTAGAAAATAATTTTCAAAAATATATTAATGAGGCTGTAAAGGAAAACAAGTCGTTTCTTATTACAACTGAACAAGGCAATTTCATAATACTTTCTGAAAGCGAATATAAAGGAATAAAAGAAACTTTGTATTTATATTCGCAAAAAGGCCTTGTAGACTCGATTTTAAAAGGCAGTAAAGAAGATATTTCTTCGTTAACAGAATATAGCAAACTTGATTGGTAATTACATAAGTAAAGGCACCCGAATTAACGAGTGCCTTATTTATTTAATTGGCTGAGAAAGAACTATTTCTTTCTTGGGAATTTGATTGCGGCTTGTGCAGCAGCGAGTCTAGCAACAGGGACTCTAAATGGAGAACAAGAGACGTAATCTAATCCGACTTTGTGATAGAACTCAATGGAGTTTGCTTCTCCACCAGTTTCACCACAGACACCAATGTGTAAGTCTGGTCTAGTAGCTCTACCTTGTTTGACAGAGAGTTCAACGAGCTTACCAACACCGTGTTGATCTAAGGTCTTAAATGGATCTTCTTCTAAGATCTTATTGCTGTAGTAATCTGGTAAGAATTTAGAAGCATCGTCACGAGAGAATCCGAATGTCATTTGAGTTAAGTCATTTGTACCAAATGAGAAGAATTCTGCTTCTTGAGCGATTTCATCAGAGAGTAACGCAGCACGTGGAATCTCAATCATAGTACCAACATGGTATTTGAGATTGACTCCAGCAGCTTTGATGACTTCATCAGCAGTCTTACAAACGATAGCCTTAACGAATTTCATTTCTCTTAAGTCTAAGGTAAGTGGGACCATGATTTCTGGTTCGACATGTAATCCACATCTCTTATTAACAGCAATAGCAGCCTTAATAATCGCACGGGTTTGCATTTCACCAATTTCAGGATAGGAGACGTCTAAACGGCAGCCTCTGTGACCCATCATTGGGTTGAATTCGTGTAATTCATCAATTCTCTTGTGAATATATTCGACAGAGTGTCCAGTCGCTTTTGCGAGTTCTTGGATCTTGTCTTCTTCTTGAGGTAAAAATTCGTGTAGAGGTGGATCGAGTAAACGGACATTAACGTTGAGGTTGCCCATTTCTTCGTATAAACCTTCGAAGTCTTTTTGTTGTAATGGTTCGATTTCTGCTAAAGCAGCGACTCTTTCTTCTTTAGTTTCAGCAAGAATCATCTTTCTGAAGGAGAAGATCTTGTCTTTATCGAAGAACATATGTTCTGTTCTACATAATCCAATACCTTGTGCACCAAAGACTTTAGCTTGATGTGCATCTCTTGGGGTATCAGCGTTCGCTCTAACCATTAAGTCACGGGCTTCATCAACCCAGCCCATTAATCTACCAAAGTTACCTGAGGATAGATCTGGTGCAACTTTCTTGATGTCACCTTCGTAAACACAACCTGTGCTTCCGTCTAAGGATAAGACATCTTTATCGGTGTAAACTTTATCACCAATCTTTAAGGTTCTTGCTTCTTCATCAATGATGGCAGCAGCACAACCAGTGATACAGCATTTACCCATACCACGAGCAACAACAGCAGCGTGAGAAGTCATACCACCTCTCATAGTGAGAATACCTTGGCAAGCAATCATACCAGCAAGATCTTCTGGGGAGGTTTCTGCTCTAACAAGAACAACTTTTTCTCCAGCAGCGTGTCTTCTTTCAGCTTCTTCAGCAGTGAAGGCGATAGCACCGGTTCCGGCACCTGGGCCAGCTGGGTTACCTTTAGCGACTAATCTGTCTTTAGCTTTTGCTAAATCATCTTTATCGAAGTTAGGTAATAATAATTTATCAAATGAAACTGGATCAATTCTTAAGACAGCTTCTTCTTTGGTAATTAATCCTTCATCAACCATGTCACATGCCATCTTTAAGGCTGCGGCAGGAGTTCTTTTACCTGAACGGGTTTGTAAGAAGTATAATTTGCCTTCTTCAACTGTGAATTCCATATCTTGCATATCGCGATAGTGGAGTTCCATGTTTTTAATGGTCTTGACGAATTGTTCATAGACTTCAGGCATTCTTCTTTTTAATTCATCAATGTGAAGTGGGGTACGGATACCAGCAACAACGTCTTCACCTTGAGCGTTTGGTAAATATTCAGCAGAGATTTCTTTTTCACCAGTTGCGGCGTTTCTAGAGAAAGCAACACCAGTACCAGAAGTCTCACCTTTATTACCAAATGCCATGGATTGCACATTAACGGCGGTTCCCCATGAATATGGAATGGAATATTGCATACGGTAAATATTCGCTCTTGGGTTGTCCCAGCTTCTAAAGACCGCTGCGACAGCTTCCATTAATTGATCTTTTGGATCAGTTGGGAATTCTTCACCGAATGTTTTCTTATAGTATTCCTTGTATTTAGCCACTAAGACTTTTAATTCTTCTGTAGTGACTTCTGTGTCTAATTTGTATCCTCTTGATTCTTTTAATTCATCAAGCATCTTATCCATTTCAGTTCTTGGATGTCCTTTAGCGATGTTTGTGAACATGAGGATGAATCTTCTGAAGCTGTCTAATGCAAATCTTTCGTTGCCTGTTTCTCTTGCAAGAGCAGCAGCAGTAACATCATTTAAACCTAAGTTTAAGATGGTATCCATCATACCTGGCATACTGACACGAGCACCAGATCTGACAGAAACTAAGAGTGGATTATGTTCCCCACCGAATGTTTTTCCGGTTTTCTTTTCGACATCTTTAATTGCCGCGAAGATTTGTTCTTTAACAAATTCTGGGATTTTCTTTCCACTGTCATAATAAAGGGTGCAAGCTTCAGTAGTGATTGTAAATCCTTCTGGAACAGGAACGCCGATATGGGTCATTTCTGCTAAACCAGCACCTTTACCACCTAAGAGTTCTTTGCCTAATCCATAGGCTTCATCAAAGGGGTAAACATATTTCTTTTCAGCCATATTTTTCCTCCTATAAGGCACGTAGAGAGCGTATATGTATTCGCTCACCAGCGTTAATATTTTATTACATATGTGCCCGTATAGGAAAGAATTTCCACAAAAATTTCATTTGTGGACATTCTAGGCACGTGAAAAAACAATTTTTATGTATTTGTTGCGTGTACACGAAAAGCGTGTATAATAATAGTATGATCAGAAGTTTTAAAGATAAAGAAACAGAAAAAGTATTCAATCAGCAATTTTCGAAAAAACTACCTTCGAACATTCAGAAAATAGCGTTAAGAAAATTAATAATGATTGATGTTGCTGAAAGCTTATCTGATCTAAAAGTTCCTCCAGCAAATCATCTAGAGCCACTCTCTGGTAATAGAATAGGTCAATGGAGTATTAAAATTAATGATCAATATAGAATTGTTTTTGTACCATCCGATGATGGAAGAGTATATGACAATGTTGAGATAGTTGACTATCACTAAGGAGAAAGAGATGAAACGTATTCCTACACCAAAAATTAGCGAAATTCTTAAAGAAGAGTTTATGATACCTCTTCATATTTCAGCATATCGTTTAGCTAAAGATATTGATGTTCCTGTTTCTCGTATACAAGATATTCTTCATGATAGAAGAAAAATTACTGCCGAGACATCTATTAGACTTGGTAGATATTTTGGATTAAGTGATAAATATTTTTTAAATCTTCAAATCGATATAGATATTAGAGAAGCTCAGAGTACATATAGCGATAGCATTCTAAACATCAAACCTTTAGTAATGTAATTAGCGGAACATATGTGGGTATTTTTTACACATAAATTCCATGTCTTTATCTCCACGTCCACTTAAACAGACTAAGATTGATCCACTTTGCATAGTGCGAGCACATTTAATGGCGTACGCTAGAGCGTGAGCGGACTCGATTGCAGGAATAATACCCTCTAATCTAGAAAGTAAGAAGAATGCTTCAGCAGCCTCTTCATCAGTAACTGATTCATATTTCACTCTACCGATTTCATGTAAGAAGGCATGTTCTGGTCCTACACCAGGATAATCTAGTCCACTAGCGATCGAATAAGCATCAGCAGGTTCTCCGTTTTCTTTGGTTAACACTAAAGAATTAAAGCCGTGGAGAACTTTTTCTTTTCCAAGAGTAATCGTTGCCGCATTTTTACCAATTTCTTCTCCTTGTCCCATTGGCTCAACACCCACAATATGGACTGGTTCTTCTAAAAATGATTCAAACATTCCAATGGCGTTGCTCCCGCCTCCAACACAAGCACAGACAATATCTGGAAGTTCTCCAGTCATATCTAAAAATTGTTGTTTAGCTTCTCGACCAATGATTTCTTGGAAGTCTCTAACAATTAATGGATATGGGTGAGGTCCAACTGCACTACCTAAACAGTAAAATGCATCTTTATATTCTTTAGCGTAGGCTGCAAAGGCTGCATCTACCGCTTCTTTTAAGGTTCTAGTTCCTTCTTTTACCGGAATTACATTAGCGCCTAATACTTTAATTCTATTAACATTAGGGGCTTGTTTTTCCATATCGACTTCACCCATATAGATATCACACTTAAGTCCGAAATACGCTGCCGCCATAGCTACAGCAGAGCCGTGGCTACCTGCACCAGTTTCAGCGATAAGTTTTTTCTTACCTAAATATTTAGCAAGCAAGGCTTGACCCATCGCGTTATTTAATTTATGTGCCCCTCCGTGATTAAGGTCTTCTCTTTTTAAATAGATTTGCACTTTACCGAAATAATTACTTAAATTTTGGCAGTGATATACCGGAGTTGGTCGACCTTGATAATTCTTTCTTATCTCTCTTAGTTCAGCGATGAATTTAGCGGATTTAGCAATTGTTAAATAACCGTTATAAACTTCCTCCATCGCCTTAGATAAATTAGGAGGTAAAAACCTTCCTCCAAAGCGACCAAAATATCCTTCTGAATTAGGGAATAATTTACGGTAATTTTTAAAATCAAAATTAATTTTGTCTAATGGAGAATCTTCAAAACATCTTTGTCCTTTATATCTTCTATCTAAAGGTTTAACTGCGGATTCAGGAATTAGATATTTATGACCTTCTAATTTCACTCCTTCAATACGCTTTTCTTGAATTAAAACACGGACTCTTCTTTCATTAAGATTCCACTTTTTTGCTACTTCACTTACGGATAAATACTTCATACCTTTATATTCCTTTCGGTATATTCTTTATACCTATTATAGTAGTAATATTTTGATAATCAATACCTATTTATAAATAAATAATTTAGATATAAAATAATTAACTGAATGGACGAAGTTATTATGGAAAATAAATCACCCTTAATATTAACAATGGATTTTGGCACTCAATCAGTAAGAGTGGCTTTAATTAATAAGTCTGGAGAAATTGAATCAATTGTAAAAAGAAAATATTCTCCTGCTTATATTTCTATTGAAAAAGGATATGCAGAACAAGATCCAGATTATTATTACGACATTCTTTTAGAATGCTTAAAAGAACTCGCTAAATCTTCAAAAGATAAATTAAACAGAATTAAAGGAAGCACAATTGCCACCTTTAGAGATTCTTCAGTGCAATTAGATAAGGATAATAAACCAGTAAGAAAATCTATTCTTTGGTTAGATCAAAGACTCGCTAAAGCAAAAGAGAAATTACCATTTGGATATAGCACTATTTTCTCTATTGTAGGTATGCAAGACACTATTAAATTAAATAGAAGTCGTACAATGGCGCACTGGATTAAAGAAAATGAGCCAGATGTTTGGTCTAAAACAGTCAAATACGTGAATATCTCCACTTATTTAACATATAAACTCACTGGAGAATTAACTGATAGCTGTGCAAACTTAACTGGCCATTATCCAATTAACTTCAAAAAAAGAAAGTGGTGGGGAGAAAAAGCTTTAAAAGGAGTTATCTTTGGTATTCCAAGTAGAATGCTATTCCCACTTAAACAACCTGGAGAATTAATTGGGGAAATATCAGAAGAGATTTGTAAGTCTACTGGATTACCTAGTGGTATTAAGCTATATGCATCTGGTAGTGATAAAGCTTGTGAAACGATTGGATTAGGGGCATTAAGCAAAAATATCGCTGCTGTATCTTATGGAACAGCGTCTTCTATTGAAGTAAGCAATCAAAAATATCACGAACCAGAACCATTTTTGCCAGCTTATCCAGCGGCAGTTCCTAATTGGTATAACATGGAAGTTCAAGTTTATAGAGGATATTGGATGCTTTCTTGGTTCACTCAAAACTTCGCTAGCGAATTAATTGATGAATCTAAAATCCAAAACATGGCGGTTGAGGAAATATTAAATAAAGATTTATCTAAGATTCCTCCAGGAAGTGATGGTTTAGTCCTTCAACCATATTGGGGACCAGGACTTAGAAGACCATTAGCCAAAGGCGGCATTATCGGATTTAGTGATGTGCATACTAGAGAACACTTATATAGAGCGATTATTGAAGGTATTGCTTATGCCTTAAAAGAAGGATTAGACGGAATAGAAAAAAGTCAAAGACACAAGGTCAAAGAAATCAGAATTTCTGGTGGTGGATCTCAAAGTGACGCGATCTGTCAAATCACTGCGGACATCTTTAATTTACCAGTCTCTAGAGTCCAAACTTTTGAAACAACTTCCTTAGGTGCAGCAATATCAACGTTTGTCGCTCTAAAAGAATTTAGTAGTGTAAAAGAGGCTATGGAAAGTATGTCGCATAAAACCGTAACATTCTACCCTAATCCTAACGCTGCTGAACAATATAAAGAGTTATACAAAAAAGTCTATTTAAAGATCTTCCCTAAACTGAAAAACGTTTATAAAGATATTAATAAATTTACTAAAAGATATTAGAAAAATACGAAAATTGTGCGAAAAATTTGATAAATTTCCCACTTTTTTGTGTTTTGTTTGTTTCAATCAGGATTCTTTATTTGATTAATTTTATTGAAGTGTTCTTTCAAGAATTTGATTTATTTTTCTACAACTGTGATTTCTACATGTATATGAGGTATTATTTTCAAAAAACATGTCCTAAAATAGGTTATTTTAACTATTGATAAATCATAACTATCATTTCTTAAAAAATGTTTTGATTCAATCAGTGTATTACACATTTATTATTTGTTTCTATTTGTAATTAGTTTATGATTGTTGTGTTTTGTGAGGTCTTAATATGAAAAAGTATCTTGGAACAGTTTTAACAGTGTTAGTGGTTATCGCAGTTTGTGTACTTGCAATTGTTTTACCACCAGCATCTCAATTTGGTTTAACTCAATTACAGTTAGACACCTTAATGATTCTTGGAATTATTTGTGGCGGTAGTGCTCTTTACTGTTTTGTGGTTGGTGAAATTACCATGAACAATTCTCAAATGGATAAGTTATGGAGCATTCTTCCAATTGCATATACTTGGGTAATCGCTACTAAAGCTGATTTCTCTCCTAGAACCACAATCTTTGCGATTATCGTAACCTTATGGGGACTTAGATTAACTTATAACTTCGCTAGAAAAGGTGCCTATAGTTGGAAATTCTGGACTGGTGAAGAAGATTATAGATGGCAAGTTTTAAGAAGAAATAAGATTTTAGGCAAAAGACCAGCATGGATGATGTTTGATTTATTCTTCATCTCCATCTATCAAAATGCTTTAGTGTTAGCGATTTGTTTGCCGTCTTTAACAGTAATGGAAAGTGGAATGGTCGCTCTTAACTGGGCAGATTATCTTGCTATTAGCTTTGCATTAGTGTTCTTATTTATCGAAACTATTGCTGATGAACAACAAATGGCGTTCCACACTAGTAAGAGAAAATTATTAGATGAAGGAAAATCATTAGAAGAATTACCAGAACCATATAATAAAGGATTTAATACTACTGGCTTATGGCTTAGAAGTAGACATCCAAATTATTTAGGTGAACAAGGTATCTGGTTATCTCTATATCTATTTGTTATCGGGGCAGGATTAGCCTCCAAAGGTATCTTCCATTGGTCAATGGTGGGATCCTTTGTCTTAGTGTTACTATTCTTAGGAAGTTCAATCTTCCAAGAAGGTGTATCTAGTAGCAAATATCCTGAATATGAGTTATACCTCGCTCATGTGAGTAAATATCTTCCACTTTGGAAATATAAACCAGAGAAGTATAAAGAAGATTAAGGCGTTAGAAATAACGCTTTTTCTTTAAGCGTAAATATACACAAATATACACAAATTTTTTAAATATACACAAATATACACAAACTTGCACAAATATACACAATCAGTTATAATAGATATGCATTGGAGGCGTTGCTTATGACATTATTAAATAATCCATTTTCTCTTACCTATGGTAAAACACCTAAATCTATTGTTGAAAGAGTATCTGATGCTAGTACCGTTATTAATGATTTCACTATGGATGAATCTCCAAATATGAGTTATATCATTACAGGTTTAAGAGGCACTGGAAAAACAGTACTATTAAGAAGCTTAAACAGATTTTTTGAAAATTTAGATGATTGGTTTGTGATTGATATCAATCCTCAAACAGAAATTCTTTCATCTTTTTCTGCAAAATTATTTGAAGCTGAACATAAACGTAAATTAGTTTTAGACTGGGCGCTTTCATTTAATATGCCATATGTTTCTTTATCTATCTCTAAAAGCAAAGAAGTTATAACTGATCAAGAAATAGTAGCGGAAAAATTAATTGCAGAAGCAAAGAAGAAAAACAAAAAAATTCTTATTTCAATTGATGAAGTGGCTAAAACGCAAAGTTTTAAAGTTTTTGTTAATTTTTATCAAGCAATAATAGATAAGGGATATCCAGTATTTCTATTAATGACTGGCATCCGTGATAATATCGACCAATTAATTTCTGATTCTGCAATGACTTTTTTAAGCAGAACCCCAAAAATTGAGCTTGGTCCACTTAGCATGCCTGCGATTGCACGCAAGTATCAAGAAATACTAAATGTTAATGAAAAAATGTCTCTGGAATTAGCCAAATTAACATCGGGATATGCTTTTGCCTTTCAAGTATTAGGATACATCCTTTTTGGTAAAGAAAAGATTGATATTAATCAAGGATTATTCATAGAATACGATGATAAACTTGCTGAAAGTGGATATAACACATTCTGGAAAGAATTAACCACAAATGAAAAGCAATTATGTATTGCGATTGCAAATTCAGAAGAAGGCCAGATAGATGATATTCAAAAGAGATCTGGAATGAGACTTAGTAATTTCAATAACTATCGCGCTCGCTTAATAAGGAAAGAAATCGTATCCCCAAATGGATATGGTAAATTAGCGTTCACCTTACCTAGATTTAAAGAATTTGTATTGATGGCAGAACAATTTGGTTATTAATTCTGTCTGGCGTATTCACCGAGTTGAATAAGAAAATATTAAATAAATAAATATTTTATAGTAAAATAAAAACTCAGATGAAAAACAACGAATATAACATTGTTAATATAACTAATGAAAAGAATAACTTCAGTGCGGAATACACGAACGCTCAAAAAGTGGAATATTCTTTTCAATCTGAAAATAAAAATCCTATTAAAGATGAATTAAACGATAACTCTACGATTAACGATAAAGTAGAAGAGAATGTCTCTAAAGCCGCTAAGGAAAAAGAAAAGAAAAAAGAGAAACAAGAATCTGAAGCTTTAGAAAGTAGCTCCTCTTCTAGTAGCGCCGCAAGTAGTGGTACATCAACTGCTGCTAGTAGTACAGCTGCTGCTTCTAGCGCTGGAGCAACTGGTGGTGCTTTAGGAGGAATTGTTGCCGCTGCTACTGTTTCTGTGGCTGCTATTGGCACCATTGTTGGAGTTAATGTTATTTCTCCTCAACCTGGAGATTTAGTAACTTTCCTATCTAGTGAAATTACCACAAATAGCATTGATTATTCTTTCTCTATGCCTTCTAACATGCTTCTTAGCTATGAAGAACCTGTTGAATCAAGAAAAGAAGTAGTTGTCTATATGAAAAATAGTGAAGGTTTTGACTATTCGAACCATCTACAATATGAAGAATATGATGAATCAACATTGGTTTTTTTTGATTCTGTAGATGGATTAACAGCGAACACTAGTTACGCTTTAACAATTCAACTTGAAGAAATTTCTTTTGTGGAACAAGAGGAAGTTGTTAAAACTACAGAATTAGCTTTTAGAACATTTACAACTTTATCATTTGCACAAAGGATTGTCTTTAATCCTCTTGATGTTACATATAATAGCGTGAGCTTCTCTTTTGAGGCTAACTTATCGGATCTTGGATATAATCCTGATGCTCCAGCGATGCCAAATGTCTTTGCAACGATTGTTGACAGTGATCAATTCTACGATAGATTAACATTAAGCGATTATGAAATGATTGATGATAAGCGAGTTACTATTTTTGGAGACTTCAGTGGATTAAGTCCAGAAATCACATACACGATTGATGTTTATTTAGATGATGAAACTAATTTATTAGGTTCCGCAAGCTTTACTACTTTAGAAAGAACTGCTTCAGTTGTTTTTGAAGAGGTTGAGGCAGGTAGAGATAATGTTGTTTTCACCTTTACAGTTGATAAAGCAGATATTGATTATGATCCAACAGGAACACCTGCTGTTCAATATGAAGTAAGGTCTATAGATGGAGCTTATTACGATTCTTCATGGGCAGAAAGCTTTGTTGAAGTTGATGATAACACAGTTAGAGGTGGTGACTCATTTAGTGGTTTAACTCCAAACACTGAATATGAATTGGAGATCTCCTTATCAACAGAATCTGAAGTAATTTCATTAGGTACTACAACATTTGACACATTCCATGAATTCAAATTCCAAAAGAATCCATCCGCTGATGTGACAAATACATCCACTAACTTTACTATCTCAATGAGAGCATCTTACATTGGTTATATTTCTGAAGAAGAAACTCCAGATGTAATTAGTCATTTATCCATAAGTATTGTTGAAAAAGATGGTGGAACACCAACTACACATAGGTTTGCTACCTTATCATCATATGGTAAGTATGTTATTGCCCCTTCAGGTGATATTGGCAATTTAACTCCAGGCACCTCATATGTTTTATCCGTATATTATCTACCAGATAATGAAGATCCTGAATTATTGGGTAGCGCTGAATTTACCACTACAGGTATAAGCCCTGGATTCTCGTGGGGTACAATTGAATCCACTCCAAGCACTGCAACTATTAGTTTTAATGTTAGTAGAACTTATTTAGATTATGATACCGATCCAACTGCTGCAGCAGCTAATTTATATATTGAAGTAAATGATGGCACTGGCGTTGTTAATTCTCTTGCACTAAACTCTCTTGCTCCAGATGGTAGCGAAGATAATTTAGTCGGAGTTGCTAATGCAAGCAATTTAACTCCAGGTACCACTTATACACTTACTTTATATAGAATTGTTGGTGCTAGCTCTGTCGTTATTGGTCAACCAACTACTTTAGAAACAGATGAACCAGCATTTAATGGCGCTACTATTCCTACTGAAGTTAGCTTCTACTCACATGAATTTACAATTACTTTAGATTTTGCGGATGATCCAAGTAGTCCTCAATATGATACCTTATCACTACAATTCTATTCTGGTACCTATGAAGACCCTGATAGATATACTTTAGGTTCATCAATTGCGTTACAATCAGTTACCACGCCACAAACGCTTCTACTTCCATCTACTCAAGACGGTGGAGAAAGTTATTATGAATTTAATTTTGATGAAATCGGTTCATATGACATTTTTGCCGATCAAGCTGGTGTTCAAACTAGTGTTTATCACGCTGATATCGACTTTGATGATACTGATGACCCAGGTGTCGTTAATGGTTTAAATAGTGACTACTTAATTGCAATCGACGCCTCTACTGGTGACTTCATTTTACCGGTCCAACTTCTTTACACTGATGACTATGATAAGTTTAGTAGCTTCTATGTAGAGCTTTGCCCAACTGATGGAGTTACACCTTCTATTTCTGCTGGAGCAAGTAAAGAAGAAGATTACCAAAATTTAACTTATACCGGTAATGATGCTAGTAGTGTTATTACTTATATTCAAAATGGCGGAACAGACGGGGCAGCATTTGATATTAAGATTTATCATTTCGATGATCAATCAAATCCGCTTTGGGAAAGTGATCCAAATGACCCAGTATATATTAAAGTTGCTGATACTAATATTGTTTATGGTGGTCGTTTATATGACACAGCTTTAAGCCAAGATTCCACTAGTGTGCAATTTGGTATTTCTTATGTAGCTCCAGTACAAACTCCAACAAACCCACAAATAAAGTTTGTTGACTCTAGTGATTCGTCTTTAGTTTATAGTTATGACTTTAACTTCGAGAATTATCCAACTATTGATTTGACAAATCCTGCAATGAGCACAGGATCTACAATTACTGATTATGCTTCTTTAAAAGCTGCTTTTGAAGGTAAAACATTTGATGTCGTAATTAGCTACTATGACGGCACATCACAAACAACAAAAACTATTCAAACAGGTGTATCCTTCACCTTTGCATAAAACATTTAATACATAATTTGGAGGTAATAAATTATGAAAAAAGAAAAAGGAAAAATTACAGCAGGTAAGATAGTACCATGGGTTCTCTACGCCATATTAATGGGTGGAGTAATTGCTATCTTTGTTTTCTGGAAAGAGATTTATGGAATATCTCATATTAATCCAGTAACAAAAGCTTTAGAGTGGGATTATACACCATTCTTTGCACAAATAGTGTCTGACAACGCTGCCCTTCAAACTCTCTTCTCTGAAGGTGTTCCAGGATTCTTGAAATGTATCGTCATCCTTGGTATCGCAATTACTATTGGTATTGCCTTACATTACCTTGGTAAAGTTAGAAAAATTGGTAGTCAAAAAACCACAACAATCTTCATCTTGGTTGTTAACTTCTTAAAATGGGTTGTGGTTATTGGAGCTATCTTCATGATTCTCTCTGCTTGTGGTTTAAGAAGCGAATTCTCTGCGGCTGGCGCTGGTATCGTTGCTCTTATCATAGGTCTTGGTTCACAATCTCTTGTCGCTGATATTTTAGCGGGTATATTCATTGTCTTTGAAGGTGACTATCAAGTTGGTGATATCGTTATCCTTGATGGTTGGAGAGGTGAGATTCAAGCAATTGGTGTGAGAACCACAAAATTAATCGACGCTGGTGGAAATATTAAGATTGTTAATAACAGCGATATTCGTTCGATTATTAACCAAACAAAAGAACTTTCTATCGCTAAATGTTATGTCTCCACTAAATATGAAGACCGTATTGAAAATATCGAAGCTGTTATCGCTGATAACATTGAATCTATCGGTAAGAAAATTCCAGCAATCGTTGAAGGTCCTTTCTATAAAGGTGTTGCCGAACTAGGTGCAAACTCTGTAGATTTACTCTTTGTGGCTAAATGTAAAGAAGAAGACATCTATCAAGTTCAACGTGACTTAAATAGAGAAATTAAGATTCTCTTTGATGACAACAATATCGGTATTCCATTCCCACAAATCGTTGTTCATAAAGGCGAAGATGATGTTAAACAAACTGTCACTAAGAAGACAATTCAAAAGGCTGAAGAATTCGCCGAAGAACAAAAAGAATTATCTAAAGATATTGATATTAAAAAATAATTCATACCTCTAACAATATATGGACCACACAATGTGGTCCTTTTCTATGCAGTAATTAGATAAAACAACTTTGTTGCTCGAGCAACATTGTTGATTTTAAAAAAGAATAATATGCTAATATATATAACGAACAAGGAAGAAAAAAATATGAAGAAATCAATCTTATTATTAATTTTGCCTGCCTTACTACTTTCTAGCTGTGGCTCTTCTAAAGAGGAAAGAATGACTGTGAATTATACATTAGCACCTTCTTTAAGAAAAGCCGATTCTAAAAAGACAGGAGGCTATAATTTAACATTTAAAATGGAAGATAGTTATTTTGATAGCGATGCGACTGAATTTAATAAAGATATCGCATTATTATCTAATGGCAAATCCTTAATGGCGGAAACTGAAGCCACAATTAGGTCTTTCTATTCAGCGATGGAATTTGACAATCTATCAATTAATTATCCAGAACATACAGAAGACACAATTCAATATGCGATAGCTCATAAAAAGATTGGTGACTATGATTTAATCTCTGTTGCGATTAATGGGCATTATTATGGCTTAGAATGGAAGAATAATGCCTTATTAGGGATAGAAGGCGATCATCAAGGATTTGCGGCTCGTGCTAACGATGTTTATGATGCTTTAAAGACTTATTTAAGTGAAAACGAATATGAAGACTATAAACTTTGGATTAGTGGCTTTTCTAGAGGTGGAGCAATTAGTAATGTCTTATCTCACTACATCTTATCTGAAGGCGAATTTGAAGTAGCGAAAAAAGATATGTTTGTTTATACATTCGAATGTCCTAAAGGGTTAGATGAGGATGACGCTCCTGAATATGAGAATGTCTTTAATATTTTATATTCTGGAGATACTGTGACCTATATGGCTCCTAGCGAATACGGTTTTGCTAGATGTGGCATCGATATTGATTTATATGAAAGTTCTCTACACACTGATGAAGTGCTATTTGATTTTGATGAAGATATCTCTATCCCTGCTTTTAAGGCTTGTAAAGATCTCGCTGGCGGTGATTTAAATAGCGAACAAGATGTTTGTAAATACTTTTTTAGTTATTTAGCTAGAGAAGGAGAGGATGTTGAAGATAAAGACCTCTACATTCCTACTAGAGCAGACTTTGTTACTAAAGTTCAATCAACTGTTCAATTTGTTCTTGCGATGGCGTTTTCGTTAACACCAGAAGTTAAACAACAATTAATTGAAGATGTTAAAGAACTTGGAATAGGAGCATTAAGTCTAATTAGTGATCCAGTATCTTTGGCGATTTTCCTTGCCCCATATTTATATAATTCTGGATTCCCATTTGAAGCAAGCCAATTAGTTGCTGATTGCACTGTACTTACAAGAGTAGTGGGAACAGATATTATGTTAGTGCTTTCAGTGGTTATGTATTTAATGGGTAGCGAGAGTGATTTAGGCGCTAATTTAGTGCGTTCATTCATGGTTCATTATCCAGAAGTTAACCACGCTTTATTAAAAGATTATCTTGCAAATTTAGAATAATTTAATCAAAAAAATAGGGGCTGTTAAGAAATTAGAATCTTAACGCCCTTTTCTTTTTGGCAAACAACTACGTTGTTAAGAAATTATTCATTTGCTCTTTTATATGATTTTCTT
>CACXNV010000006.1 GCA_902769185.1 uncultured Erysipelotrichaceae bacterium | reverse complement strand
AGATACTATACCAACCTTCTGGATGGTCATTAGTATATTGAGCGTGATAAATCGCATAATATCCGCTTCTATTAACAACAATATTTCTATCAGCTGTAGTAGACATATCTGGGTGAGAACCAGCAAAGGCACCTTCATTTACTTTATATTCACCAACAAGATAAGAAAGCCCATCTTTATAACCATCAGTTTCTAAATATTCACTTGCGGTACGGATTTTCCAAATATCGCCTTGGTTAAATTTCACAATCGCACGTCTTTCGAATAATAAAGTATCGTGTGGAGTTTGAACTGATTCATTAATAGCCTTAGCTTGGTTTGCCTTATCCCAGCTACCGGTTGTAGATGGAGTTGAAACTCCAGAATAATAATTATGATCACCAACTACATAAGACATATCATATGCAAATGGAATATCAGGAATATTGACTTTAATATCATGAGTTTCTGTAACGGTCTTATTCATGCCAGTAACTGTTACAGTAATAGTTGTTTCACCTTCAGCTAATCCAGCAACTAAGCCATCGTTAGAAACGCTAGCAACGCTTGGATCACTACTAGAATATGTAATAAGTCCAGCGGCTACTCCAGCAGGTTCGGTAACAACGCTTAAAGATGTAGATTTGCCAGCGTCAATTTCACTAACACCAGTAACAGTAACACTATCAACTTCATATCCAACATAGACATTAACAGTTTTAGAAAGGCCACTTCTAGTTTCTTCAACTTTTAATGTTGTTTCTCCAGAAGGAACAACAGCGTGTAATTTGCCGTTATCGTTAACTGTAGCGACAGTTTCATCACCAATTGTGTATTTAAAGTTAGGAATAGAGGCTACATCATATCCTTCGGTATCAGTTGTATAAGTTAATGGAATAGTAACATCAGTTCTGCCGTTTCTATTAGATAATGTAATATCCTCTAAATAAATAGTTTGTACTTTAACTTCAAAAACATTAACAGTTTTAAGTTCGCTAGAAATAGTTCCATCTTTACCAATAGCGGTTGCATAAATTGTGGTACTTCCAGCTTCAAAAGCGTGGACAATACCAGTATCTTCTTCAACAGTTAAAATAGATGGATCACTTGAATAATATTTCACTTCAGGGTGAGTTGGCATAACAGTAGAATCACCAGAAACAATAGATCTAGCTTTCATAGTAAAGTTTTTACCAACTTCTATTTTATTTTCATATTCTTCAATAACTACTTGATCAGGATAGATAGTACGATCAGCAACATCAATAGTTAAGGAAATAGTTTTATTAATATAAGCGCTATTAGCGGTGACAGTAGTAACCCCTGTAACACCTTTAGTAGTTAATAATCCAGTATCACTAATAGTAGCGATATTTTCATTTTCAACGTGCCATGTAACACCTTTTTCGGTGGTGTCAAAAGGAGCATAATCAACGCTTAATTGATATTCATTATTTAAATCAGCTAATAATGTAGTTTGTTTAAAAGAAATATCAGTTACTGGAATGATAACTTCAACATTCAAACTAATGGTGTTAAATGATTTTTCATTATTTGAAACATAAATGATAGCCTTACCAGCACCAACTCCAGTAAGTACACCTTGAGAAACGGTAACAACATCAGTGTTACTACTTTCCCAAGTTAAAGATTTCTTAACAGCCTTAACAGGCTCGACTGTATAAGAATATTCATAAGTCATGCCACGTTCGATGACAAGATTATCTTCACCAACATCAAAGTTGACTTTGGTAATAGGAACGCTATATTCGGTCCATTCAGTATCAATATCTAAATCTGAGTCATCATAATCTAGACCAACAGATCCACTTCCGCCACAAGCGGTAATTGACATTCCTAAGATAGCTAAAGCAAAAATAGAAAATTTTCTTTTCATATAGCTTCCTCCTATGCTGGTAAAACTGGGACATCAAACCATTGACCGTATAAGGTAACGGTATAAGACATCATTGGTAAATCTGCAATTGTGTCTTTATTTAAGTCCCATAAGTTTTCTTTTGTATCAATAATTGGATGAGTTGACCAACCAATAAAATAAGGGAAGGCATCATCCTTTTTCATATCATTAGTGACAGTTGGAATTAAAGAGGTTCCATCTGGTTTTTTAGCTTCAATTAATGGGCGATCATAATACCAATCAAATTTTGCTAATAAATGAGTTTCATCCTTAGGATTTGTATTGTTATAGTCAATGTAGAAATATACAGTGTAATCTTTATCGCCTTGTTCTTCTTCGTCTAAAACAACTATGTGACATTTTGCACTGCCATCTCCAGCAGTAACTACTATATCAGTTTCGCCAGGATTTAAAGCCTTAATAACGCAAGCAGAAGTTGTGTAATTTGTGATTTCGACAATACCAGAATTATCCATAGTAAATGTCGCATCTGCTAGCGGAGAGACTGTGGCAACTAAATTAAATTCTTCACCAACAGACATCGTTCTAGAAGAAGGAGATAAAGTGATAACTGTTTCTCCGCCTGGACCAGGTTCAGGAGTTGGACCTGGGGTAGGATCTACGCTAGGAACATAAATTGTACAAATTGCAGATTGATATCCAGCGATAAAAGAAATTTGAGTAGTACCACTACCAACAACTTCCACTTCGCAAGACTCATAGTCATCGCTAACAGTAATACGAGCGACGCTTAATTTAGAGGAAGCCCATCTTTTTGAAACTTCAACTTCTTTATCGTCTCTAAATTTAATTTCACTAAATAAAACGAAGGAATCGCCAATAGAGGCTGTTAAGTATTCTTCAGAAATAGAAACTGATTCCACCATCTTATTGTTATGAGATGAACTGCTTGAACCACCAGTTTCACCACAAGATGCTAATCCAAAGGTTAATAACGCTAAGGAAGATAATGCTAATTTAAAAATGTTTTTCATTGTTCTATCCTCCAAAAATTAACCATTTAACTTATAGCAAATAAATCCATATTTTGGCATTGCTATATTATCTCCAGAACGAGAGATATTCATATTTGAGAAAACGGTGTCAGCAATATTAATACTGCCCCAGTTGAATGTACCACCTTTTCTTCCGGCAAATAAGAAGCCGTATCCTTGAGTGGATGAAATTCTACACCATCCAGCAACGACACTAGAACCCCAGCCGTCTCCCCAAGCATTATATTCAGAAGTATCACCATCAACCCACATAGTTTGATAGCTGACACGTTTCATTTCTCTTCTAGCTTTGACCATCTTAGACCAAACTTCGTTATAACCAGAAACATCAACATTATCAACTTCAATCTTGCGGTCCCATTTGAAGGAGTTGACATAGTCAGGAGCTTTGTAAGAGTTATGGGAGATAATATCACCATACATATTGACTTCTTGAGTAGCGCAAACGACATTAGGATCAGAATCATAATGTTTATATTGAGGATATGGTCTAACTGTAGCAGGAGAACCATCCGCTTTAGGAGCACTTTGAACAGTGTTATAGTCATCTAAATCATAAGAATATGTTTTAGTCCTATATAATTCTTCTCCACCTTGCATAAAGGCCACACCATTAGACATCATAACAGCACCATGACATGCTAAAGAGGCTTCAATAGTTTCTTTAACAGTTGGAGCATAGGTCATAGATTGAGAAGGAATTTGACGACCACTACCTAAGGTATATCTTAATTGATCCCATAAAGTGTAGTTGTCATGACAACTCATGTAGTTAATAGTTTGTTCTGGGTTTGCTCCAGGAGCTCTATTATTAGCGCCTTTAAGCATTGCCACAACTGTAGAAGATAACCCGCCTACATCATCGCCTTTAGAAATGTAACCAAATTGAGGATATGGGTTATTGTTATATCCATCATCATTACGACCTTTGGTTTCGTCTCTACCATCATCGTTAAATCCACCAACTTGCCCATGAGAAGTAGATGAGGCATATAAATTGGCGTATGTTTGTTGATTAGATGCACCACCTTTAACTAAGGTAAAGGCACGTGTATCACTAAAATATGGTTGGATGTGTTCGTATGTACCATCACTTTTTTGTAAATCATACCAGTTATCGCTTTGTCCGCCATAATCTAATACTTCAAATTCATGGCCAGAGAAATTATCTTTTAAAAGGGCGCGACCGTGATATCCACCACTAGTCCAACCTTCTCCATAAAGGACAATGTCTTTATCAACATTGTTATATAAATCTTGCTTGGCATCATCTAAAGTCCAACAATCAATTAATCCCATTAAGTCAAAACGGAATCCTTTGATTTTATATTCTTCTGCCCACCAATGTAAGGAATCAACAACAAATTTAGAACCCATTTTTGCGTCAGTTTTAAATTCATTATTACATCCTGAACCATCGTAATATTCCCAGTTAGGCGTATAACGGAAATAATATTTAGGCATCATTTTATTAAATGAAGATTGAGAAGCACTACTAACGTGGTTATAAACAACGTCCATAATGACACGGGTATGTTGGTCATTATTCGCAAACGCCATAACCATATTTTTGAAATCTCTAATTCTTTCAAGAGGATCATAATCAACTAAATTACCATCTTGGTCATATTTAAATGATTCTGGCGAGTAGCCGCCTTCAACACAGTTATAATTAAGAGGATTATATCCCCAGTTAAATTTCATTTTTTCTGGTCTTTCATCATTGTCTTGATCAAATACAGGTAAAATTTGTACTGCATTAACACCTAATTCATTGATGTGATCAAATCCAGTGGTTACAGTTTTACCATTTTTTGTTAAGGTTGTACCTTTTTCAATAAATGCCTTATATGTACCTCTAGTATTTCCTTTATTAGAAACCCAGGTTTCATCCATAGTTAAATCACGGATATGAATTTCATAAATTGATAAATCTTGAGGAGTTTTAATATCGTAACCAGGTTGTCCGTCCCATATAGCAGGTACACTATCCCAGCCACTAGGATTAGCATCACTACCAGCATTATCGTAAATATAGCCTCTAATACCGTTGACACCACACGCTTTAACATATGGATCGACTGTTTCCACAGTACCAGCGCTATGAGTTAAAGTGAAGGTATAATAGCTTCCAGCCATATCCCCTTCAATGGTAGTTTCCCAAATACCGCCAGCGCGATAAGACATCTTGTAAACATCTTTATCATCATTACCGCCATAAGATTTTGGAATACCAGTTTCATAAATATTTAATAAAACATTTGCAGAAATTGGAGACCAAATTCTAAATGTGGTTCTACTTGGAGTGTAGAACATTCCAAGTTCTCCGTCATATGTATAATATTGGTCAAATCTAGTTTGAGTGTAGAGGTTTTCTGCACCAACAATACATTTTTGCCATCTATCAAAACCAGGGAATTTAGTTTCAACGATATATTGAACATTAATTTTTGCTTGGACATTAAAGACAATATCAAACTCGTTACCAGTAGGTACACCTTGTTTGATTTGGAAATACTCCTTATTTGCCGCTTGAGCAGCTTCAGTCATATTTAAATAGTTTTTATCGTAAGCATATAATCGATATTCAGTTGGTACCCATTTTTTGCCTTCTGCATCAATTGTAGAAGTGCAGTGGATAGTTTTAAAATCGACAAATTTCGCAGTCTTCACTTTTGGAAGTTCAGATTCTGCTTTAGTTTTGTAAATTTCAACAGAGGTTCCTTCTCCAGGGATGGTCCATAATTCAAGAACACCATTATTTTCTTTAATGACATCTTGATACAAAGCATAATCAACGATAGTGTCTTCAGATTGGCCGGCCCAAGTTCCAGCCACTTTGATAATAAAATATAAGCTTGGTAAATCAGCATATTCCGGAATAACAGCAAAATCTAAAGTGATTTCCATATCAACAGCGGACCACTCTCCATTTGGCTTTCTTTCTGTACCATCTACTCCAGTAACCCAGGTATAGAATCGACGAGTATTACAAGCGTTATCATCATTATGATAATGAAGAATAACCTTGTTAGGTAATACTAATTCATCGTCATCAGCAGCTGCTCTAACAGTGCGGAATGGCTTTCCTTTAATGTTTGTTAAATCATCGTCATCAGTTTTCTCTACCGGTGGCTCAGATGTACTTGGTTCACCTTTTTCAGGTTCATAAGCATTACTACACGCTGGTAAGACTAACGCTCCACCAGCAAGTAATAAAGTTAGCATTGATAATACTTTATTTTTCATTGGACAACCTCCAAATTTTTATTGTTTTGATTAGGCAAGTTCGATATAGAGCCTATCTTGTTGATACATGATTTGAATATAGAAATCACCTGTAAATGTTTGTTTAACAGTGTATTCTTTAGTACCAATAGTGAGATATTCATCAACTTTTGGACTTGCTTCACTTCCACCAAAGGAATAAGGATTAATATTAACAACCCACTTACCTAAAGTTGAAGGATCATAAAGTGAGAATGTATCTCCAGCATTAAGAGTAACTCCTTGAACTAAATATTCATCATATCCTTCAAAATTTTTACCCTTTGATTCTCCGATATAAGCGGTTCCATCACCTTTGATAATACCGAATCCAGTTTGTACAGTTCCTCCGCCAGATCCTCCTCCGGAACCTCCTCCAGAGCCTCCACCACCGGTATTTCCACCAGCGTCAGTGCCGTCAAAAATTGCTTTTAAAGCTAAACCAGCTTTAGAAGGAACGGTTGTGTAATAATCTGGCCAAACATGGTCATTATCTTCGTCATAATACGCCCAGCCTCTAAATGTCGAACCACTAACAGTAGTTTTAACAATAGTTGCATCTGGTAATGCACTACCAGTATCACCTTTCCAGGTAATAGTGTTTTCATAGAATAATTCATCAACGGATCCTTTTACAGGCGCCCCATCAATGGAAAGATAACCAAATGGCCCAATCATTAAATAGGTAATGAATTCGGAGTTATTATCTCTAAAACCAATAGCTGGTCTACCATTTAATTCTCCACGTTCGAAATGAGGGTCAGATGGTGCTAATTCTTGTCCACCACTAGAACAACTTGCTAAAGCAATAAGAGGAAGTAAAGTAAATAAATATTTTGCTTTCATTTTCATATCCTCCTTATTTTTGAACAACAACAAATCCATAAGCTGGAACTGTTGTTGCGGTACAACCATAAGAACCACCAATTAATGGTCCTTGGTTATTTCCTTCGATTTCTTTTGCAGTTGGTCCAGCGTTAACAAAGACGATAACGCTTCTAGAACCATCAGAAATCTTCATTGATAGTGTATTAGTATCTCCGCCGATTGTGCCTGTCCATTCTAAATTACCATAGGTAGGGAATCTAGAATCACCTTTCACATGGCAAAGAGCCTTAAAGAAGTTATACATAGAACTTGCATCAGCTTGTTGAGCGGAAACAATTGGAGTTTGAGCGGAAATCTTATCCCAAAGGACATCAAGACCGCCAAAGCCATATTTAGCAACTCCGTCTTCACCATAAGTTGTGCCCCATCTCATTGGTTGACGATACCATCTATCGACATTGTTACCATGGTCATCAACATCTTGAATCTTATCGCCTAAGTTACCACATAAGCCAATTTCATCACCATAATAGATCCAGCTTAATCCTGGACTTAAAATTGTAATGGCACTAAACCATTTAGCACGTTTAATTGCGCTATCCCAGTTAGAAGTATTAACTTCAGCGTGATGTGCTTTTACATCAGTTGATGCAGCGTGGTTAAGTAATCTAGCGACATCGTGGTTAGAAGTAAAGGCACCATTAATGGCTTTGCCACGGAATGAAGCATTATAGCCTAATGTAGCAGTGATATCTCCACCCATAGCGGTAGCGCCACCACCAGAAATAGTAGATTCATGTAAATGATAATAAGTTGAGAAGTCAAATTGAGAGTCAATAGCTTCATAGAATGGAGCAATTCTTTGATTCCATCCATCGAAGTTTTCACCAACTAAGAAACAATTTGGATAAGCCGCTTTAATAGTGCCGGCAAACTGTTTCCAGAACATAACGTTAAGGTCACGGTCATAAGTGTAGTCATTCATGACTTTGATTTCTCTTCCTAGTTCTGGATTATAGTAAGTACGATAACCAACATCATAAGTAACATAATCACCAGAATAGTTATAGGTTGGATCTAATTCAGATAATAAGTAAATATGTTTAATCGCGTCTAATCTGAAGCCGTCTAGACCAAAGCTTAACCAATATTTACACATATCGGTCATATAATCTCTTGTGGCTTGGCAAGAATAATTGAGTTCGGCCATACCACTACCGAATTTGCCGTAGTAGTAGTAATTAGAAGTTCCATCTCTATACCAGTCAGAAGAATCTTCAACATTCTTAGTGACAAATGTAGCAGGATTATCAGGACCATATGGTTTCTTTGGATCAGGTGCTTCCACTCCGTTCCATTCTAAGATCTGATCGCCTTTAAATTTCCAGACATACATATCACGATAGTTGAATTCTTTTCCGCTAGGAAGAACTCCTGGTTCTGCTCTTTGAGATTTCTTATATAAGACGTTACTCTTAGAGGTATGGTTGATAACCATATCCATTAAGACTTTCATGCCCTTCGCATGGGCTTTATATAATAATTCTTGGTAATCTTGTAAGGTTCCAAATCTTTGGTCAATCTTGTAGTAGTCGGTAACATCGTATCCATGATACGAATTACTTTCTTGAATTGGTGTTAACCATAAAACATCGATTCCAAGATCTTCTAAATAATCTAATTTTGAGGTGATACCTTTAATATCTCCATAACCATCACCATTGCTGTCGCAGAAAGATGGAACAAAGATTTGATATCCAGTTCCTGGACGGTCATTTAAGAATGAAGTAGATGTACTCACTCCAGAAGTAAAGGCATCATATTTTAAGTTGGTAATATCATTTTTAGAACGGTATTTACCTGTATCATCAGTAGCGGTTGGGTTAACAATAGTTTGAGTACCACTAGTGGTTTTAAAATCACTTACAGCACCTTCAACAGCGTAGACATGCAAATAACCATTTTTGCCATCAGGCATAATTCTACCAATACGTTTAATATAGCTTTCAGCTCCACCATCAGATGTCCACATGTCGCTACCATCCATTTTGGTTTGGTCAACAACTAAGAAACCAATAGCAGCTGATAAATACAATTGTTTATATTCTTCGGTCCAGAGATAATCACCAATAAGAGGTGCAGGGTTGCCAGTTCTTCCACCAACAACGCCACCAGGAATTAATGATTGATCAAGAACAATGTCCATGACTTGTCCATATTCATCACAATAAGTATCTGTACCTTCTCCACCACATTCGGCGTTAGTCATCCAACCCCAAGTTTGTGGAGTAATACCTTTTTGATCATAATTATGAGATGCACCCCATAAACTACCTTCTCCATCATCAGGATAGTTTGGCCATGCCCAAATAGCCCATTTATCATAATCAGTATCACTATTTCTTAAATAGTGGAAATATAAGTGACCTGGTTTAGACCAGCCTTTAATTAAATCATCATATGCGCTTTCTCCGCCGCTACCAGTAACAGTAACATGACAAGAAGCAGTACGATTGTCGCCTTCACTACTAACGGTAGCGGTAATATCAGCGCTACCTGCTTTTAAGGCTCTAATATTACCATTAGTGACTTCAACAACGCTTGAATCGCTAGATCCCCAAGTAACTGTCGCACTAGCTGGACGATAAGTAGCTTTTAATACATCACTAGTGCCTTCAACCATTGTTAAAGTTGATTTGTCTAAAGAAATATAAATATCACTTTCAGGATCAACAACAGTAACTGAACAAGATGCGGTTTTAGTTCCGACTTTAGCAATAATAGTCGCTAAACCTTCGCTAACACCCTTAACTTTTGCGGAAACATTATCTTTGCTTTCAACTGTAGCAACACTATTGTCGCTAGAAGAGAATGTTACAGGATTTGTAGATCCGCTTACAGAAGCATTTAAAATAAATTCGTCGTTTACAAATAATTGTTTAGAAGTAGGAGAAAGAGTTAAAGAAATAGTAGGTTCGACATTACCACCACCAACTGTAACAGTACAAACAGCACTCTTACCGCCATGAATAGCGATAATATTAGCAGAACCTTTAGCTAAACCTGAAACAGTAGCAACATTGCCTTGATACGTTAATCTAACTACTGTAGAGTCACTATTAGCCCAGCTAACTGTTTTACCATCTGAAGATAAAGCAGTTAAAGTTTGGGTTTCACCAATAGCAAGGGATAATGTTGTATTCGATAAATCAACATAATCAACTTCTTGCGTAGGATTAATGACCATAGTGTTGTCACTACAAGCACCTAATGAAAATATGCTAACAATTAATGGGATTAATATTCTTTTTCGCATAATTTCTTTCTCCTTTTAACAATCTTAATCGTGGACATAAACGTCCGTTTTTTTAGTTTCTTTCACACTTTGAGCAATTGCATGATTTTCAACCAACATCCCTAGTTTATTAACTGAATAATTCTGGGTGTAATTCACAATCACTCCATCTTGGATAGCTTCAACTTCATATTCATAAAGGTAAAGCTCATTTTCTTGATCGATGGTGATTCGGTTTTGTACTACAGGAGCGATTTGTTTGATATAGTCACCGTAATACATTCCTTGAGTGTGATATTCACCATCAACCTGGCTTTTTAGGAAGAAGAAGTTTTCAATTAGCTTACTGCATTCATCTAGTGATGATTCTTTGAGTTCACCATTAGTGGAGATGTAGTATTTTTCATCCATTTCTACAAATTCGACTTCTTCTTTAGATGTTTGAACATCATCTTCATAATTTGTAGTTATTTTTGAATAAGTTGGATGATTCGCATCTAGATAAGAGAATTCCATCTCTATTCGTGTAACACTTTTCTTTCCTTCAATGTTATCTTCAACAAGATACGTATAGCCTCCGCTTTTATATGCATCCATTGATTCTTTTAACGAGAATTGGGAGATAAAGTCGGCAATATCTTTTCTTAATTCTGGCTTCGTATGACAGCCAGTTAAAGTCAAGACAACAAGTAAAGGTAAAAGAATCTTTTTCATATTATGGATTTGTTGGACCAAATTCGTATGAATAAACAGCCTCTAAACCAACTTGGGCAACGCTTGATGAATTAGCATCGTATCCTTTAGAATACATACTTTCTTTAATAAGCCAGCCATCTTTATTATATTCAAAGAATATATCTCCTTTGAAATTAACTGAGTTTCCATAACATGGGAGAGGATTATAATCTTTCCAAGGATACAATTCTGGATGAGCATTATAATCAGGATAATATGGATAATTATCAATTTTTACAGTTGTGTGAATGCTTTCGCCACCGAAAATCATTCCACCATCAGGAAGAATTTTCATATACATATGCATTCCACTTGGATTTGCATTAGCGGCTTGACCAACATAAGACGTAATCAAGTGTTCTAAAATATAATGAGCACATGTATTATTTTCGCTACTAGTAAACTCACCAGTGGTTTTGTCTTTACTATAAGCAAAGAAGTTTTCAGAATTAATTCTTAATGGCGCTCTTAGCCAATAGCTTCTTGAAGCCATCGCATAAATAATGATATCGAAATCACTGCTTCTTGGATCAGCGGTATCGTTGAAGAATCCTTCATTATATCTAGCGTATGGAACAAATTTATCAACTTCAGGAGTTTGATCAAAAGTCGCATCAACAGATGTGATTTCGCCATTAAAATCCAATTTACCAATTACTTTGTAATATGGATAAACAGTCTCTGTAGAATAACGAGACACTGCTTCTTTAGCTTGCTCTAAACTTACAGAATCTTGTCCACAGCTAGTAAGGAGAATTGGAATAATTAAGAAGGGAGTTAATTTTTTAAGCATTAGTACAACCTAATATTGCGTTCGTCTTCGTAAATTTGTGTCTTTTCCACGATAGGGGATAGGTGAATTACGGAACCTAAAGCAATATCCCTTTCTTGATTAATATATGCGGTGACTTTTTCACCATACATTTCACCAGCGCATTTATAAAGTTTGACATCACCATAGTTAACAAGGGAAACGACTTTGAATTCCAAAGCGCCTTCTTTTTCTTCAAATCCATCATGTGGGACTTCAATACGGAACACTTTGGTAAAGACTCTTTCGCCCATACCTTGAATAATCTTGTTGGTAATATCATCAGATAATAATTGATAATAATAATCATATTTAAAGAAGAATAAGAGTTCAGCACGTCTAAGAGCGTCAGCTTCTTCTTTATCAAATGCCTTAGTTTTCTTTTCATATTCTTTAGTAACGGTTTCAAGTGGATAACACTCTTCTTTAAAGAGTCTTTCTTCTTCCTTCATTTTGTCTTTGCTTAAGGCAACAAATTGGGAATAATGAGCTTTTAATCCATTTAATTCAGTTTCTTTATCAAAATCTAAAGCATTCATTCTTCTTTCAACTTCACTTTGTTTCATTTGTGGGAAGTTTTCACGGAAGACACTATAGGATAATCGACGAGAACGGCGAGATTCTCTGTCTTTGTTTTTCATCATGAAATCTTTATAATCAAGAGCTTCATCTTCTTTAATCTTGCGATATTGCTCATTGATTTTTGCCATCTCTTCTTTTCTAATTTGTTTATGTCTGGCTTTTGCTTCCTTAACATCAGCAGAATATTTCGCTTTAGCTTCCTTAAGTTGATTAGAAAGTTCCATTCTGCGTGCTTCCATTTCTGCTTCTTTTTGTCCAACTTGTGGATCAATAGCGGCTTGACGAGCTTGTGCATCTTCTAAAGCTTTAGCTTTTTCTTGTTCAAAGGCATTACGTTTTTCCGCAAACTCTTCTTGGACTTTAGCAACTTTTTCTTGTTTTAATGCTTCAAAATGAGCATCGCCAGTCACTTCAGAAACAGTCTTGAAGTTTACAAATGTGGCATTAATGCAATCTCTATCTTTGAGAGGTTCAGCCACCACTTGATCATTTTCATCTCTAAATGTAGCACGTGAATAATCCACCATGAATTTAACAGTGCTACCCTTTTTCACGTCATCGCCAACTTTTAAGAATAATTTCTTGTCGCCAACTTTAACTAAAGCAATAGTAGCTTCACGATGTTTTTCTACTAATTCAACCTTGCCTTCAACACTACCAGATTCAGAAATAACAGTTGCATCTAAAGGTAAAGCAATTGTTCCGTTAACTAAATAATCAACAGGAATTGATTGAGGTTTAGTAGCGGTGCCAAATAAAGTCATCTTTTCATTTTCGATAGTGACAGGTAAAACATTTCTATCTGGGATTTGAGGAATAATTGTGACTTCAGTTTCAGCATCAAATAAATGGATTCTAGAAACATCTACTCTAGCTTTAATGACATCTCCAGCAACATGTCCCATTTTGCTTGGAGCCTTGATAATCACAGAAGTTTTACTTTCTGCGCCTAAGCCTTCAATTTCTTTTAAATCACCATAGATAAGTGTTTCATTACCAAGTTCTTCAAAGTGAGAAATGGTCACATCGACGATATTATCGCCTTTTGCAAGTTCTTCTTCATCCGCGGAGATAGCTTCGCATCTGAAACCTAAGATGATATCTTTTTCACCAGTTAAATACTTTCTTTCAGCTTTTAATACTTGATCATGGGTGAGTTTTAAGGCAGGTTGTTCACAGTCTTGCCATAATACATCAACATCTTTTCCGTTATCTTTTAATCTAACGTTAAAGAAGTTCATTTGCGGAGTTCCGATAAATCCAGCAACGAATTTATTCACTGGGTGATCATATAAATTTTGCGGAGTATCAATTTGTTGGACACGTCCTAATTTCATAACCACTACTCTAGTACCTAAAGTCATAGCTTCGACTTGGTCGTGAGTAACGTAAATAAACGTTGTCTTTAATTGTTGATGGAGTTTAGAGATCATACTTCTCATTTGACCTCTTAATTTCGCATCAAGGTTTGATAATGGTTCGTCAAGTAACATAACTTTAGGATTTCTTAAAATTGCTCTTCCTAAAGAAACACGTTGTCTTTGACCACCAGACATCGCTTTTGGTTTTCTATCTAAATAATCTTTTAAGCCTAATACTTCAGCGGCCCACATCACTTTTTCATGAATTTCAGTTCTTGGGGTTTTACGAAGTGTAAGACCGAAAGCCATGTTTTCATAAACAGTCATATGTGGATAAAGAGCATAGTTTTGGAAGACCATGGCGATATCTCTATCTTTTGGTTGCATATCGTTAACAAGAGTGTCACCGATATAAAGCTCACCAGTAGAGATTTCTTCTAAGCCAGCAATCATTCTTAAAGTAGTAGATTTACCACAGCCAGAAGGACCAACGAAAACGATAAATTCACCGTCTTCAATATTCATGTTAAAGTCACTAACAGCTTTATGTCCGTTAGGATAAACTTTGTAAATGTGTTCTAATTTTAAAGAAGCCATATAATCTTCCTCCTATTAACCTTTAACCGCACCACCAGCGATACCTTCAACATAGTAACGTTGTAACCAGAAGAATAACGCGGTAATCGGAATGGAAACGAGAACTGCGCCAGCGCAGAACGCTCCATATAAATCATTAGTAGACATTGTGGTTAAACCTTGCAAACCAACAGCGATGGTATAACCGGTTGGTTGAATACCGGCAGACTGAATGATGTATTTACCAAACATAAAGTCGCCCCAAGGCCCAGTAAATGATACTAAGATGGTATAAATAATAATTGGTTTAGAAAGCGGAATAATAATTCTCCAGAAAACTGTGTTTTTAGTTCCACCATCAATCATAACCGCCTCGTCTAATGATTTAGGAATCGTATCAAAGAATCCTTTAGCAACGTAATAGCTCATCGCACTAGATGCGGTGTAAACCAAAATTAACGAATAAATTGATGTATTTAATCCTAATAATTCAAGAATATAGTAGATAACCAACATTCCTAAAAATCCAGGGAACATGCCTAGAATAAGGATTAATTTCATGAGTCCTTGTCTGCCTTTAAATCTTAATCTAGATAACGCGTACGAGGTCATCAAAACTAAGATAGTTTGAAGTAAGGCAGTAAAGAAAGCAATAATCAAAGTGTTAAACCACCAACTCATAAATGGAACACGTGAATCGGTAAATAACGCTTTGTAATTATTAAAAGTCCAAACGTTTGGAATAATACTTTTGGAGTTATATGCAGTATTTTGAATATCTGCAAATGATTGAAGAATTAAATAGAAGAATGGGAATAACCAAATAACAGAGATAATAGTCAAAACGACATAAGTTGTTATTTTTGAGCTTTTTTCCGCAAATCTTTTGGAAGCGTGAATCTTTGCCATTATTGGAAATCCTCCTCATTCTTAACAGAATTACTTCGTCCATAGAAAATAAGTGAGAAGACAGCAATGATAATAAAGACTAACACGCCAAGAGCACAGGCAACTGCGTATGCTTTGTCTTGTCCTTCCATAGACATTTTATAAATCCAGGTAATTAATAAGTCAGTTTCACCAACATCTCCATATCCCAGTGAAGCCATACCCATTGAAGGAGCGCCACGAGATAAGAGATAAACAATATTGAAGTTATTAATATTTCCTATGAACTGTGATAATAAGTATGGACCTGTAATGAAGAGCATATAAGGCAATGTGATTGCGGTATACATCTTCATTGGAGAAGCACCATCGATTCTCGCAGATTCATATAAATCTTCAGGAATATTCATTAAAATACCAGAACAAATGAGCATTGTGTAAGGAACACCAACCCATGTGTTTACCACAATAATGAGAATACGAGATAATAACCTATTATCAAAAGCGCTTTCAGCACCACTAATCCATCCCCAATCACGGAATAAATTAGTAAGTACACCATTACCAGCAAGCATCTGGTTAATTAAAAGCAAAGAAACGAATTGAGGAACAGCGATTGTTAAGATTAAAACTGTTCTCCATAATTTCTTTAATTTAATACCTTTTTTATTAATTAATAAGGCAACAATCATTCCTAAGAAATAGTTAGTAAATGTTGCAAGTAATGCCCATAAAAGGGTCCACGCCAAAACTTTAAAGAAAACGCTAACAAGTCCAGAAGAATTAGAACTTGAGAAGAAGTTTGCGTAGTTATCAAATCCAACCCAGTCAAATAAATAGAACTGAGATCCGCTATAGTTTGTAAAACCAGTAACAATCATAAAGATGACTGGAATAACAGTGAATCCGACAAGTCCAACGATTGGAATTGCAAGTAATAAGGTATGGTATTTAGAGTCAAGAATGTCATGGAAGAACTGTGAATCTTTTGCATAACGTCCGACATAATTGTTATCTTGAAGCGATTTGGCGTCTCTAATAGAGAAGAACCATAAAGCGACAAAGATTAACATCAAAATAATTGTGGCGATGGAGTATAAAAGGATAGAGAAGGAAAGATCTCCGCCTTGAATAATCAAGGTTGTTCCTTGACCAACATCGTCAACATACATACTGCTATTAGCAGCAAATGAGCCTAAGTTTCCTAATTTTGCTAAATATGGGCCACCAGCAGCAATCATAAACCAGATGAAGACGGCCTCAAACAAAAGATAGAGAACTCCTCTAATTACTTGATGATGAGTTAATTGATAAAAACCCATAACCAAGAAATTTGTTCTTACACCCCAAGAACCTTTCTTCCAGGCTTCGGTAATGGTATCAAATGGGGAAATAATCTTATGCCAAAGTTTTAATAACTTATTTGGGATTCTTTTAAAGAAATTAACAAAACCAATGCCAAATCCTTTAAAGAAATTCCCAAGATTGACAAGGAATCTCTCATATTTTGTTAACGATAAATATTGAATCGTTGTCATAAATAATAATACCTAGAAAATTAGCTTCCTTTTGTTAAAGCCTTGTCTAAGGATTTTAAGACTGCTTCATAAGCGGCGTCATCTGCGCCGGCTGGAATAAGTTTAAGGCTTGAATAAGCCACCATGGATTCACTCCAAAGAGAAGAGGAAACAGCTTTCATTGGAATGACACCATTGTTTTTAGATTGCTCAGCTAATGCTTTAATATGTGGTTCGTTGGCAGCATCAACAATAAAGTCAGTGCTCATAACTGATTGTAATAATGTTGGTCTGACATTATATTCAACGAATCTCTTGTGTTGTGCATATTCAGAACATAAGAATCTTGCAACATTAGTTGCTTTTGTCATGTCGTCCTTACTTAATTGTAAGTTTACGCCATAGAATTTATATCCTAAGAAACTGCCTAATCTTGCAGTTTTTGCAGAGTCAATATATGGGAGAGGGGCAACGGCATATTCACTACCTAATGATTTCTTAAAGTTTTCAACTTTAGAACAGTCAGTAATTGTAACGAATACATAATCAGAAAGTTTAGGAGCAGAGTTTGCGTTTCTAATTGCAGGATGCGTAATTGCGTTACGTAAATCTTTTGCTGCTTTTAAACCATTTTCACAGTTGAAGTTGCTGGTAGCGGTATAGGATTGGCCATCAGGTTCAACATTATATAAAGCTTCACCATTGTTATAAGACATAAGTGCTGGTGCTAAATAGAAGCCAGAATTTAAGTTGTAATCAACTTCTAAGCCTTCAGATTGAGCATAATCAAGAATTCCAGGAAGAGTTTCAAGAACTTCTTCATGCCCAGCGACTGCACTCTTGCTATAGAACATAACTAAGCCGTTATCAGCAGCGAATGGATAACCAACAACTTTATTTAAAGAAGCTGCTTTTCTTACATTATCACCCATATTGTCTATGATCCAATCAACATCAGAGTTTGGAACATTAGCTAAAGCGCCAAATTGAGAAAGTGTCATAGTTTGGTCACTAGCGTATGGGAATACAGCAGGCATACCAGATGCATCTTTATATCCAGAAGTACCATTATCTTCTTCAAAGTCCATAATGGTCCAAGTCATATTACTACCAGTAAATGTATTAAAGTCTGCTAATAAACCTTCCATAAATGTTCTTTGATTCTTAGGTGATCCAATTTTTAAATTACCAGTAAATCCTAAAGTACCTAAATCACCAGTATCATAATCTGAAGATGGGGTACTACCATTACTAACTGTAACTTGGCAAACTTTTGTGATTCCATTGCTTCCGCTTACTGTAACTGTTGTACTACCTTCAGTTTTACCGGTTACTGTGACTGATTTGTCATCAATTTGAGTAAGAGTAGCAATATTGGTATCACTACTTCTAAATTCAACAGTTGCATCAGTTGGATAAATCGATGTAACTGTTAAAGTAAATGAACCGTTTTCTTTAATGGTTTCACTATTTTTATTAAGATTGATTCTTGGAGTATCAACTGGTCCTGAACCGCCATCACTAACGGTGACATGGCAGTAATCATTACCTCCGCCATAGAAAGCTCTAACATAAGCTTCACCTTCACCAACTCCAAAAACATAACCGCCATCCACATAAGCTACTGATTCATTCGAACTAATCCATACGAGTTCCGAACCTTCATAACCTTTGGAAACACTTGCGGTGAGAACTTCTCTATCTCCAATCGACATCTGGATTTCTTTCTTATTCAACCTAACAGAGGCTGGCTTAAAGCTGGAATTGCTACAAGCAGCGACCCCGAAAGAAGAGAAAAGCAAAAAACCAATGGCAGGAAATAAAGACCACTTAAAAATTCTTTTTTTCATACATTGTCCCTACTTTTGAAAAATTTTTTTGCTGAGCATAAGCCCAACATATGTACGTATACAATTATATACGCGAATAAATAATTCGCAATCTACTTTTAATGTTTTTGTCTATTGATATACAATAATTTTATGAATATTCGTGTAAGAAAAATAATTGCCTATAGAACAATTGCGTCACTATTGCTATTTATCAGCATTGCTTTGACATCTTTTTGCCTATATAAAGTAATTGTTGCTCATCCAGAAAATATAGTTTTGGATTTAATTGCTTTATCTCTGACTTTGGTTTTTTCAATTGCTCAAATAATCTTTATTTTACGAGGGAAAAAGAAAGAAAGTCATTTATTGGATATTGCCTTTAATACAGATGGGACAATTAATAAAGTTTTTCTTGTTTTTGTCCTTGTTGGAACTGGCGTTGGATTAGGCTTAGATATTCTTACAATTGTGATACTTTGTACAAGATTAAATACAGTTTCTGTATTTTGCTCAATGTTTATCATCATGGCTATATCTTCATATTTGGTATTAAATTGTTTCATTTATATTGCATTTTGTTTCCTATTCAAAAAACGAGAATTAACTTTAGAAGATTACGCTAAGTAAATATGAAAAAAAGCTTCATTAAATGGAGCTTTTTTTGAGTGAACTTTTAGTAATTATTCATCTACTTTTTCTACTTCAATTTTGTCATCTATATCCTTTTTACCAAGGGCTTTATTAATTGAGCCCACAATGCTGTGATATAAAGGAATCGCTAAGAACACTGTCCACATTGGGTGCCATAAACTTTTTGACATGGTAGGAATATAATTAGGTAAGAATAAGCACACTAAGAAGAATGTAAATAATGAGATAAAGGCCATATTCACATTATTCGCATTTCTTTTATGGATTGCTCTAATTACAGAACAAATGATTTCAGGAACAAAGAAGAAGATCCAGGCATAGGCCCACATATTTAAAAATGCTCCTAAGAAAACATAAGTAATTAAAGCAGCGCCAGTTAATATCCCGTCAACTGTATCAAGCCATAATAAGAATTTATCTTTTGGTTTCTTTTTGATGATATGTCCGTCTTTATCTAGACATTCCATATGACTTCCTTTAATAACGACTTTAGAGCCATCATCATCCTCTAAAGTAATTGAACTATCTTTCTTCTCTTCGCTGCTCTCTTCATGTACCTTAACTTGTTCTTTAACAATCGTGTCGATATCTTCATCTGTAGATAATAATTCATCTAAAGACACTCCGTATAGTTTAGCTAAACAAATCAAATTATCAGTGTCTGGAGAAGCTTCCGCTCTTTCCCATTTACTTACAGCTTGTCTAGATAAACCTAACTTATCCGCTAATTCTTCTTGAGAGTAACCATTCTTTTTTCTTAATTTAATTAATCGATCAGCGATTTCAATTGTCATAATTCCAGTCCTCAACTTTCATAGCAACAATCTAACATTTTTATTATAGTAGACTCCACCAACTCTAGTTAGAATTTTGTCAACTTTTGGTTGCAAATGCCAGTTGCGGCGTTAAAAAAAGACTTTTTCAAGTCTCTTCTATTTCGCTCCGCTTCCTTTTAGTACTGCAGGAATGACTCTAAACATTAGTCCTAAATCAAACCAGATACCTCTTAATTTAAAGTAGTCTAATTCTAATTTTTGTCTCACTCCATCAGCAAAGGCAACATTACTTCTACCTTTAACTCCCCAATAACCAATTAAGCCAGGTCTAGCGGACAACATAATATCTTGTTGTTCTTTAGTGAAGTTATTAGTTAATTCACCTTCAGTAATTGGTCGAGGTCCTACAAAAGACATAGAGCCAAATAAGATATTAAATAATTGAGGTAACTCATCAATAGAAGTCTTTCTTAAAATTCTACCAAATGGAGTGATACGAGGATCATTTTCCACTTTTCTTTCTTTCTTCCACTGTTTCTTTTGGGCTTTAGATAAATATTTATCAACATTAGTCTCTGCATCATAATACATAGAACGATATTTATAGACGTTAATATGTTTATGATCTTTACCAATTCGTTTATCAAAAAAGATTGGGTGACCTCTAGTATAAATTGCATTGATAATAATAAATAAAAGATAAAGTGGAGATAAGATTAAAATAGCAATTAATGATACCCAAATATCAAAAGAACGCTTTACAAAACGATACCACCAATTAGCTTTTTTATATGGCAGAGAATCCACCATTGCTTCTTTTTTTCGACTCATAGCGTTAATTACATTATAACTTAGTTATTACTTTTATCAAGCAACAAAAAAACAACCGGTTTTGTTCGGTTGTTCATTGTAGTTTAGATTAATTATTGTTCCGCTTTCTTATCAGCGTCTTCAAACATTTTTAACAAATCTTCAACAGATAATTTATCTTTTTCTTTTCCAGAAACATCTAAGATGATATGTCCTAAATGAAACATAATTAAACGGTCCCCATAAGTTAAAGCGTCTTTCATATTATGAGTGACCATTAATGTGGTCATATGATTTTCTCTAACTGTCTTATTTGTTAACTCTAAAACTTTTCTAGCGGTTTTAGGATCTAAGGCCGCAGTGTGTTCATCTAAAAGAAGAATTTGTTTGGTTAAATCAAATTTAGAAATTTTTGAATCGTATTCTCTATTAATTTTTGTAATTCTTTCTTTACGCTCTTCTTTGTTAAGTGATTCTGTTTTTAAAGCTGTTAAAGCATTTTTTCTTTCTTTTTTAGCGAGCAAGAATCCTTGCTCCACTTCTTCTTTGGCTTTAAGTTTATCCGTTTCACAGAACCTCACATAATCACGTTTAATCACTCTTTCTGATGGTCTTTGTCTAATAGTCGCCATAAGGAGGGTTAAAGCTTGCCTTTGTCCTCCAGACATGACGCCTACTTTTTGATTTAAGCGGTCTTCTAGTCCTAGATCAAAACGTTTTAATTCATCAATAAAGAATTTTTTATGTGATGAAGAAAATCCCCATTTCCATGGCTTATGAGTTCTGCCTCTAGCATAGGCAATCTCAAGATTTTCATATACCGACATATTAGCAGCGGTACCCACCATTGGATCTTGGAAGACTCTACCAAAATACCCCGCTCTTTCATATTCACTCATTTTGGTGATATCAAAGCCGTTTAATAAAACTTTGCCGCTATCAGGAATTAAAGAGCCACTAACAATGTTAAGGGTTGTGGACTTACCGCTTCCATTTCCACCAATAATAGTGACAAATTCCCCTGGCTTTACTTGTAAAGAAACATGGTCCAAAGCTGTTCTTTCATCTTCTTTATTACCACTGATATTGAATTTTTTAATAACATTAACTAATTCAAGCATGTTTCTCCCTCCTTTCTTTAACAAGATACAAGATACCTTGTTTAATTAAAGGCAAGGATAAGGCAAAGACAATTAACACAGCGTAGAGCAAGTTAAGTAAGTTGCCATTTAATCCAAGTTCAATCGCGACATTAATAATTACAAAGTAAATAATGGCCCCAATAGAGATAGCAATTAGGCTACGTCTAAAGGATTTATTACCAAAGATGGTCTCCCCAATAATAATGGAGGCTAAACCAACCACTAAATAACCAGTAGAATAACCAACTGAACAACCTCTATTACTTTGACAAATAAGAGCGCCTGCTAAACCAATCAAGGCGTTAGAAATAATTAAAGCCACAATTGAAGCTCTTTTAGTGTTAATCCCTTGCGCTCTAGACATCTTCTCATTGATACCAGTTGCTCTAATAGCAATACCGTATTCTGTGCCAAAGAAGAAATAAATAATCACAAAGATTAAAACAACAAACGCAAGCATTACTCCAGCTTTAATTAAAGGTCTATAAATAGGATCACCAAAATAGAATATAGAGAACACTGTTTGATTACTACTATCTAAAGAAACAATATTGATAAATGATTGGGTACCATCAGTTAAGCCTAAGATCAATAATGCAATTGAGCTAGTGGCGGTCATTGTAATAATGCCGCACAAGATCTTAGGAATTCTAAGTTTAGTATAAAACACTGAAGTTAAATAACCACAAAGTCCTCCTCCGATAGTCGCTACTAAAGTAGCAACAAAAGGATTAACACCAATCTTAATTAAAGCAATAGCAAATGAACCACCAATCAATAAGCTACCTTCAGCGGTTAAATCCGCAAAATCAAGAATTCTAAAGGTGAGATAGATTCCTAGAGCAAGTAAGCAGCACGGAAGTCCACTAGTTAATATATTGAATATTACACTTAAAATGTATGGCATAAATTATTTTGAAACATCAGTAAAGTCTTCTAAGACATCGCCTGGAATTGAATAACCTAGATTGGCGTCAGCAATATTAGCAGAACTATAAACCTTATTCCAATCATTTGGGTCTAATGACTTTTCAACATCAATATCTTGAATTTTCTTATTACCAGAAAGGATTTCTGCGGCCATTTCACCACATCTTTTTCCTAAATAGCTATAAGAAACACTATAGGTAATATGTCCGCCATTGAGCATTCCTTCTTCTCCAACGATGCACAAAACATGAGCATTATCTAGAATAGGTTTAATGATATTCATATTACTAGCACATAAGTTATCAGTAGGAATATAGATGACATCAACTTTATTTGCTAGAGCTGTACATTTAGCTTGAAGGTCAGCAATGCTTGTACATGGCTCGTTAAAGATATTTTCTTCAAGCAGTCCTTCTAACTTAGCAGCACTTTCTGCTCTTCTAGCTTGGACAGCGGAATTAGATTCACTACTAGTGTAGAAAATACCTAATCTAATTTCAGATGCAGCTTTATGAGCAATACACTTTTTGATTAATTTAATTTGGGATTCAACTGGATTATCATCACTAGTGCCAGTCACGTTACCACCTTGATGAGGATAAGCATTCACTAATCTAGCGTCTACAGGATCAGTTACTGCAGTGAATAATAATGGGGTAGTCTTGCCAGCTTCATCTCTTTCGTTTTTTAAATGAATTGCAGATGGAGTAGCAATCCCAAGCATTAAATCACAGTTAGTCACTAAGGATTTTGCATAATTAACATCATCAACATCCTTCGCCATTGAAAATCTTTCAATAAATTCAATGTTTTTGACGCCTTTAATTAATGGGGAATTAAGTAAAGTTTCTTTAAAACTTAAGCGCGCAATATCTAGCGCTTCCGCAGGTGCGTATTGAAGAATTCCAACTTTAATGGCGTCGCTACTACTGCCACACCCCACTAAAGAACCCATTAATAACGGTAATGCTGTTAATAGAAATAATCTCTTTCTCATAGGATATAAATCCTCCTTCTAAATAAAATCGGTGTTTTTGGCACCGATAATTCTTCAACTTATTTCGGTGCTTGATTAATATTTGTAATCAACACACCTACTAGCTAAAAAGCCAAGATCTATTGATTACCTCTTGGATAGAAATAGCTAAAGTAGAAATAATACTTACTAAATTTCATAAAATTACTTCTTTTCTTGGTTAAAAATATATCACTCTTGTTTTCTATCAACAATTATTTTTTTAAAATATATATAAGATGAGTAAGGAAATCATTGTCATCGGTGGGGGAATTGCCGGTCTTAACGCTGGAATCGAATTACTCCAAAAGGGACATAAAGTCACAATCATTGAAAAAAACGATAACGTCGGAGGATTATGCTCCTACTACGACGTTAATGGTTTTTATATTGACACTTGTATTCACTGGTTAATGGGTACACAAAAAGATAACCAGATTTATGAAATATGGAAAAACATCGATGCCCTTAATGATGAAGTTAAAATCATAAGGTTAGAAAACTTTGTCACTGTTAACTATAACGGGGCTAATATAAAGTTTGGAAGAGACTTAGAAAAAACAAGATTAGAGTGGCTAGCTATTGCTCCAGAAGATAAAAGAAATATCAATAAATTCTTTTCTATAGTCAAAGCGATGGAAAAATTAATGAGTTATGCGCTTAAATGCAAAAGCAAAAAGAGTTTCGTTGATTTAACTAAAATCATCTTTAAATCGCCTTCAATTATTAAGTCATTATCTTTATCTAGAGAAGAATACGCGAGAAGATTTAAAAATCCCGCTCTTAGATTTGCGATTACTAATATGATGACGGGCTATAACAATATGTTTTTCTTATTTGATATATATAGCCTATTTTCTCAAGGTAACGCTGACTTCCCTAGCGGAGGATCCAAATTTATGGTGGAACGGATAAAAAATAGGTTCTTATCTCTTGGAGGTAGACTACTATTAAATGAAGAAGTCACTAAATTAGAAATCACTAACAACAAAATCGTAGAAATTAAAACAAATAAAAACAATAGCTTAAAGCCGCACACTGTTGTTTCTAGTGTGGATCCTCAATATTTATTAAATAATTTGCTAGATAACAAATATCAAATTAATAAAATTAATAAAGCACGTAAACGAATAAATAAAAATCCTATCTCTTCTTGCTTTAATGTCTATGTTACAGTTGAAGGAGATTTATCTACTATTAACGGACCAACTTTATATAATATAGATCCAATAAAAATAGGGCATAAAGAATTAGATTATCTTTTAGTAAGGCCATATAATTTTGATCCTGACTATTTTATAAAAGACCATAAAACTGTAGTTTCTTTATTTGTCGATCAAAATCAACATGACTACCACTACTACAAATCATTAAGTAAGGATGATTATCAGAAAATTACAAAACAAAATATCGATTTGATGATTGATTCACTTATTAAAAAGAACCCTTCTTTAAAAGGAAGAATTAAATATCTTACTCATTTTGGCCCACTTGAATTAAAGAATAGAACTCATACTTCCTTTGGGGCCTTACAATCATATTCCTTAACAGATTTAAAGAGTTTCTATTTTGCTGAAGGACGAGTTAAAGGAATTAAAAATCTATATTGTTGTGGTCAGTGGACAAGATGTATTGGAGGCACTCCTACCGCCTTATTGACATCACATCAAATCGCTAGAAAAATCAAATAAAAAAGAGGGAAATTAATCCCTCTAATTAGTATAAATAATAATCTTATTCTTCAAGCATATGTGTCGCTCTATATAAATAAATTATAGTAGTGACATAGATAAAGATTTCAATCACCGCAGCGGCAATACTAAAGATTGAGAAGAGTAAAGCAATTCCTGGATTAACATAACCGTTAAATCCTGGCATTAAACCAAGAATAAGAGAAACGATATAGATAATCACGATATAGAACGCTAATTTACGTCCTTGTTCTTCCATTTCTCCATTTCCTAAAGCAGCAGCTAAAGAAGAAATACCAAATAAGATGCAAATAATAACAATTAAGTCCGCAACTGTTGCCACTGTATCTAAAATAGCAAAGACAATTGGAGCTAAACCCTTAGTGGCTGGAAGAGATTGTAAAACAGCTGAAGTAATAGCAGCAGCTAAACCAACAATTGTGACAATTAATCCAATACGGAAATCATGAGAATCTTTGGCCCCTATGATTAAACCGACTAACTGAATAACAAAGACAACAATAGATGCAATTGAAGCAACTAAAAGCATCGTGCCAGCAGAATTAGCTACTGCCGTATTCCCTGAACTAGCAATAGAAACAAATACAGCTGCTATTAAAGCAACAACTGCCGAAGCAAGAGCAACAATTTCGGCGATAAAAATTAATTTAACACCACGATGAGCGTGTGGAAATCTCATAAATTTCCCTCCTTTTTTTCATTTGATATTTTAAGATTATTTCTAAATAAATTAAACATAAATTTCTATAAAGAAAAAATGAGGTCTATTAATACAATTAACATTTCTCTTAAATTAATATAATAAATGTAAGATGAGTGACAGAAATAGAACCATTGATATCTGTAAATGTTTTGCAATGACATTTATCATTTTGATCCATGTCTTACAAAGAACGACACTAGGTTTTAATCAATCTTTTGTAGGCTCTTTCTTTGTGGTTTTAGGAGTACCAATATTCTTCTTTTTAAGTGGGATATCTCTTTCTTTTAGAAAACCTCTTAAGCCTGCCGGATTCTTCTTTGACATTATAAGAAGAGGAATTAATTATATGTGGCCAGTTGTCTTCTTCCTTATCCTAAGAGTGGCCTTATATAATCAATGGGTTGATGTTCCTAAAGCTTTTGAAGAATTTTGGGAGTTCCCAGTGATGGGCTTATGGTTTTTGTGGGTCCTATTATGGATTAATCTAGCCTCTGATATTGGTTTATTTATTGCCTCTATATTCCCTAAATATAAAAAATTATGTGTCTTTTTTGTGGTTTTAATCTCTTATGCCTTAATTATAATTTTAAGACAACAAAACATAATCCACTCCAACACCTTTATTGGCTATGACTATTTTATCGCTTATGTTCCAATATTCTTATTTGGCTATTTATTTGGAGATAAATTATTTAGATTTATCAATAAGTGGGTGTCTTTAGCTAGTTTAGCAATTGGATTAACTGTCACTATTTTGATTATTTATTATTCTAGAGGTTTAGTGGTTGTTGATTTACCTACTAATATTCCTTTATTTTATATCGCATCTATATTTGCTTTCTTATCGATATATGGCCTAGCCACTTTAATTGAGCAATATAAATTCTCTAGAGTTATCGCTTTTGCAGGTAGATTTACTTTAGAAGCTTATTTCTTGCATCTAATGTTAATTAAGAATTGGTCGAATATGGGTTTAACTGATAATGGACTCGCTACTGGCTACACGATTGGCTTATTCCTACTATGTGTAGTAAATACAGTTGGAGTAGTAGCAGTTACTTACTTCATTCCCTTTGGCCATTTACTCATGTTTGGTAAAAGTTATAGTTTCTATAAATTTGAAAAAGACTTCTTTAATAAGATCAAACAAATAGTGTATACCCATTAATTAATTATTTTTCTAAGTGGGACTTTAAGAAATCTAATGATTTTACTAAAGCGGGATATAATCTTTCTACAGAAGAAACAATTAAAGTATCGCCCGCTTTTAATTTAGCGATTTCCTTTTGAGCGTATTCGCTATCTAAATAATCAAAGTGAATACAAGTTAGGTTCTCATAATCTTTAGCAACATAAGGTACTAATGCATTTCTAAATGAGTCGCCGATTAAGACACATCGACTACCATCGGTTAAAGATGATTTAGTTTCGATATATCTTCTATCTCCATCTGCGATAACCATATAAGTAACGTCTTCTTTATATGTCACATTATAAGAAGTATAGATAGAGCCACTACTAGAAAGCATAGAGGCTAAATCTCCACCTTGAACTGTGGTTTCTTTATATGTATATGTTGGAGCGTTTCTATTTAATCCTTTTAAAATATCACTATAACCTTGCATTGCTCCAAGTGGATTCCAGTGAGTGTCTTCTTTTAAATAGACATCGCCTAAGCTTCTAGAATCGATAATTTCATCGATTGGGTAAGAGAATGATAAGTTACTATTTTTAGAGAAATAATGTTCTAATCTTTGAAGCTTTTTTGCTCTGTTAGTGACTCTAATAGACGGCATCTTATCCGCATAGACTTGTTCTTTATTTGGGAAAATATTAAAGGTAACATCAATATTTCTATCGCTACAGATATCATTTACTGCAATAAATTTCTCCATGTGTTTATTCATTTCATAATCTGTATAGATATCGCTACCCTTATAATTTTCAAGCGCCCCATCTCCACTATAAAATAACCAATCATCTCTACCATAAATCACATAGCCATCATATCTAGGAGCGAAATACGGTTGTCCTTTATCTAAAAATGGGTCAGTAATTTCTTCTATAGAGCCACTACTAGGATAATTAAAATCACTATCTCCAGAGATCATTAGTAAAAACTTAAACCAAGCATCTTCAATAGTGAGTTCAGAGTTTTTATAAAATTCAATAAAAGCGTCTCTAAATGGCACGTTATCGTTAAACCATTCATCAAAATTAGAGAAGAAATCATTATCAAAAGAAGTTGGAAACACGACCGGATCAGACTTTTCTACTCTACTTCTTTTAAAAGCAAAAGAAATAGGAAGAGAAATAGCTAGTAGAGGTACAAAAGCAAAGACAATAACTTTCTTATATTTCCCTAACATACTAAAAGGCTCCATAAATTGATGGTGAGAAGTTATTAGAGGTAATAAAGATAACCGCTACCACTACTAAGGCTAACGCGCTAATAGACTTAATAACTTCCATAACTTTGTTCTCGCTTGATAAGAAAGTGATCTTTGGTTTGATAAGTGGGAAAATTAAAGAGAAGAATAAGCCAAATAAAACTGCTAAAAATACTTTGAAGGTAAATATACCAATAAAGCTTAAATCTGATTCGTTACCAATAATTCCAAATAAGTTTCTAAAATAATTACCCATATCAGAGAAGTTAGGGCAAATAAATAATACCCAGCCTATCATCACTACAAATATCGTGTATAACCAGTTAACAAACTTAAATTTATTCTTTTTAAGTAATTCTCCTAAAAACAGCTTTTCTAAGATTGAGAAAAAAGCAAAATATACACCCCAAATTAAGAAATTAAGTGTAGATCCATGCCAAATCCCTGTTAAAAAGAAAACTACAAATAGATTTAAGCAAGTTCTAGGAGTTCCTTTTCTATTGCCTCCTAAAGGAATATAGATATAGCGTTTAAACCAGTTTCCTAGTGACATATGCCATCTTCTCCAGAAATCACCAATTGATAAAGATAAATATGGAGCGTTAAAGTTTTCGGCAATGTCATAACCAAACATCTTGCCAATGCCAATAGCCATATCACTATATCCAGAGAAATCAAAATATAGCTGTAAAGTAAAGGCTAATAATCCAAACCAGGATAAGCCTGTACCAATTGTAGAGATATTCCCTAAAGTTAAAGAAACCACTAAGGCTAATGTATCAGCGATTAAAATCTTTTTAGCTAAACCAAAAGCAAATCTAATAATCCCTTGATAAAACTTCTCAACACTTGGATTATCTTCTTTTATTTGATTATATTCAGTAATTGGACCTTGGGTAAGCTTCATGAATATAAATAAATAAAGGAAATAAGAAAGAATATTTACTTCTCTAGAGTCTATTTCTCCTTTATATACATTCACCATATAAGAAATACTTTGGAAGGTATAAAAGGATAATGCTAATGGAAAAAGGATTGTAAATGATGAACTCGCGATTAAATTTATATATTTAAAAAATAATAATGTTAAAGCGGATAAAGATATATCTATCCACATCAATGTGAGTCTAGAATTATTCTTATCGCTTTTTGAAACTAAATATGCGAATAAATAATGGATTAATGACGCTCCAATTAGAACCCCAAAATAGATGAATCCTGAAGCGTAACAGTAAAAGAATAAACTTAAAACTAACAGAGTTATCCTTTTAGCAATAACATTCTTCTTACTTAAATAACTCACTCCATAATAAATAAGTAGTGAAGCTGGAAGAAACACCAATATAAAGAAAAGTGAATTATAATTCATACGTACTTATAAAATAGTACTAAGAAGAAAACGAAGAAGCAAGCACACACATTAAAAAAATGCTAGCAATCATGGGGCATGAATGCGAATCAATTTTAAGATGTTTAATCAATTAAAGAATGTTAAAATATTAAGAGTAAATCGAGGAATAATTATGGGAAAGACATACGAACAATATCGGCAAGAAATCTATACTTTAGATACACTTATCGCTAATACAAATGATCCAGATAAAAAGATTAAATTAATCGATGAAAACATTGAATTAAACAAGCAATATATTCATGTATTAAAAAGAGTAATTCCGGTGAAGATTGTATTTTGTGTAATTTTATCATTTGCGTTCCTTCTTGGATTAATGATTTTCCTTCCTCAAATAATTGTTAGAAAAAATAAAATAGCAGCCTGCGAAAGAAGAATTACCTCTCTTACCGCAATAAAAACAGAATTATTGAGTTCTAAATAACACATCTATAACCGCAAAAAAGCCTTAATGTTTGCAAAAAGTCCCTTGTTAAAAAGGGATTTTTATTTGATAAATGATAGCAATTAAAACCCCCGACAAGTATAAATTATCGGGGGAATTTCATATTTATGGTGGATCCGACGAGGATCGAACTCGCTACCTCCTCCATGCCATGGAGGCGCTCTCCCAGGTGAGCTACGGACCCAGCGCTATAAATTATATATATAATAGGATTAAAATATCAATAAGATTGTGAGATTATTTTTCTTTAGAGTAGACATACTCCTTCATATTAGAAAAGAGATATCCATTCTCCTTTAATACTTCAATCATCTTTTGAATAGAGTCTAAATATACATCTCTATTTTTAGTTAAATATTTTTTCTGAACTTGCAATATTCCTCTTTTAGGAACCGGTAAATATCCTTTATGAATTTCAAAAGGATGAAAATAAATCATAAATGTATCATGTTTTTTAATGTGCTTTCGTAAGACCCTGGACATTGATTTACCTTTTAAAAATCTATAAAACCCTCCTCCAGAAAGTAAGACTGTTTTAAATGGGAACTTCCAAATATTAGGAGCGAATTCATATAATCCATTTTTTATATAGATATATCCAAACTCTTTTTTAAAAGACTTATTAGGTTTAATAACACTTGAATCGTAAATAAAACCTTCCTCTTTTAAGACATCTAATAATTCTTTTTTATATTCCCATCTAGGGAAGCGAAAACCAACTGGCTCCACTCCTAATTCTTCTTTAATTATTTTTTTAGATTCCACTATTTCTTTTTTGAATTCTTCTTTAGAGAAGTTTTTATAGCTTTGATGAGTTAAACAGTGTAAAGCAATTTCATGTCCTAAACTAATTGCCTCTAATAAATAGTCTTTACAATATTTGATAAAATCAACAGTAACAAAAAATGTACCTTTAATATCGTTTTTAGAAAGAAATTTAGCGTAAGTTAAAACTTCTTCAGCGCAGTTATATTTTTGATCTCTATCGATATCAGTATTTTTTAAACATGACGTATCAAAATAACTTTCTACATCCATGGTTAAAAAAGCTAATTTATTCATTAATAAAATTCCTTTAAAAATCTTTCTATTGCTGTATCGTATTCTTTAGTGTTATGGAAGCGAATATGAGAATGTTCTCCCACTGGGAACCACTCTAAATGTTTAGGAGCGGTTACTTTATTAAATAACTTCATTGATTGATCAGGTTTAGCAAAGCTATCTTGCTTACTATATAAGAATAAAACTGGAACTTTAACTTTATCGATTTCTCTAATAGGGCTATTTCTTTTTAAGGATTTACCCGCTCTAAGAGAAACCAAGGACAATACTTCAAAAGTATGTGGAAAAGTTGGTTTATTTCTTTTCTTTAGTTGATTATCAAATAACTCTTTAAAGGTCGTATATGTTCCTTCGCAAGTAATACCTTTTAAATTACTTGGATAATCTTTTTGGGCTAATAAATGAATTCCAGTCGCACTACCAATACAAATGCCGTGGATATGGACATGTTTAATACCGAATTCTTTATCTAATAGATTTGCCCAGTTAGCGATATCTTTATATTCTTTTAAACCTAAGGTGTTATATTTACCTTCGCTTAATCCGTGGCATCGGTTATCAATCGCTAAAACGTTATAACCACTTTTCTTATATGGTTCAGAAAAATAATATGAATAAGTTCCAGATTCACTTCTACCTGGGATAATAATCACTGCTTTATCAAATCCAAAATCAAAATATTCGCCTACTAAATGAAAACCACATGAGTCAATCTCCACATGTTTACGATATTTTTCGTTTTCCTCTCCCCATTTTTTCCCTTCATCAAACATTGTCTGAAGTTCTTTATCTGGCCAAGAAACAGTTCTCGACCATTTTTCAGGAGATGTTCTAACAAATAATTTGGTGTAAATGATACAAGAGATAATAAAAGTAAGGAGGAAATACATAAATATACTTCCCGCTACTAAACCCACAATTAACCAAATCCACCACATATTAAAATATACCTACTAGGACGTCGTAAATATCTTGTCCACCCTTTGTAATTTGATAGTCAATTCCTTCTATATTAGATAAAACAGCATTTAGCTTTTCTTCTAATTCATCACTAACATCTTTAGACAAATAAATTAACATGCCACTTTTATCAGTTAAATCAATTGAGTGAATAGCCTTTTCTAAGCAGCTAACTACGTCAGTTGAAACCGCAACTAATTCATCGTTAATTAAGGCGATTTCGTCGTTAATTTTGCAGCAAAAGTCCCCTTTTTCATAATTTTTAGTGGCTTTTGTCACTCCGATTGTGGTCGCTAATTTAATGTTTTCATGAAAAGCATTCATCCTGCTATTTGGCTCATCGTCTGGTAGATCCATTTGCAAGGCTACAATCCCCTCAATCATGGTTTTAGTTGGAACAATAAATATTCTATCTTTGGCTCTAGCAATATCAATTGCCTGATGAGCGGCTCCAAAGGTATTGGAGTTATTAGGGAAAATAGCAATCTTTTCAGCGTTAACTGTATCTATCGCATTTAAAAATTCACTACTAGAGGTATTCATGTTTCCACTTGCAGGAATCACATAGTCACAACCTAATTCACGGTAGATATTTTCTAATTCTTCTCCATTAACAACAGCAATGATGCCTAACTTTTTAGCAGGTTTATCACTTTTATTTTTAACGATTGAATATTCATTATGCTGGAGCTGCATGTTTTCTAACTTAAAGTTAATAAATTCACCAAATTGTTTTGAAAAATCAATAATCGGGGAAGGATTAAGAGTGTGAATATGAACCTTAACAATACTTCCTTCTTTTAAACAAACAATTGAAGTACCTAATTCTTTAATGTGATTAATGTAGTTATTGAGATTAAATTCTTTAACATTTACTCTACTAGAAAGTAGTTGGAGTAAAAACTCCATGCAGTATCCCTCAACAAAATTACTATTTTCATCAAAATATAACGGAGTTACTGTTTCAGTTTTAATCTCAGGTAATTCAGTATTAGATTCAACTTTTTCTCCAATTAAGTATTTATACATTCCTTCGATAATGACAATATAGCCATAGGCTCCACTATCAAGGACATTAGACTCTTTTAAAACATCTAACTTCTCTGGTGTTTTACTAAGTGAACGATACATTGCTTCTAAATAAAGTTTTAAAGAATCTTCTAAAGAAATTTTTCCTCTAATTTGATATCTAACTTCTTCAATTCCTTCTCTAGCAACTGTTAAAATTGTTCCTTCAACTGGATTAACTACTGCTTTATAAGCAGTTTTATATCCTAAAATAAAGGAATCTCTTAATTCACCCGGATTAACAATACCCTTGTTTATTAAGGCGTTAGACATTCCTTTAAATAACTGAGATAAAATAACTCCGGAATTTCCTCTGGCGCCAAGAAGCATTCCAGCAGCTAAATCTTTTAAATATAGTCCCAAATGTCTAGTTTGTTGGGCTCTTTTAAATCCGTTTTCTAAAGTTAAACGCATATTCGTTCCAGTATCTCCATCCGCCACAGGAAAAACATTCATGCTATTTACACGTTGTTCAGCTAATCGAATGTTATTTAAGGCAGACTCCACCATTAACTGGAAGTCATATCCATTTATTCTTTGTCTCATTTATTTTGCTAATAATTCTTTCATGACTTCGCTTTCTTCAACTAAGCCTTGAGAGATTGGCTTGCCGTAATAATAAGCTGCCATTAAACCAGGACCAACATTGATGCCGCAGTTAGAATAAACATCACAGACATACGCTCCTTTTGGATGGAACTTGTTAATGATTAATTGTTTAAATTTTTCTGCTTGAGGATGTTCATTACTAGTAGCAATGAAGATCAACTGCTTTTCTGGCTCTTCAATGTGTCTAGCCATATATTCAAGTAAAAGGGCCATAGTTTTATCTTCGCCTTTACCTTTACCAATAACAGTGGTCATACCATTATAGTCAAATTCTCCAATTGGTTTCACTCCAATTAAAGAACCAAAGAAGGCTTTCGCGTGGGTGATTCTTCCTTTTTTAGCAACGAAAGATAAATCATCCATCCATCCAGTTTGATGGAATCTATTTTTATTTTCTTCTAACCAGTCAAATGCTTCTTTAGCGGATTTACCTTCTTTTCTTAATTCAGATAGATAAATGCACATAAGTCCCGCAACTGGACCAAATCTTCTAGAATCGCAAATATATATTTCGGCTTTAGGGAATTCTTTTAAGACTAATTCTTTAGCGGATTCCATAAAAGAATAAGTTCCACTTAATGCACCAGAAATACATACCGCAACCATGGCAACATTTTCTTTAGCGTATTTTTTAAACACTAAGCGATATTCTTCAATACTGGCAGGAGAACTTTGGAAACCAGCTGGGTTCTTTTTGAGCTCTTTATAAAAATAGTCACGATCAAATTCATCCCAAGTACAATCCCCTAAATGCTCTTTACCGTCAGGAGTAGTAAAGTGTCCTGGAATTAATTCAATATCATATTCTTTTCTAAATTCTTTTGATATGTCACATGTGACATCTGCTAAAATAGCAAACTTTTTATTCATCGTTTCTCCCCTTTTTTTATTTATAAAATCATAAGTATTATGCTCTTTTTTGTCTATTTGAGCAAAGAATTTCTAATTCTTTTTCTTTATTCTCTAACTCACTGGCTATTTCTTTTACTGTATTAGTATTAAGTGAACGACCATTTAAATGATTTTTAATATCAAACACTTCTCCAACGTATAGTCTTAATCTAGAATACCAATGTTTTCTTTTTTCTAAATACACTGGTCTAATTGGAACATTAGCCTTAAACGCCATCATCACTATTCCGCCTTTAAATGGATTTAATTCATCTTGCTCAACATTAATATGTCCTTCAGGAAACATTGAAACCATATTTCCTCTTTGTAAGTTAGCTGTAATCTCTTTAAAAGAAGACATTGAGAATTTTTCTCGATTAATTTCAATACATAAGAAGCATATCTTAAATAAGAACCTTTTCCATTTAGTAGAACATACCTCATTTGTGGTAATAAAGTGATGCCTTCTTCTAAGTAAACACGCAATTAAATAAAATGGGTCTTTCATTGAATTATGATTCGCCATTAAAATGAAGCCACCTTTAAATCCAGATTTAGCGCTCTTAGAAACATAAATCTTTTTAGGCCTGAAGAATATTAAAAGCGGCCAACCAGTTAATCGAATAAAATCGTAGAAGAAATATTTAAATGATAATAATGGAGCCTTTTTCATCTTTTATAGTGTATCACATTAATGTGAAAACAATATAAATATAGTTGAGGCAAAAATAAAACCCTATGAAGTAGGGTTATTAAACGCATTGGCGCGCTTGAGGCGATTCGAACGTCCGACTTTCACCTTAGGAGGGTGACACTCTATCCGACTGAGTTACAAGCGCAGAATGAGACTACTTATCGTAGCCTTTTGGATTGTTCTTTTGCCAATTCCAACTGTCTCTACATGCATCAACAATATTAAGTTCAGCTTTCCAACCCATCTCTTTATATGCCTTAGATGCATCAGCGTAGTTTTCATCAACGTCACCTGGACGTCTATCCTTAATTTCGTATTTAATTGTTAATCCGTTAGCTTTTTCAAAAGCGTGCACTAATTCTAAAACCGAAGTACCTTTTCCAGTTCCTAAGTTATAAATAACTAAACCTGGTTTTTCTTCTAATTTCTTAAGCGCTGCTAAGTGGCCTTTAGCAAGATCAACAACATGGATATAATCTCTAACACCAGTTCCATCTGGAGTGTTATAGTCATCTCCAAATACATTTAAGAATGGTCTTTTGCCAACCGCAACTTGAGTAATATAAGGCATTAAATTATTTGGAATACCTTGAGGATCTTCTCCAATTAAGCCAGATGCATGAGCACCAATCGGATTAAAGTATCTTAAAATCGCAATATTAGCGTCTTTATTCTCATTAGCGAAGTCGCATAACATATATTCAATCTCTAATTTGGTTTGTCCATAAGGGTTTGTGCATCCACCGATTTTATCATCTTCTTTAAGTGGGACGTGGTCTGGAACCCCGTAAACTGTCGCACTTGAAGAGAAAACGATATTATGAACACCAAATTCTTTCATTAAATTAAGTAAGACAATACTAGATCCTATGTTATTTCTAATATATAAGCCAGGTTTTTGAGTTGATTCACCAACACTTTTAAGTCCAGCAAAATGAATAATGTCAGTAATCTTTTCTTTTTTAAAAACTTCTCTCATTTTATCTTCATTACAGACATCAACTTCATAAAATCTTGGGTTTTTGCCGGTAATTTTGTAGATTCTAGATAAAACTTCAGGTTTTGAGTTTACATAGTTATCAACGATGACAACATCATAATTTTTGTTTAATAATTCCACAACTGTGTGGCTACCAATATAGCCTGTTCCACCTGTAACTAAAATCGCCATTTTTTATCTCCTTTTAATTTCTTCTAAGACCAATTTTGAAGTTAATCCTGGATTAGCTTTGCCTTGAGTCTTTTTCATGATTTGACCAACGATAAAACCTAACGCTCTATCTTTACCGTTTTTATAGTCAATGACAGATTGCTCATTAGCATCCACAACTTCTTTAACAATTGCTTTTAAAGTATCTTCATCACTAATTAATGAAGTTCCAGATTCTTCTAATAATTTTTTAGGTGAAATAGGATTTTCAATCATCTTAGCAAAGAATTCTCTAGCTTGTTTATTAGATACTTTTCCTTGTTCAATTAGTAAAACTAATTCTGAAAGTAAAGAAGGACTAACTTTAAATGATTTAATAGAAATGCCATCCTTATTTAAAACTGATTGGACATCACCAATAATCCAGTTAGCGAGTAATTTAGGATTAGCCCCACTTATAATAGCTTCGTCATAATAATTAGAAATATCTTTATCTGCTAATAACAAATTAGAATCATATTCATTTAAGCCAAGAGATTTATATCTTTCTAATTTGACTTCCGCTAATTCAGGAGAGGTTCGAATTGCTTCATCAATAAATTCCTTAGATAACTTAATAGGAGCAATATTTGGTTCAGTGAAGTATTTATAGTCAACAGCGTCAGTTTTAACACGCATCAACACTGTTTCTTTACTTCCTTCATCAAATCTTCTGGTTTCTTGTTCGATGACTCCACCAAAATCTAAGATGATTGATTGTCTAGAAATTTCAAAATCAATCGCCTTTTGAATATTGGCAATACTATTTAAGTTTTTAATTTCTACTTTAGTGCCAAATTTTTCAGTTCCTTTTTCTCTAAGAGAAATATTAACGTCACAACGTAAAGATCCTTCTTCCATCTTGCCGTCACTGACATCTAAGAAAGAAACAATTGATCTTATCTTTTCAACATATTTAGCGGCCTCTTCACCAGTTCTTAAATCTGGTCTAGAAACAATTTCAATAAGAGGAATACCCGCTCTATTGTAGTCAAGTAAAGAGAAATCCCAGGAATGAAGTTGTTTACATGTATCTTCTTCCATATGTAAACGTTCAATACCAATTTTTCTTTCTCCTTGGGAAGTAGTAATAATTAAATAACCGTTACTACCAATAGGTCTAAATTGTTGAGTAATTTGATATCCTTTAGGAAGGTCACTATAGAAATAGTTCTTTCTTTCAAACATCACCACATCATCAATAGACATATGTAAAGCGTTAGATACTCTGATTGCGTTAATTACTGCCTGCTTATTAACTACAGGCATAACTCCAGGAAAGCCCATATCAACAACATTAACTTCAGTGTTTGGATCTTCTCCATAGCTAACTGGGCCACTAGAAAACATTTTAGATTTTGTTTTCATCTCAACGTGGATTTCTAAACCAATAACTGCCTCAAATTCCATGTTATTTGCCCTCCTTAGCTACTAAATCTTTTAATCCAGTGCAATTTTCAATTACTTTGGCAATAGATAAAACACCAGATTCATCAAATGGTTTTCCCGTCAAATTCCCACCAAATGGGAGATTATCTTCAAATCCTAATGGCAATGTAATAGATGGAAATCCACCCATATTCGCAAACGCCATATAGTTGTCAGCGATTAAATATTCATCACTAAGCGCATCACTATCAGAACTCACTAATGGAGCAACTTTTGGAGAAGCTGGACAATATATCGCATCATATTTTTCAAAAACTTTATTAAAAGCGTCAACAATTAATCTTCTACATTTTTGTGCACGAACAAATAATTCGTCTTGGTTCTCTTTTAAAAGTGAATATCCACCAATAACAAATCTACGCTTGATTAATCTTGAGAAGCCTTTACTTCTTGTATTGGTCATAATTTCTTCAAAGGATTCACCTGATTCTCTTGGACCAAATTTAACACCATCTAAATTAGCGTTATTGCTAGTAGATTCAGCGCAAGAAATAATGATATATGTAGGATAGATTGCTTTAAGTAATTTATGGTCAATACTAACTGGTTCAACAATCGCACCAAGATTTTTTAATGCGGCGATATTTTTGTTAAATGCTTCTTTTATTGAGGTGTTAGAAATTGAATCCATAATTTCTTTAATAACCGCAATCTTTTTGCCTTTAACTGATTCGTTTAATCTAGCAGTGTAGTCTTCAACAGGTTTAAATGAAGATGAAAAATCTTTATCATCTCTACCCGCTAATACATTAAGTAAGATTGCACTATCTTCAACGTTTCTAGTGAAATAGGCAACATGGTCTAAAGAAGTAGCAAATGGGAATAAACCAAATCTAGAGATTCTTCCCCATGATGGTTTAAATCCAACTAACGCACCATAACTGGCTGGTTTTCTCACTGAGTCACCAGTATCACTACCAATAGAAAAAGGGACAATTCCAGCGGCAACACTACTAGCGCTTCCACAAGATGATCCACCAATTAAATGAGTTTTAGATTTATCCCAAGGATTATATGTAATACCTAAGTGACCAGTAGTACCACTACCACCCATTGCAAGTTCATCCATTGTCGCTTTAGCAACAACAATAGCACCTGCTTTTTCTAAGCGTAAAACAACTTCACTAGAGAAAATAGGAACATAGCCATTTAGCATATTACTACTTCCAGTAGTAGGAATATCTTTGGTGGAGTAATTATCTTTAATAACTACAGGGATACCGTATAGTAGGCTATCCTTTTTAGATTCATCAAGTTTATCAACTCTTTCAATTGCCTCTTTTTCACATATATATTCAAAAGAGTTATTGTCATCTTTTTTGCAAGCTTCAATTGCTTCTTTAACTAATTCTAAAGGTGTGACTTCTCCTTTTAAGATAGCTTCATGGATTTTGGTGATGCTTAAATTCATATATTTCATACTACTTGACCACCTTTGGAAGACGAATTTGTCCGTCCACTACATCTGCAGAATTCTTTAAAATCTCTTCTTTATTTTCAGGAGCAGTAGCCACATCTTCTCTTAGATAATCGTTAGTGACATCAAAAGGAAAAGTCATAGGTTCTGCAGTGTCCACTCCTTCAATTTCGCCAATCAAATTCATTTGTTTAATTAGAATGTCAAATTCACTAACTAAGTGATCATATTGCTCATCAGACATATCAAACATTAATTTGTTAGCAGTTGTCTTTAATACTTCTTTTGTAACAGTTTTCATATTTCAATTTCCAATTAGGTATTTTATCAAAGATAACTATTTAATTAAACCATAAATATAAAAAACTCACCCAATTAAACTAGGTGAGTCATTAAAATATAGTAAATGTGGGTTATTTGACTAATGCTAAGAATTCGTCTTCTGATAAGACAGTAATACCAAGTTGATTAGCCTTATCTAATTTACTTCCTGCAGCTTCTCCGGCAATCACAACATCAGTAGCTTTAGAAACTGATCCAGTCACTTTCGCTCCTAAATCTTCTAATAAAGCTGTGGCTTCTTTTCTGCCGTACGAAGATAATGTTCCAGTTAATACAACAGTTTTACCAGAGAAGTAATTTCCAGCGGCTAAAGAGGTATTTCCAAGATATTTGAAATTAACACCTCTATCTTTTAATCCTACAATTAGTTCCATATTCTTTTCATCACTAAACCAATTAACAAGAGATTTAGATAAAATAGGTCCAACATCTTGAATTTCTAATAATTCTTCTTCGCTAGCCTTACTTAAAGCATCAATATCTAAGTATTTTCTCGACAAAACCTTGGCGGTTTTAGCGCCAACCTCTTTAATTCCTAAACCAAATAGAACTTTTTCAAGTGAGTTTTCTTTAGATTTTTCTATTGCTTCGAGTAAATTATCGATTGATTTATCTTTCCAACCATCAAGCGCAATAATATCATCGCGATATTGTGATAAATCATAGATTTCAACAATGTTTTTAATAAAGCCTTGGTTAAAGAATTGCTCGACAACTTTCTCTCCCATTCCTTCAATATCCATGGCATCTCTAGAGGAGAAATGAATGATTTGTTCAATCTTTTTTGCTTCGCAATGTGGATTTAAGCAATAATGCATCGCGTCTACTCTAGTTAATGGTTCTCCACAAACAGGGCAGCGATCAATCATATGGTATTCTTTAACATCGTCAGTGCGTCTTTCTTTAACCACTCTAACAACTTCAGGAATAACATCCCCAGCTTTTCTAATAACAACGTAGTCACCAATCATTAAATCTTTTTCTCTAACGAAGTCTTCATTATGTAAAGTTGCTCTTTGAACTAAGCTTCCGGCCACTCTAACAGGTTCTAATACTGCATTAGGGGTAATTTTACCGGTTCTTCCAACTGTATAAATAATATCGGTGAGTCTTGTTATCACTTCTTCAGGTGGGAATTTATAAGCAATTGCCCATCTAGGAGTCTTGGAGGTATAGCCTAATTTATCATAAGTTTCCATATCGTCAACCTTAATGACAATACCGTCAATATCATAAGGCAATTCAGGTCTTTTTTCGGTATATTCTTCGATATATTTTATAACCTCTTCTATGCCGTTGCATAATCTACGTTCTTTATTAGTCTTAAAGCCTAATTTATCAGCGTAATTAAGGGCTTCTGAGTGATATCTAATGCCAAAATCTTTAGCATTAACAAAATAATACCAGAATCCATCTAGTCCACGGCTTGCTGCTACCGCACTATCAAGTTGGCGGATACTTCCAGCAGCGGCATTTCTAGCGTTAGCGAATAAAGGTTCACCGGTAATTTCACGGATTTGATTGAGTTTTGCCAAAGATTTCTTAGGCATAAAGACTTCGCCACGGATTTCTAATTCTTGATCAGTATCAATATGAGTTGGGATAGATTTTATGGTAATTACATTGCTTGTAACATCTTCTCCAATGGTTCCATCTCCTCTAGTGGAGGCATAAATAAGATTTTTTCTATATAAAAGAGAAATACCAAGGCCATCAATCTTCATTTCGGCCATATATTTAACCTTCTCAACTCCTAAAACATCTCTAATTTTCTTATCGAACTCTCTTAAGTCAGTATCGTTAAACGCATTAGCGAGAGAAAGCATCATTCTTTTATGAGTAATCTTCTTAAATTCCTCTTGAACAGCACCACCCACTCTTTGAGTTGGGCTTAAAGGCGACTTTAATTCAGGATGTTCGCTTTCAATCTTGATTAATTCTTGCATCAAACGGTCATATTCAGCGTCTGAGACACTAGGATTATCTAGAACATAATATTCGTAGTTATATTTTTCTAACAGCTTAGTTATTTCTTCTGCTCTTAATTTTGGATCCATAATTATTTCACCCCTTTAGAAATCATATGATGAGTTCCTAATAATGTTTTCTCTCCGTGCTCTTTAAAATCAACAACAATAATGTTATCTCCTTCTAAAGCTTTAACAACGCCTTTGCCAAATTTTTGATGAATGACAATATCTCCGACTTCCCAGTTTGTAATGTTATTACTTTGAGGAGCTTCTTGAACAATATGTGGTCCATCATCAAATGACACTGTGTCATCATCTCTTATATCATCAAAGCCGTATTTCCTTTGTGGAGTTGGTCTAGGTTGATATCTATATCCGTTATTAAATGAAGTAGTTCTAATAGCATTGCTATTTCCACTTTCTTTAATAAATTGAGATTCAACTAAGTTAGAGCCTACTACGTAGTTATATCCTCCAGAATAAGTTAGATATAATCTTTCTTTTGCACGCGTAAAGGCAACATATGCTAATCGTCTTTCTTCTTCTTCAGCAGCATATCCCCCTTCAGTTAATGCTCTAATAGAAGGGAATATACCTTGATCTAGCCTTACAACAAAGACAACAGGGAACTCTAATCCTTTAGCTGTATGAACAGTCATTAAAGTGACGTGTTCTCCTTCTTGCATATCGTCTTGAGCGCTAACCAAAGCAACATTTTGTAAATATTCTTCAAATGTCGCATCGACATTATTCTGTAGATAATGTCTTAAATCATCAAATAAAGACTTAACGTTATCAATACGGTCTTCGCCTTCTTCTTGGGTTTTTAAATAGTCATAATAGCCAATATCAGTAATCAAATCTTCAAGAGTCTTGGCAAAGATTTCATTATCTTCTTCTAACTCTTCTTTAGTGTGTTCAATTCTTGCAATCATACTTCTTAAAGATTTAGAAACTCGATCAGGTAATTCTTCAAGAGCGAAATCACTAGAAATATATTCATATAAGCTTAAATCATGCTCGATTGCGTTATTTTTAATTAAATTAATACTAGTTTCACCAATTCCTCTTTTAGGAACATTGATAATTCTTTCAAAAGAGATATCGTCTTTATAATTATTAATTAAACGGAAATAGGCTAATACGTCTTTAATTTCCATTCTTTGATAAAACTTAATACCGCCATAGATAACATATGGAATCTTTTTCGCCATCAAAGCTTTTTCAAAGTCTAAAGTTAAGTAGTTACTTCTATAAAGAATAACAATATCGGAATATTTATAATGTTGTGTTTCTTTTAAAGAAGTGATTTCTCTAGCAACGTAACTTGCTTCTCCAACTCCAGTATCTAAACTTCTAACAACGATTTCATGACCTTTAATATTATTGGTGAATAAATCTTTAGGAACACGGTACTTATTATGTGCAATAAGTTTATTAGCGCTATCAAGGATATTTTGGGTACTACGATAATTTTGATTAAGAATCACAGTTTCTAATCCAGGATAGTCTTCACTTAAATTCAAAATAATCTTTTGATTAGCCCCTCTCACCAACGACATATAAAGAGGCAGATGGTTTAAGTAAATACTTAATCATCTTGTATTCTGTATCATTTGTGTCCTGAAATTCATCCACTAAAATATGATCGATTCTATTTCTCCATTTAGCTTGAACTAATGGATAAGACGCTAAAATTTGATTAGTTTTAAGCAATAGATCATCAAAATCTAAAGCACTTTGTCTTTCTTTTTGATTTTCATATTCTTCAAAAATCTCTAAACAAACTTTTTCATCTTCAAACTTTTCATGGATGATTTTAATATCTCCAGGATATTTTTCATGTAACTTGTTATAACCAATGTAATTAATTGTTTTTTTAACAATTGGATCATTTTTCTTATAGCCCATTGAAACCGCAATATCCTTAACTAATTTAGTTTGATCTTCTTCGTCTAAAATAGTGAAGTTAGTTGGATAACCAAGTACTTCAATTTCTTGTCTTAAAAAATAAGCGGCAAAAGAATGGAATGTTCGAATTGTTAAATCTTTACTAGCTTCTGGAACAATCTTAACAATTCGATTTTTCATCTCATTAGCGACTTTATTAGTAAAAGTAATCGCAACTATCTTCCATGGTTGAACTTTTAACTGCGATATTAAATAAGATATACGATAAGTTAAAACACGGGTCTTACCGCTTCCTGCACCCGCAACAATTCTTAAATATTGACTAGGGGATTCAACCGCTAAAAGTTGCTTATCATTTAATGAACTTACAAACTCTTCATATTGCATAGCAATATACTAACATAAATAACCCTTCTATTCAATTTTATTAATAAATTTTTAATCAAATTGAAATGAAGTCTAAAATCTGAACTTTACCTACATAATAATCTGCAACTGTTCCATCTTTAATTAAAGTTAAAAACGGAGTACCAAATATGTAAAATTCATTAATATCACTTATTCCCAATAAATCTTTTGGTGGACCAGTAACAATCTCAATATCAGTGCATATAAAATACATCGGAGTTATCTCCTTAAAATAATAAGATAAAATATCCTGCTTTAGCTCGTTACAGTGTCCACATCTTTCAGAATAAAAATACACTAGATAAGTATCTTCTTCTTGAATAAAGATATCGCTCCAACTTATTAAATGATCTTTTATCTCATGATAGTTATGTTTAATTGTCTCATAAGACGAGCATGACGCTAACATTGCTATTAATGTGGATAGAATTAGTTTTTTCATAAAAAGTCCCTCTATTATATATAGAGTGGAAAAATGGCCATTTTTGTGAAAAAAATTTTATTTTTTGTTAAAATCTCTCTATGGAACTATTTAGAAAAAGAGAAAACGCTACTCAAAATATCGCCTATATGGCCATTATGTCAGCGATTAATGTTATCTTTATATTACTAAGTAATCTATTACCAGTATTGTTGTTTTTATTGGTGTTAATTCTTCCTTTAACAAGCACTATTGTTACTTTATATTGTAAAAAGAAGTACTATCCAGTTTACGCTTTAGTCACTCTAGGATTATGTTTTGCGGTTGCAGGCGGCTTCAGCATATTTGATGCTTTAATATATGTTTTTCCTTCTATGATCGTAGGCTTTTTATTTGGTATATCCTTTGAACATAGAGTGTCTGCAATCCTAATTATCGTAGGGACAACAACCGCTCAATTTTTACTAACATACTTAACCTATTTTATATTAACAAAGATAATTGATAATTTTGATGTTATGATGGGTTTAATAAAGTTATTTGGATTAAATGATTTTAAATATCTACACGCATTCCTATTGATTTTCTTATTTATAATCTCACAAATTCAAATTGTACTATCTTATTTATTCATTAAACTAGAAATTCATAAATTTAGAATAGAAGTTAACCTAGAATGTCATTATCGATATATTCTCTATTTATCTACTTTATTAACGATCGGATTAGCAGTTTTATCGTATTTCTATTTCCCAAATTGGTGTCTTGTTTTTGTAATGATGCCTTTACCAATTTATATTTATGAAACAATTCAACTAATTCTAAAAAGAAAGAAACTAAACTATGTTTTATTAGTTATATTTCATTTAGCGTTTATCTTTATTTTTGCCTTTTTATATCAATATGTTTCCTCCCCAAATCAATTAATATTAATCACCACTATTTTAGGTTTAGTGACAATAATTGACTTTTTGGACAATTATTGTTTTATTAAAAATACAAATAAACTAAAATAGATTCATGGTTACTTTTTTCAAAGGTTTATTAAAAGGCTTATTTTACGTTCTATTCTTCCCGCTGGGACTACTAGGAATTAGTCTTTATGCTGTCTTTGGAATCTTTGTTTTTATTTATCGATTAATTAAAATCACAATTTTATTTTTCACTGGAAGAAGCTTAAAAACAGAACTTCAAGAAGATGAAGAAGTAAGAAAGATTATAGAAGTAAACAAAGAAGAACCAACTGAAGATACAGTTGAGCCAGCTTTAAATTTATATCCTAGCGATCAGGAAATGTATAAAGTTGATGATTATATCTCACCAACCTTTGAAGATAAAAAAGAAGAAGAGACAAAAGTCGAGGAGTTAGATAATAATGACTAACATTTTAATTTCATTATCTGATGGCGATAAGAGATTGATATTTGCTCTTCTTTTAATTGTTATCATACTCTTAGTCTTTATTGGCTTACTTGGTTATTTGCTAATGAGAATTATGAAATTCCAAGCAAAGAAGATTGATACATTAGTCCATGACGCAGTTGTCACTAAAGTAGTAAACGATAAAAGACATTTTATTAGATATGGAAGAAATAAAAACTGGGCTTATTTCTTTAAACAAGCATATATTCCAATGATTATAATCATTGTAGGATTTATAGTTTTATTTATTCATAACGCTATATATAACAACTGGGGATATAATCCATTCTCTACATATGATGGTTTTGGCACCTTATTCTTTACATGGAAATTATCGGGAGAATATACAGATGGTGCTTTAATTAAATTTGCAAAATTAGTTTTAGATAATACTCCTCATTTTGACGCTATAGCGTGGTGTGGATATATCTTTGGACCGTGTATTTTAGTAGGTGGAACTTGGTATTTAGTAGCGGCTAGTTCTTTATTAGCAAGAACAGTATTACTTTATAAACGCAGTAAAACTGTCTTTGAAAAAAGCCTCGATGGCTATCACCAAGATGAGGCTATTGCAAATAACAATAACACCAATACAAATAATTAATTATTTGTTACTGACGAGCATTATCACTTGAATAAAAATATAAACAATTAATAAAAGATTAAATACAATAAGAAACCAGAAGGTGCGACGTCTTGCAACTTCTTTTCTTTTTTCTTTTTCTGATAAAGCAACGTTATTATTTTCCATAATTAATATTTAATTGATCCACTTGTTCTTGGATATGGTTGAACATCTCTAATATTTTGCATGCCAGTGACATACATGAGTAGACGATCAAAGCCAATTCCAAATCCAGAATGGACGCATCCGCCGTATTTACGAGTGTCTAAATACCATTCTAAGCCACTAGTTAAACCTAATTTATCCATTTTGGCTTTTAATAATTCGTAATTCTCTTCTCTTTGAGAACCACCAACAAGTTCACCAACCGCAGGAACGAGTAAATCGCAAGCTGCAACGGTTTTCTTATCTGGATTAAGTTTCATATAGAAAGCTTTAATTTCTTCTGGATAATCAATTAAGAATAATGGTCCGTTAACCACTTTTTCAGTCAAATAACGTTCATGCTCAGACTGCAAATCCATACCCCATTCAATATTGCTGTTTTCGAATTTCACGCCATTTTTGACAGCGTTTTTAAGGATTTCAATGCCTTCTGTATAGGTCATCTTTTTGAATTCAGAGTTAGTGACATGATTTAATCTATCAATTAAGGTAGGATCAATCATTGTGTTAAAGAATTTCATCTCTTCTGGGCATGCTTCCATCACATAGTTGATGCAGTACTTAATACAATCTTCAATAACTGACATATTGCCGTTAAGATCACAGAACGCCATTTCTGGTTCAATCATCCAGAATTCACTGGCGTGTCTAACTGTATTAGAGTGTTCCGCTCTAAAAACAGGACCAAATGTATAAACATTTCTAAATGATAAAGCAAAAGGTTCAACATGGAGTTGACCAGTAACAGTTAAGTTAACTTTTCTGCCGTAGAATGCAAATGGATCTTTTGTGTCGTGGGTAGTGACATCAAATACGTTACCTGCTCCTTCTCCATCGTTAGTGGTAATTTCAGGAGTGTGGACATATAAGAATCCTCTTTCTTGGAAGAATTGATGAATAGCAAAACTTAATACACTTCTTACTCTAAAAACAGCCTGGAAAGTGTTCCCTCTAGGTCTAATATGAGCAATTTCTCTAAGGAATTCAAAGGAGTGTCTCTTCTTTTGAAGAGGATAATCTTCATCACAATCACCTAATAAAACAGTTTCTATTAATTCAATTTCAAATGGCTGTTTATTTTCTGGAGTAAGTTTAATCTTGCCAATTACTTTAATCGCGCAACCATTTCTATAAGAAGAACCAAGTTCATAACAACTTGATTCTTTTAAGTAGACCAATTGAACATTTTTAAAATAGGTGCCATCATTAAATTCAATAAAACCAATTTGTCCATTTGCTCTATTAGTGCGGACCCATCCTTCTAATTCAACTTCTTCTGATAATAGTTCTTTTAACTCTTCTTCATCACCGTTAAGGACGATGTCGAATAATTCAAAGTTTGTGATTTTTTTACTCATATTCATAACCTCGTAGTATGTATTATATCTAATCTTGTGAAATCATTTAACAAAGATTTCAAAATTTATCCCATTCATCGATTTTCCAGTTTGGATCCACTCCTAAATTTAAAGGAGCAAAAACTTTCAAATCATATAATCTTGATGCAACTTTAGCAATCATTGCAGCGTTATCAGTGCAGCACCACATTGGTGGTATATGAAGTTCAACATTAAGTTTGTTCATTTCGTTAGTCATCTCGCTTCTTAAATAAGAATTAGCAGATACTCCACCCGCTAATATGACTTGATTTACTTGATATTGCTTAACTGCTTTTATTGTTCTATCAATTACTAAACCCACCGCTACATCTTGGAAAGATTTACACATATCAGGAACATTAACTTTTTCACCTTTTTGTTCTAGATTATGCACCAAATTAATAACATTAGTTTTTAATCCGGAATAAGATAAATTCAAAGTCTTAACTCCTTTTAAAGGAGTTGGTAAATCGTATGTATGTTTTCCTTCTTTAGCAAGTTTATCAATAGGAATTCCACCCGGATAAGGTAAGCCTAATACTCTAGCAACCTTGTCATAACATTCTCCAATGGCATCATCAACAGTTTCGGCGATGATTTCAAAATTCATATGGTCTTTCATTAATACAAGTTCGGTATTACCTCCAGACACCACTACTGCAAGCATTGGAAATTTAAAATCAGAGACATATTCATTAGCGTAAATATGACCTGCTAAATGATGGACCGGAATTAATGGGATGTTATATAACATTGAAATTGTTTTAGCGGCTTGTAAACCAACGTGAAGAGCACCAATTAATCCTGGTCCTCTAGTAACTGCTACTGCATCAAGCTCCTCAAAAGTTAGTTTAGCTTCTTCCATTGCTTCTTTAATAACAATAGAAATATTTTCTGCATGTAATCTAGAAGCAATTTCAGGCATCACTCCACCATATTTACGATGTACATCAATTTGAGTGGAAACGATGTTACTTAAAAGAACACCATCAGAGATAACTGACGCTGCTGTTTCATCACAACTACTTTCAATTGCTAAGATTTTAGCCATTTAATTCCACTCCTCTCATCATATAAATCGCATTTTCACCGTTAGAATAATAATTTGGTTTAACTATGCATTTGTTAAAGTCGTGTTTAGTATAGAAATTAATACCTTTTACGTTAGATTCTCTAACTTCTAGAGTGATATTAAGCACTTTCTTTGCATAACAATCTTTAATGACTTCTTCTAATAACATTGAACCAATAGACTTTCTTTGAAAATCTGGGTGAATTGCAATTTGACAAATTGTCGCGCTATCAAAAGTGATCCAATAATCAACATAACCAACAACTTCGTTATTAATAACAGCAACTAACAAAGTCGCAAATTGATTGTTATTTAGTTCTCTAAGAATATCATCTCTACTCCAAGGAGCAACAAAGCATAGATTTTCAATCTCCATTACTCTATCTAAATCCGACTCTACAAGTTCTCTAATTTCTACTATATTCATAATTAGTCCTTGAGATAAACTGGTTTTAACGCCAAAGCGTTATCACACTTAGATAATGATTTTAATAAAGATACCATTTGCAAACAAATGTTTGTGTCAAAATTCTCATATCCTAAATAAGAAACATTGCCACATATCGAATATAATGGATGCTCTTTAATGTACAGAAATACTTCTTCATTGGTCTTAATGGTATCAGAAACAATAATTTTATCTTGTTCATAAACACCAAAATAACTTCTTCCGCTTCTAGCGTTAATTAAACAAATCGATGGTTTGTCGTTATCTTTTAAGACTCTTAAAGAAGAAACAGGATAAACAGGAACATCTAAACATAAGGCAATGACTTTCGCGATTGTTAAAGAAATTCTCACTCCAGTATATGAACCAGGACCAATGGAGGTGACCACCCCAGTAATGTCTTTACGAGTTAAAGAATATTTCTTTAGTAAATTATGAATTTCAGGAATCATGTGTTCAGATTGAGCTTGCCATGCTTCATAAGATATAAATCCAAGAAGCTCTCCTTTAGACTCAATTCCTACTGATAAAGATGTATTTGAACTATCAAGTAATAAAGTTGCCATGTTATTTAATAGCCTCTAATAGTTTTAAATCTTGAGAATAAATCTTTAAGTGTCTAGAAGTTTCACCAGTAATACTAATTTCAATAAACAAAGTATTTTTAGGTAATAACTTTTCAATATATTGAGGCCACTCAATCATTGTTAGGCCAGTCTCATAACCAATATATTCATCTAAACCAATATCAGTATCTAAATCCGCTAAGCGATAAGCATCAATATGAATTAATGGACGCTTACCTTTTAGATATAACTTCATAATATTAAAAGTTGGGGATTGAACAACTTCTTCAATATCTAATCCTTTAGCGACACTTCTTACTAAAGTGGTCTTACCAGCCCCTAAATCTCCTAACAAAGCCACTACAGTTCCATTAGGCAATTTGTTAGCTAATTTAAGTCCAAATTCATGCATTTGTTCATGATTAAAAACATCAAATTCCATACAGTAGCGCGTCTATTTATCCTTATTTAGTTGGTTTAAGAACTTATCGTAATAAGCTCTAATTCTTTCATCATTAAATGGAAATTCTCTAGCTTCCATTTTGCTTAAAACAAGTTTCATAGAATATCTTAAAACTTGATCTAATTCGTCAGTGTATTTATAAGTCTCTTTATGTCTTAAATATTCTTTTTCATCTAAGATTTTGATATCTCCACTAGGAAATAATTTTGCGTCTAGATCATAGTCAATATATTTAATCATCCTGGAGTTAATTAAAGCAGGGGAGGCAATATTACAATAATAGCAAATGCCATCTTCTTTAAGCATGCAGATAACATTCCACCACTCTTTTTTAGAAAAGATAGTAACTGCAGGTTCTTTTGTGAACCATCTTCTACCGTTATATTCCACTACTTTAGCTTTTTTAGTAGCGATTACTATAAAGTCATCATTATTAGCCAAAACTAAACCACGGTCCCAACAGCGATGCAAAGAACCATCATGTTTATAACATTGAATAGCTAACCAATGACCAAATAATCCCATATTATTTTTCTAATAAGATATCTAAAATATCGTAAATATTTTTCTTTAATTGTTGATAAGCCGCACTATTGAGTTTCTTATCTAAAGGAATAGCGACAATTGAGTCATCATAAGATAAGTAAGCAGCGGTATGACCAGCCCACACAACAATATTGACATTAAGTAAAGAATCTTTACAGTCAATAGACATTAAGTTATTAATAACTTCTTTACCTAAATCTTTAGTGAAGTTTGTTCCTTCTTTACCATATATTGCAAAGTTATTTTGCTCTTTTAAGACTTTTAAGTCATCAAAGTCGGTTGGTAAATCAACTTTATCTTTTTTGCTAATATTTATAATGTAGCGGTCTTCAAAATGAAGATCATTTGTAAATGAGAGATATCTTCCAACAAATAGTAATTGTTTTTGATTTTTCTTTTCGCCTTTTTTATATAAAGCTACTTCACCCAATTGCACTGAATGGTCTTTATAATCAAATTCAACGATATTTCTACTAGCGATATCAATAACATCTTTATAAACTCTATCAGGTAAGAAATCACCAATCGCATATCTCTTCTTAAAAAATAAACGAGGATTACTAACTTCTGACTTGCTAACTAAAAAGCTATCAGAATAAATAGCAAAATTTCTTAAGTATTCTTGAGACTTTGCTGGGAGTTTATTTTTGGTCATAATATAGAAAACAACCATGCCCACTAAAGTGACACCAATAATTACTCCACCAACAATCTTGCCCCAAGATCCACTAACTGCAAGGAATAAAACGAAAGAGGCAGCCATCACTAATCCCACGATTGGAATTAAGAAATTAGATACTTTTCTTTGTTTGGAGAAGGTTGTATAAAAATCATCTCTTCCTTTTTCAATTTTTTCAGAGAACGAATTTAATGTTTCATTTTGTTCTAGTTGAATAACATCTAAACTAGCTTCTAATTTTTCTTGTTCAACTTGTTCGTTTACTGGTTCAACCGTTTCAACTACTTTTGCTTTTTCTTTTTTTGCCATTACGATAACCTCATTATTGCTAATTATCATAACATAATATCTCACTAAGTGAGAATAATTATGAAAATATAATGCGATATTTATATTGTCCAATTCTCATACAAGTCTATAATAGATTTTGGGAGCTAGGTGAACCTGGCTGAGAGGATTCTGATTCGAATCGACCGTACCTGATCTAGGTAATGCTAGCGGAGGAAGTTGTTTTTATTGGCTATCTCTCCGTTTAGTCGCGGAGTTTTTTATTGGAGGAATTATGAAAAAAGGAAGTATTGTTAAAACAATAGCGGAAATTGGTATCTTTGCTGCAATTGGTTTTGTTTTAGATGAAGTTCAAGGCGCTCTTTCATTCTCATTTACTGCTGGAGGTAGTATCGGATTTGCCATGGTAGCGGTATTAATCATGGCGTATAGAAGAGGATTTTTACCGGCGATATTTACCGGATTAATTATGGGCTTATTAGATATTTCTACTAAAGCATACATAGTTCACTGGGCTCAATTATTTTTAGATTACATCTTGCCTTACGCTTTAGTTGGTATAGCAGGACTATTTAAACCATTTTTTGATAAAACTGATAATCGAAATGTAAAAATAATGTGGTTAATTATAGGAGCAGTTGTTGGAGGATTATTAAAATTCTTCTCCCATTTCTTTGCGGGAATATTCTTCTGGAACAACGCAGAAGACTTTGTTTGGGGATTAAATTATATGTCTCCAGCTTTATATTCGTTTATTTATAATATTGCTTTTATAGGTCCATCAATTATCTTATGCACTGGATTAATGTTGGTCTTATTCTTAAGAGCACCAAAAGTCATCATGACCGAAGGTGAATCTAATGTCTATGTTGTTAGCGAAGAGAAAAAACAATTGACTCTTAAATATGTCCTATCCTCATCACTAATTGCGATTGGACTATTTATATTTATCTTCTTTTTAGTCAAATATATCGGAAGTTTTAAAAACAAATCAGGAGAAGGATATATTTACTATAAGCTCGATAGAGATAGTATGGTAATTTTTGCTGCAGGATTTGCTTTAGTTATTTCTTCTTTAAATCAATTATTAAAAATTAACAAAAATAAGTTCAAATACTCTGTTACTTGTCTAGCAACAGGAATAATTGTTGTAGCCTTTTCTCTATATGGATTAGCAAAAGTATTAGAAATGTATATCGACTCTGACACCGATATTAATAATTTATACTGGGCCTGGTTTACACCAAGCTTTATAGTAGGTATTTCTTTAATTGTTTCTTATTTCTTGATTAGAAAAAAAGAAGAGAATAAGTCAATTATTTCAGCCAATTAATAGGTTTTAGTCCGTTTTTGACAAGAAAATCGTTAGTCAAACGGAAGTGATTACAATTAAACCAACCACCATGATTTGCACCTAATGGGCTAGGATGGGTCGCAGTTAAAATCAGGTGGTTTTTATTTGTTAAATATTTAGCTAGTCCCTTGGCGTTTCCTCCCCAAAGAAGAAAAACAATTGGCTGATCTAATTTATTTAAAGTAGAAATGATATCTTGCATAAATAGATTATACTCTTTGATGTTATGAGATTGAGGTGAAGCTTCTCTAACAGTTAAAATCGTATTTAATAGAAGCACTCCTTGCTTCGCTAAATAGGTTAAGTCGCCACCTTTATTAGCAAATTGAGTTTTATATTCGTTTTCGATCTCTTTATAAATGTTTACTAATGAAGGGGGAACCTTGACATTGTCTGGAACAGAAAAAGATAATCCCATTGCCTGCCCTTCTTCGTGATATGGGTCTTGACCAAAGATAACAACTTTCACATTTTCAATCGGAGTAAGTTTAAAAGCATTAAACATCATTTCTCTAGGAGGATAGATTATATGGTTTTGATATTCCTCATCTAAGAATTTGTTTAATCTGATCGCGTAATCTTTAGACTTAATTTTTACAAACACTTCATTCCAAGTCATGAAATGATTTTATCATTTTTAATAGCAAAGATAAACTTCGATAGATATAATGTCTATATGCGAGTATTGATTATATTTAATCATCCAGCCCCATATAAGGTTAATGCCTTTAACGAATTAGCGAAATTCGTTGATTTAACTGTCTTATTTGAAAGAACAAAAGCAAAAGATAGACCCGATTATTTTTATGCATCTAACGAATATAAGTTTAAATATTTTTTCTTAAAAGATGGGTATTTTGGAAGAGAAGGATCATTATCAAATAACGTTAAGAAATATATAAAAAATCATCATCAAGAATATGATGTCATTCTAATGAACGGCTACTCTCATCTAGCAGAATTAAAGGCTATTAGATATATGTCCAAACACAAAATTAAGTTTGGCTTATTGATTAACGGTGGAGTCATCAAAAAAGAAAGCTGCTTTAAAAGAAAATATAAAACGAGTTACATTTCAAAAGCCTCTTACTATTTATCGCCGTCTCAGGCATCAAATGAATATTTAAAATATTATGGAGCTAAAAATCCTATCTATAACTACCCATATAGCAATATCTTTTCTAGTGAAATAGTCATTCCTTCTTTAGAAGAAAGAACAAGAATTAGAAATAAATTTCATCTTCCATTAGATAAAAATATCTTTATCAATGCCTCTCAATTTATTGACCGTAAAAATAATATTGAATTAATGTCATTATTTAAAGATAGAGAAGATCATTTAGTTTTAGTAGGAGATGGACCTTTAAAAGAAAAATATCAAAAGTTTATCAAAGAAAATAATTTAAATAATGTTCATCTTATCTCATTTTTAAATAAAAAAGACCTATTCGAACTATATCGAGCGTCAGATGTTCATATTTCTTTAAGTAAGCAAGACATCTTTGGTCACACTATTTTAGAAGCTTTGTCTTGTTCTTTACCGGTTGTAGCCAGTAAAAATATAGTTTCTGCTTTAGAATATATTTCTAACGATAAAAATGGTTATGTAGTCGATATAAATAATATTGAAGAAATCAAATCTTCCATGTCGAAAGCTTTGAAATTAGATAAGGACAAAATAAGAGATTCCATCACTAACAACACTTTTGAAAAATCAGCGGAAGCAATTTATAAAATTTTAAAAGGAATTTATGAGTAGAGTACTTTATTTTACAAACGCGGTCAGCCAATTAATGTTTAAGGATTACTTAAAAAATTGGAAAGTATCTCCTAATTTAAGTAATCAGAATTTTCATAATAAATTAATTAGAGCGATTGCAAAGTTTGACAAAGTAAATGTTATATCGATTCGACCAATTAACTCTAATTTTACTTATAAAAAGCTTCCTCAACTTGTTGAGGATGAATTCAACATTTGTTGGAGATATCCTAAAGTCTCTTCGAGTAAAGTTGCAAAATACTTATTACTAAATAAAAGAATCAAAAAAGTCTTGCCTAAAAATGAAAAGATAAAAGCGATATTCGTAGATACTTTAAACATGTCTTTACTAAAGTCTGCGATTAAGATTAAAAAGACTTATCGTTGCAAACTAATAGGGATATGTACAGATAATCCAAATAATATATCTTTTACATCGAGCAGTTATAAAAGCAAATTAATCAAATTAGGACAATCTTTAGATGGCTATATTTGTTTAACTTCCGCGATCTCTAGTTTATATAACAAAAACAATAAGCCTGTTCTTTTAATTGATGGGGTATCAGAAGAATATGAAGCTACTTCTAAACCAATGATAGAAGGCCAATATATTTATTTTGGTGGCTCACTTATGGAAGAATACGGAGTATATTCATTAATTGAGGCATATAAATGTATTAATCCAAGAGATATAAAGCTTGTTTTATGTGGACATCACGTTAATGTTGATAAACTTAATTCCTCTATAAAAGATAATAAAAACATAATTTATCTAGGACCAGTAAGTTATGAAGATAATTTAAACTTGATTAAGAATTCATTATTCTCTATTAATCCTAGACCAATTAATCCAAAAATTGATGAATATTCCATTCCAAGTAAAACATTAGAATGCATCTCTTTAGGTGTTTTAAATATCACTGTTAATAATTTATTATTAAAAGAGCATTATGATGACTGCATCATCTGGGCTAAATCATCTAGTAAAGAAGATTTAGTTGACGCAATCAATAAAGCATTATCACTTTCTAAAGAAGATAAAGAAACGCTTATAAAAAAAGCAAAAGAAAAAGTCATGGAACGTACTTCTTTAGAAATTATTGGAAAGCAAATCCACGACTTGTTTATTTAAACTCTTTTTCTATTTGATCAGTCACAGTTCTTAAAGAGAAATGTGAGTCGTAATATATTTTATTAAGCCTTCCAAGGCGAGCTTTTTCTTTTTCAGATAAATTAGAAATCGCAAGTAAAGCGTTTTTCACCGATTCAGGATTCTCATCCGCCAAGAAAGCTCCACCTGAATCCTCTAATACATCTTTCCCGTCCCCTTTAAGCACTCCAACTATTGGTCGGCTAAAAGCTAAAGACATCATTAGTTTGCTTGGAATGGTTTTTCCAACTGTTCCTTCTGCTTTTAAAGATATATATAATGCGTCAGCGCGTTTAAAATAAGCAGCAGCAAGTTTAGCAACAATTGGACCGTGATAGATAACCTTATTTTCTAACCCTCTTTCTTTAATTGAGTTAATTAAATATTCACTCATTGGTCCCATTCCAATAATATGGAAATAAATATCTTCATTTTTTAACAAGCTCATCGCTTCAATAATTAAAGGAATTTGTTGAATTAATCCTAAATTACCACAATAAAGGATGTGAGTCCCTGTCCCATAATCAAAGGCGGCAATGTCACTATCTTCGACTAAAGAGCATTGAGGGACATACTTAATATTATTTACCGGCAATTTTAGGGTATTTTCGAAATAATCTTTGAAACTTGGCGAGGAAATTAAAATCTTATCAGCCTTAGAATAAATTGATCTACTCCATCGATAAAGTTGACGATAAATAAAGGAATTTTTCTTAACAGCATGGGTGACAACTGTGCTTTCAGGCCATAAATCAAGGCAGTGAATTATATGTTTAACTCCATGCTTTTTAGCGTATAAATTGCCAGCGCAACAAATAGTGACAGGAGATAAACTCATTGAATAAACATAGTCAAAATTTAACTTCGTCTTTCTAACCCACTTCTTCGAATTTCTCCAGAAAGATAAATAGTTCCTAATAATCGATAATCTATTTTTCTTTCTTGGATATAGTTTAACACGATGGATATTAACTCCGTTCACTAGCTCTTCATTTATATTTTTATAAGCAGGTAGAATATAACCATACCCATAATTTGGTTTGCCAGTTAAAACATGAACTTCATGTCCATCAATCACCATTTGCTCAGCAATTTTAGTGATAATGAAGTTCTCTGGATAATAATACTGACAAACAATTAAGATTTTCATAGTTTTAATATTAACAAAGTTAAGAGCCTTTATAAATAATTAGAATTGAATACAGTCTAGTAGCATCATAACAACAAAGCCAATAATAAATGCCCAAACACCTAAGTGGTCGTGTTCGTTTTCTTTTATTTCAGGAATCATTTCTTCTGCAACAACATAAATCATACATCCTGCCGCAAAGGCTAAAGCCCAAGGCATAACTTCTTGAATTTGCATAGCAAAGAATAAACCTATAACCGCAGCAATCGGTTCCACTATTCCAGAAAACATTCCAAATAAAAATGCTTTCATTGATTTTCCTGTATCAGCTTTAATAGGCAAAGATACAGCAGCACCTTCAGTTACGTTTTGAATACCAATACCAACCGCTAAAAATAAAGCACCCATTAATAAAGTGTGATTCCCAGGATTTGCTAAAGCAACACCAAAAGCGACACCCACAGATAAACCTTCAGGAATATTATGAATAGTGACCGCTAAAAACATCTTTTGGTCTTTATTTAAGTGTCTAGTTTTAATACCTTCTTCATTATTATTTGCTAAATGAAGGTGAGGAACTAATTTATCAATACCCCACAAGAATAACGCTCCAACAATAACTGATATGCCGGCAATTACTGAAGGAGGCATATAAGTAACATTCGATTCAAAGATTGCAGGTTTTAATAATCCAAAAAATGACGCAGATAGCATCACTCCGGAAGCAAATCCTGTAAAGATTCGACCAATTCTTTTAGTTAATCCTTTTTTACCAAAAAAGAAAACCAATCCAGAACCTATAGTTGTGGCTGCAAAGATAACTGCAGTACCAATAATCGCATAAACATAATCAGGCATAATATTCAAATCCTCGCTGTATATTATATAGTAGAGTACTACTTATTTGAAAAATTATTTTCAAAAGTCATAGTATCAAGTTTATAATTAAACACATGAACGACCGAACACGTACTAATGTCATCATTAATATCTCTCGTACTTTAGTATTAACGATATTATCTTTTATGACATTCCCTTGGGTGTGTCGATATTTAGGATCCGCTCAAGTTGGTATTTATACCTGGTGTAACACCTTTGTTTTATATTTTCTAGTTCTAGCAAAAGTAGGTATCCCTAATTTGGCAATTAGGGAATGTGTTAAAGTCAAAGACGACAAAGAAAAATTATCAAATAAAGTTCAAACATTCTTCTTAATTCAAATGATTACTACATTATTATCCTTTGGATTAATGTGCTCATTAGTGTTTACTGTCCCCGATTTAAAAAATAATAATGAGGTTATATTCCTTCTATCAATCAACTTCCTTTCAGGAGCGTTCTCTTTTGAATGGCTATTTATTGCTTTAGAAAAACAGTTCTATATGTCGGTTAGAAGTATTGCGGTATTAGCCTTATCGACATTATTAATTATCATTTTTGTTACTAACCCTGGTGATATTTATATCTACGCTTTAATTACTGCATCAGTTACTTTAGTAACCACTATCGCTAATCTTATTTATTCTAAAAAGTTTATATCTTATAAAAAGACAATGCCTTATGAATTTAAACAGTATATCAAACCACTTTTAGTGTTATTCTCTATCACTCTTATCATCTCTTTTTATAACCAAACTGATACATTCATCCTAGGCTTTATTGATAAAGGAAAAGGAGAAGTTGCTTCTTATTCAGTAGGTGTTAAAGGAATTGATATTATTATTGGAATTATTACCGCTTTGAGTACCGTCTTTATACCTAGAGCGGCAATATGCTACGCTCAAGAAGATAAGAAATACTTTAATAGACTAAATAAATATTCCGTAAACATATGTCTATTTATTGTTTTACCTGCCATTGCCACTATGACAATGCTGGCTTCTCCTATTACAGCCTTAATTTCTGGTAACTATGATTTTTCAGAAGGATTAGGATACGTTAATGCTCCGGCTGTGTTAATCATCCTTTGTAGCATGATGGTTACCTACTCAATAAGCGATATCATCTACGGGCAAATTCTTCTTCCGATGAAAAAAGAAAAATATTATCTATACGCTTTATTAGGCGGAACTATATTAAACATTGCCTTATCAATCGTATTTGGTGCAGTGGTATTTAAAGATAAACCTGCAATAGGGGTTGCTATTGGCACTGCTGTTACAGATTTATTTATTCTAGTTTATTTACTTGCTGTAACTTGGAAATGGATTTCTAAAGCAGTCTTTAATTTCAATTCATTAAAAATCTTATTGGCCACTATATTAGTGTTAATGATGACTTTCATTATTAAAGATCCGATGCATAACTTATTAGTTGGTAACGGTATCAGTGTGGCCAATAGCTACATCATCGAATTAGTGAGCATTGTTTTAATTGATGCAATTATCTATATTGGTGTTCTAGTTCTTTTAAAAGAAGACTTAGTGAGTTCATTTTCTAAGAAAAGGAGAGCAAATAACAATGTCTAATCCTAATTTAAAAGAAAATAAATTTAAAAGAGCTTTAGTCTCTCCTTTTAGAGGCTTAGTTAAGTGTGTCTCTAAAAAAGGATATATCTCATATCAATATAAATATATCACTCATCATAAGCTTGATTGGAAAGGGCTAAACCGCTATACAGAAAAACTCCAATATCTACGTTTATATGTCTATCCAAAAAATGATTTAGCGAGTAAATGCGCTGGTCGAGTTGGAGTAAGAGAATACGTAAAAGAACAGGGTTTTGACGAATTATTAATCAAAATCTATGGGGTTTTTGATAGATTTGAAGATATAAATTTTTCTAAGCTCCCAAATCAATTTGTTTTAAAGTGTAGCCATGGCTGCGCGATGAATTATATTTGCTATGATAAAAGTAAAATAAACTATGAAGAGCTCAAAAAGAAATTTAATAAATGGCTTAAAACTAATTACGGTAAGAAAACTTTAGAGCTCCACTACTCAAAAATTAAGCCACAAATCATCATCGAAGAGTTAATGCTTGAAAACGGTAAACTACCTACTGAATATAAGATTCATGTCTTTAATGGAAAAGCAAAAAATCTTTATGTAGTTACTTCTAGAGGAGTAGATATTAAATATAACAATTATTACATTGATTGGACTCCATTTGACGGATCTCAATTTAATGGTTGGAAAAAGACTGACTATCCATTAAAAAAACCATCTAATTTTGATGAGATGGTTGTAGTCGCGGAGAAATTAGCCTCTAAATTCCCATTTGTCAGAGTGGATTTATATAACATTAATGGAAAAATTTATTTTTCAGAGATGACCTTCACCCCTGCTAAAGGAACATTAATATTAGATGATGATAAGTGTGACTTTGAAATGGGCAAATGGCTCGATATATCTAAATATCGTTAATTCCAACTAGTGTAAGGGAAAAATAATTCATATAAGAATAAAGCGTAGTCATCAATTGTGAGGTCTACGTTTTTTGTTTCCCCGCCTTCTATATATGTCTTACCTTCATTATAGGAAATTAAGGCGTCTTCTAAGACTGTAAATTCTAAAGACACTCCTACTAAACGTGATAATTCATAATCCTCTAAATCAAAAGCTATGAAGGTGTAATAATGACCATCATTAGTGTGCTTATTATCAAATTCAACATCCATAGAGAATGGATAACCTTCAATACCATTTAATGTTTTGTTATATAAAGTAATAGTTAAATTAATCTTTGAGTTATGGAAGAGTTGTGTGTCTGTAGTCGCTAAAGTAGTTCCATCAACTGGATAACATTTTTTAGTGTTATCGGTAGATGCTTTAAAATTCAAAGCAAAATAATGTAAATCAGTACTTTCTTTAGAGAACCTTATAGAGAATCCGTTTCTATTAATTTGCACTCTTCCAAGTTGATAAGCGTATTCAGGACGTCCATTTTGTCCGCCACACACCATTTGTCCATCGAATAATTTAGATTGATACCCATAATTAAATGAATCATCAACACTATTCATTTTAAAATCATTAGCAAACTCTTCTAAGCCTGGATCAGCTTCAAAGTAATTTGGATCAATTTCGCCTAATCCAGTAATCGTGTTATCCGCAAAATAACTATAGTTAATTCCAGTAATTAAAGCTTCATTAGTAACATCAATAACTTCTTTTTTATGAGCGGATTTTAGCTCATTATCCCAGTGGATATAATAATTTTCAGAGAACTTTGCAGAAGTATATTTATTTCCTTCCACTAAATAAGAAGAACTATAACCGCAAGAAACAATCGTAGTTAAAGGTAATAGTAATAAATATTTCATTTTTTTATTCATTAACAATTTCCTCCTTTACTTCTTCTGTTTCCACTCTTGATTTACAAATAACATAAGAAAGCATAAAGATCATTAAAATAAATGGGGAAGTTAAATATAAAGGCTTATAAACGTTATAGTATAACGTATATTCTCCTTCGTTAAAGAAAGCGCTATAACCAACAAAGACAATTAAAAATAGTAACATAGTGGCCTGCAATCTAAATTCATCTTTATGCGAATAGAAATATTTCTTAAATGATTTAAAGCCTAGGAATATAAAAGTAAAGATTGCAAACGCTCCAATCACCCCACTAGTCATAAAACTATCAAAGATAAAGAAGCCTGATAAGCTCACTTCATCAATGACGCTAGGTGCGGTTTGATTGCCATAGAATCCTAAAAACTTACTACTTGAGAATAAATTAATTAATATTGGATTAACTCTTCTAGCGTATCTATTAGAGTTAAATATTCTATCTAATATGCCTGTAAAGGAATTACTCATTCCTGTAGCGACTGCAATTACATAGAATAAATATCCTAATAAGGCTAGACCTAATAGAATAAATAAAACAATCTTAAAGACTTTTCTAGTTTTAACATAAGTCTTACCTAGATAAATAACTAAAACTAATAATGCAGTAGCGATTATTCCACCTAGCGATAATAAAGAAGGAATAAAGATTAAAGCAAATAAGGCTAAAAGAGTAAACGCTAAATAAGTAATAAAATAGCCTTTTTCTTTTTTAGGAGAAGTAAATAAAAGCATCACGCTACTAGATAATAAAAGTAATGGGAACAAAACATAATGAGCCATCTTTACTTCCACAAATTTAAACCCTTCTAATACATAGGCAAACTCGTTTACAGGAAGTTCGCTTTTGATGCCAGAGTAATATAAGTAATACCCTTTATAAACAAGAGGATAAAACGCTCCAAAACTAATTAAGTTATAAATAAAGTTAATTAATACATAAACCGCTAATGCTGAAAACACTACAGTGATAAATGTCTTTAATTTAAAATTCTTATCAATGCTTAATAGATAACCATTAAAGGCCATAGCTAATAAGCCTAAAGGAATAAAGACTGTTTCAGCCCAAGAAAAATGACCAAACACTTTAGTGTGCACCGTGTTATAGTTACCAACCGCAGTTAATAAAACAAATAAAAATAAAGGGATGAAAAATAAAGCAACATTAGAAAGCCCTTTAGTTTTAATTTCCGCGATATTAAATAAGATTAACAAAAGGCATAACGCCAAAGATAAAGAACCAAATAAAACAAATGATCCACTATAGTTAAAAGCAATTAAAGCAAAGAATTCAAAAGCTAAAAAAGTAATTGCCGCACTATATTTGCCAAAAAGCTTCAATTTATTCATATGGATAATGATAATACATTTTTAAATAAATAAAAATAGCGATATAATTCGCTATTTCTAGAATAATAATTCATCAAGGTCGATTATTTCATCTACATCATCGATATCTGAATAATCGTTGTAGTTTTCAATAACTTCAATGACTTCAACAGTCTCTTCATCATTATTCATCACTTTATCATTTGGTCCAAGATATAGATTCATAACTTTCCCCTACGCGAAAAAGAATACCATACTTATATAAATATAAAAAAACTGTTTTTCTCAATTATTGGACACTGTCCAAATAATGTGGAAAACTCAGCTTTTCTATTTCTAAATAAAGTAATTATTCAGCTTTTGGTTCTTCAGCTTCAGGAGCTTTAGATTTGTTTGCTAAAACTTTGTTGACGATAGCGGCTGCTAAAGCTAAAGCACCCATAACCATACCAACAATAGCACCAGCACCTAAACCGATACCACCTTTGTTAAGGCCGACAACGATTAAGACAAAGCCAACGACCATTAAACCAAACCAAACGGCGGATTTAACGATAGAGGATTTTGCGAAATCTGGATTTTTGCCTTCAACATCAACTGTGAAGCCATTGCAGATAACGCCTTTTGCCATACCAAGGCTGACGCAAATAGCGACAACGCCAATAACAGCAAAGACATAACCGGTGATAACTGAAGAATCAGCATGACCAGATGCCACAAAGGAAATGAATTGTGGGAAGAGCACTAATAAACCAAATGAAGTGTCTTCACCTTGTGCGACAGAAGCAGAGAATGCGACTAAGACACCAACGATAACAAGAGCGGAAGTAGCTAAGCTAAGGATCTTGTTAACGAGTTTTCTTTCGTCTTTAACAGCAATACGATAGGCTCCAGCAATAGCTAAGGAGACGACACCACATGACAACATCATGTCAGTACCAGCACCTAAACTGATGGTTTGAGCTGGGTTGTGTGAATAGATAATACCTAAGAGTAATGCAATGTAAATGACTAAGATTGAACCAAATCCAACTAAGGATTTTAATAATGGTTCTAATTCGCCTTTTCCAGACATTCCTTTGATTGTCTTAACAAGTAAGATAATGCCTTTGACTAATGCAATAATACCGAATACGATTGCAAAAACCATTGTCATTAAGATAGCGAGAAGAGCAGGGAGTAGTTGAAGTCCTTGTTCGCCCATTGCTTGCATTTGTTCAATGCCTTGGAAGAATGCTTTGATAATGTCGTAAATGTTTAAATTATTTGTTTGATTACCTTGAACTGTAGATTCAACTGGTAAAGCAAATAATGAAACGACAAATAAGGCGACAACAACAAAAGTCACAATACTCAAAACAATTCTCATTACTTTGTTTGTTTTTTCCATATTTATATAAATATCCTTTCTACCAAATAGAATAAAAAAACAAGTGTTATCAGTCAATAACCAATAATACTTGTTTTGATTACATCAATTCTTTTTATTTATCGCCATCATTGAAATATAATATTCCAATGCATTTTGGACCACAGTGAGACGAAATAGTAGCGCCAGCAGTAGTAACAATAATACGTTTAAATCCTCTAGCTTCACATTCTTTTCTACAAGCTTCTACCATTTCTGGAGTGGCCATAGAGTGAGTAATAAAGACTAAACTCTTATCTGGGTTATTAAATTGATCTAATGTGTCTTTAGCGTAGCTTTCAACACATCCAAGTTGTTTACCCATATATTTCTTTCCTGGGCTCATCTTGCCTTCCGCCATAATGATTTGAGGTCTAATTCTAAATAGCATTGCGCCTAATTTAGCTAAACCAGAACATCTTCCACCTTTATATAAATAATCAACAGTGGCAAGTACAAAGCTAGTTTGATTATATGGAATTCTTGCTTCTACTTTCTTAACGATTTCTTCAGGAGATAATCCTTCTTTAGCGAGTCTAGAAGCATAAATAGCCTCTAAAGCAATACCGGTAGATAAGCTTCTAGAATCCACTACAAAGACATTTTTTAATCCTTTAGCAGCGTTCATCGCGTTATTACACGCACTAGAGATTTCACTACTTAAAGCAAAGTGAATAATCGCATCATATTCTTTTAATAAAGCTTTAAAGTATTCTTCGAATTGAATTTCATTGATTGCACTTGTTTTTGGTAAAACACCAGTCTTATCAACATAATCAAAAATCTCAGTTGGAGTAATGACTCCATCAAATTTAGGATCAGCGCCTAATAAAACAGTAAATGGTAAAGTATGAATACCAAATTCATCAAGTTGCTCTTTTTGTAAATCAATAGTAGATTCAGCAGAGATACAAATCTTCATAATAATTAAATTCTCCTTAATATATATAAATATAGATAATAGGTAATTTGGTGGAGCCGGTGGTGTCGAAACCACGTCCGAAGATGGCCATACAATAACGTCTACAGCTTAGACGATATTTACATTTAACATAGCTTTGTATATCGACTAACTACACTACGCGAGATGAACGAAGTTTCATGAACTAGTAACTCATCTACTCTAGTCCACTATTCTTTTGTTATGACACCTACTTTAAGCGTGAAAGAACTAAAACCTTAAAGGGCGCTCTGCCCCAACAATTGTCGGGACCCTATATCGGGTAAATTAAGCTAAGCAGAGAGATTGAGCTCTAGGAGCTCTCATATAACTGTTGTCAGTTATTTTGTTTTTGGTTTAAGGTTACCAACCGCTGCAATTAATGCCCTGCACATCTCCGTCGAATCCAATACGACCCCATGTACGCTCCCTAGAAGAGCAAAAAAATTGTATCACAGGTTATATAATTGTCAAATTATATCAACCAAAATCTATATAAAAAGCAAAGAAAAAAACCTTCCAGATGAAGGCCACGATTTCTCGCGGGTCTTGCTAAATTAATAGCAGGAATGACCAGTGTCATTATTATATTGAACCCTATAAAAAATGCAACTATTAAAATAATCTAGTTGATGTTTGCTTAATATTTTCAATTAGAGTCTTACTTAAAATATTAAGTTCCATGTCATCTTGAGGGAATGAGAATGATGGGAGTTGACCTAATTGTTTATATAATTGGGCAAATAAAGGAATATTAAGTTCACTAATTTTAGCTTCCTTCCCTTTATAGCGATACCATACTGACCCATCTTCTTTTTTAAATAATTCAATCTTGTCCATAATTAATCTTCTTTCTTTTTTTTAAATAAGAAATATCCACTTATAGATAATACACCAAAAGCGGACAAAATAACCGCAACAACTGTAGATATATTTTTATTACCAATTAGAGTTGTTAGAGTAATTTTATTATTACTTTGAATCACATAATCCCCATTATTAGGAGTAATTGATTTACCTTGATTTCTAAGCCAAGCATTAAATCTTTCTCTAGCAGTAGAAATGACAAAGTCATCACTAGTCATAAATGTTGTTTTTTCACTTGTAGATAAGTTATTGAGATATCCAATGGCAACATCTGTTTTGCTGTTGCATTGATTGGTGGTGTCTTCATACATAATGTAGTTAGAGACATTAGAAGTTGATTTTTCTTCTGCGTATGTAATGACAATGCTATCGATATAAATAGCAGATCCTCCAGATTTCAAACCAATATAACCATGAGATCCAGTGATATTCACTGTGCCAGAGTGAGTAGTAGATGTCTCAGTAATACTGCCCGCTAATGTACCTCTAGTAGTCTCGCTATATAAGTCGGTAGATTCTTCATAAGCAGTATCTTTATAGTAAATTTCAACAGATCTGTTGTCTGTCGTATATGAATTAAAAGTAACAGTAATAGATTTTAAATTGCCCCCTGATGTCGTAGAAACAATACCTGCGCTACCGCTTGAATTTAGTTGAATTGAGACATAATCGCCACTTCCGCCGGCTGAATATCCAGCATAAACAGCTGAAGATTGATCTGATTTTCCGCTCCAACTTTTGTAATATGTACCACTAACGCCAATAAAACTATTATTCAAGGTATCACTAGTTTCCCCCTGATACGCCTTTCTTTTTATAGTGACATCTAGTGTAGTGTCCAATTCTTTGAAATAGATAGGGAACTCTTTATGTGCAGCAGCGCCACCGCTAGGAGCATCACTATAAGTGAATTGGTAATCTTCAAAGTCCACTAATGCAGTAATATCATTACCTAAATTTGTAGTGACAGTAATATCATTTTCAGTAATGATTTCACCAGCATAAAAAACTCTATCATTTTTCACAACAGCACTTATAGAGGTTGGCTGTTCATATGTTGCAGACCACGAAATTGATTTAACTGCAAGGTTACCACTGCTTTTTGTTGAATATGTAAATCTAATTCCTGTTGTTCCAGCTAGACCACTACTAAAATCAAAATCTACATCTTTATAAGATGCACCAAAAGTATCAGCACCTTGTTTAGTTAATGTACTTTTAACAATAATGTTATTAGCATCGCCTGATATTGCTTCAACTTTATAGATATTGCCGTCCGGATCTCCTGTAGTAGAGGAATTATGTTTGCCATTAATTGTAACTTTTAAACTAGTCATAAAATCGCTAACATCACCAGTAAAAATGCTGAACTTGTATACCGTATCACCAGTACTATCAAATCTTGCTGACCCATCTTTATATGCGTCTCCAGTTCCACTTGGGGTCCATCCTTCAAAAGCACCATTAGTGGCAACAACGCTGCCAGAAGCTAAACCTTCCTCAGATTCAGTAACGTTAATTGTGTATGTAGTTGACTTTCCGCCATAACTTACTGTGACAGTTTGCTGACCAGTTGAGGACATATCATATCCATCAAAAGTTGCAGAACTAGTTACGTCTTCATAAATATCCGAACCATAATTTGCAGTAACTGTACCACCAAATTCAAAAACATCTCCAACACTAAATGTTGTAATTTGTCCACTTACTGAAATAGATTGTAAAGCTTTGACACTGACTGCACATGTTGCAGTATATCCGCCATCACTAGTTCTAACAGTAATAGTAGTATCTCCAGTTGCTTTAGCAGTTACTACTCCACTACTAGAAACAGTAGCAACCGAAGTATTACTAGAACTCCATGTGACATTTTTATTTGTCGCATTAGCAGGAGTCACACTAGCAGTTAAAGTTAAAATCCCATTAACTGCCATGCTAGCACTGCTTTTATTTAAAGAAACACCAGTGACATTAACTGTTCCAGTTGGATTATAGCCGTTAATAGTGTCACTACTAGGAGTGGCATAGCCAGTAGGAGTGGTACTATGAGATTTATATGTGCTTCCATCATAATCTACTGAACCCCAGATAAAATCTGCCCATTCAGGAAAATCAATAAATGGATTTCTATTGTTTGTGAAGTTTTTATATAAAAGATTGTTTCTATGGATTTCAAAACTATCAACCGGATCAGTGTGATGCCATGCTAATAAATCAGTCATAACACCCATATATCCTTTTGTAGATGTTGTAGAACTATATCCTGTATTAGACCAATCGCTAAGTGATTGAGTAAGAACTAAGTTTGGGTTATTTGAATCAATACCATCGCTATCACTACCAGAATAATAGTTGTATCTCGCCACCATATAAAAAATTGCTCGAGCGATATCACCCTTATCACTATCTTGTGGTTC